>JAFXCT010000105.1 GCA_017521365.1 Clostridia bacterium
CTCGTCAATACCCATCTTTGTGTGTGCGGAAACGGGAACACAGATTGTGTCGCCGCCCCACTCCTCGGGAATGAGCTCGTACTCTGTAAGCTGCTGCTTGATTCTGTCGGGATAAACATCGGGCTTATCCATTTTGTTCATAGCTACGATGATTGTAACACCTGCAGCCTTTGCGTGGTTAATAGCCTCGATAGTCTGGGGCATAATACCGTCGTCAGCGGCAACAACGAGCACGGCAATATCCGTTGCCTGTGCGCCTCGTGCACGCATTGACGTAAAGGCGGCGTGGCCGGGAGTATCAAGGAAGGTGATAAGCTCGCCGTTTGCCTTTACTCTGTAAGCACCGATGTGCTGTGTGATACCGCCTGCCTCTGTTGAAGTAACGGAGGTGTGACGGATAGCGTCAAGAAGTGAGGTTTTACCGTGGTCAACGTGACCCATAACGACAACAACGGGGTTTCTGGGCTGAAGGTCTGCATCATCGTCCTCTGTGGCGTCGATGATTCTGTCTTCGATTGTAACGACGATTTCCTTGGTGACCTTTGCGCCAAGCTCGCTTGCAACGATTTCTGCGGTATCATAGTCAAGGATATCATTGATTGTAGCCATCTGACCGAGTGCAAAGAGCTTTTTGATTACCTCTGCGGCAGTCATCTTCAGCTTCATTGCAAGGTCACCGACTGTGATTTCGTCGGGAACTGTAATGGAAATCTGTCTGCTTGCGCGCTCTGCGGCAATTCTCTTGAGTCTTTCTGCCTCTGTCTCACGGCGGCGCTGGTTGCCGCCCTGCTTGCGGTACTGCTTGGATTTCTGGTTGAGCTTCTGCTTTCTGACAGAAGAATCCTGAATACCCTCGGACTTGTTTACGGGAACAATGTTCTCGTAGCGCTCGTTGTATTTTTCGAGCTGAACGTTGTCTGCTCTTGTGTCAATCGTTCTCTTTTCGCCCTTTGTTCTTGCCTGAAGCGGACCTGTTTTGTCCTTCTTCTTGGGCTGCTGTTCGGGCTGCTTTGCCTGCTGAGGCTGCTGAACGGGCTTCTTGTCCTGATGGGGCTGCTTGCCCTCATTTCTTTTCTGTGCGGGAGCGGCAGGCTTTTCGGGCTTCTTTTCAGCCTCTGCCTTGGGTGCGGCTTCCTGCTTCTTCTCGGGCTTCTTTTCTTCAGCCTTGGGCTGTGAAGCGGTTGCGAAATACTCGTCAAAGCTGCTTACTGCCGTCTCCTGGGTGAAGGTTTCAAAAATGATGTCAAGCTCTCTGTCCTCGAGGGCTGTCATATGGTTTTTCGTGTCGTCAAAATACTTTGCAAGCAGCTCGAGCACAACCTTGCTCGATTTGCCGAAATCCTTGCCGACTTCGTGAATTCTGTATTTGATTGCTGCCATGCGTTATCCTCCTTAATTCTGCTGGTCGGATTCAAGCTCCGAAAGCATACTGTCATATACAGGCTGTTCGATTTTACAGCCGAAGGCTCTTTCAAAGCGCTTTGCCTTGATTGCGGCGGTAAGACATTTGCTGTCACGGCAGATGTATGCGCCTCTGCCGTTTTTCTTACCCGTAAGGTCAAGCGAAATCTCACCCTCGGGTGAGCGCACCGCACGGATAAGCTCCTGCTTGGGCTTCATTTCGCCGCAGCCCAGACACTTGCGCAGCGGAACCTTTTTCGATTTATTCATATTGCCATCGCCTTCGTATTATTATTCTTTAATCTCAAAAAATCCGCTTTCGGGGTTGATGTCGATTTTCCAGCCCGTAAGTCTTGCGGCAAGGCGTGCGTTCTGACCCTTGTTGCCGATTGCAAGTGAAAGCTGGTTGTCGGGGACAGTTACGCAGCAGGAGTTGGGAGCGTCGTCAAGAACCTCAACGCTGATAACGTCTGCCGGAGCAAGGGAAGCGGCAATGAATTCAGCCGGATTCTCGCTGTACTTGACAATGTCAATCTTTTCGCCGCCGAGCAGGTCAACAACCTTGCCTACACGGGCGCCTCTTGCGCCGATGCAGGAGCCGACAGCGTCAACGTTCTCGTCTGCGCTGTAAACAGCAACCTTTGTTCTGGAGCCTGCCTCACGGGAGATTGCCTTGATTTCAACCGTGCCGTCGAAGATTTCGGGAACCTCTTCCTCAAACAGTCTGCGAACAAGACCGGGGTGTGTACGGGAAATCATAGCCTTTACGCCGCTCTTTTCACCCTCACGGATGTCAACAACGTAAACCTTAACGAGGTCGCCTACCTTGAGCACCTCGCCGGGTACCTGCTCCGTCTTGGGAAGCACGGATTCGCCCTTGCCCAGCTCAACGGTAGCGTTGCCTGTTTCAGCGTCGATGTTAACTACGCGGACTGTAACGAGCTCCTGGTGCTTGGACTGGAATTCCTGCTTAATCTGGCTGCGTTCAGCCTCACGGATGCCCTGACGGATAACGTTCTTCGTCGTGCTTGCGGCAATACGGCTGAAATCTCTCGTTTCAAGCTGAATTTCAACAATATCGCCGGGAACGGCACCCTTCTTGTAGCGCTGTGCTTCTTCGGGAAGAAGGTCAGTAATCGGGTCGGAAATTTCGGAAACTACGTTCTTGCGAAGGTAAACAGCCATTGAGCCTTCCTCAAGGTTGATATCGCAGTAGCCGATATCTCTGCCGTATTCACCCTTGATTGCGGAAACAATAGCCGCCTGAATGCGCTCGCAAAGAATATCTGCAGGGATATTCTTTTCCTTTTCGAGCATTTTTACTGCTGCAAAAAATTCTTTCGTATCCATTTTTTATTAATCAATCCTTTCGGTAAATTTACAAATTAATTATATGATTGCGCTGTCGTCAACACGTACCCAGGAAACTTCCTTGCGTGTGATGAAAAGCTGTCTTTCATCCGTTTCTACGGTGAAGCCCTCGTTATCGTGAGCGATAAGCTTGCAGTGAAGCTCTCTTTCGCCCGTTTCAAGCGGACGGATGAGCCTTACGATAATGCTTTCGCCAAGATAAGCCTCAAAATGTGACGGACGGGAAAGCTCTCTGTCCGTGCCGGGTGAGCTGACCTCAAGGCAGTACGCCTGCTCAATCGGGTCTGCTTCGTCCAGCGGCTTGTCGAGTGCGTGGCTCATATCCACACAGTCGTCAATGCTTACTCCGCCTTCCTTGTCAATGAAAACACGAAGGTACCACTGTGCGCCCTCTTTGACAAAACGCACGTCCCACAGCTTTAAACCGAGCTGAGCTGCAATTGGCTCGGCTATGGCCGTGACTGCGGCTACGGTGTTGCCGCCTTTTTTCTTTCCTGCCATAAACACACTCCTTTAGTGCGGTACGGATTGTACCAACCGCCTTACAAAAACAAGAGAGCGGACTCGTCAAGCCCACTCTCAGTTAAATGTTCGTACAATGTTAGTGTAACACAATTGTTTGCGAATAGCAATAGTTATTTTAAATATTTATTATATATGCACAAAGCAATATATAAGTGCAAATTAGCTAAATTATGCTCCTTTTATTTTATAAAGCTCTTGATAAAGCCGACAATCATATTGACAATTTCCATAACGATATCAAGGATGCCGTCAAACTCAAAGGAAATCGGGATGTCCGTGTTGGCTGCGCCCTCAAGGTTGCCCATACCGTCTGCAAGCGGCTTACCGTTATAGTCTGACTTGTGAGAGGTGAGCCACGAGATTATGCCGTTGGGGTAGGTGAGCTTAACCTCCTCACCCTTGCCGTTAACTGTGGTCATTTTCGGGTAAACGCCCTTGTCGTCCGAGAACATATCGTTGTTTACCGCATACCATGCGTGGTGGTTGCTGGGAGCCTTCGTGCCGTCACCGTAGCAGGCGGTGGAAAGTGTGGAGAAGCGGCACTTTGCGGCAACGTCGGAAACGCTGCAGAGCTTGTTCCAGGTGGGCTCAACGCAGATGCTGTAGTTTACAATGGGGTCCTTCTGGCAGGAGGTAATCCATACGGGCATATCCTTGATTTTCTCAAGAAGTGCGGTGGACGGTGCCCAGGCAGGACAAATCGGAAAAGCAGCAGCAAACATTTCGGGGTAAGCTATAGCCATTTTAAAGGTCATCTTGCCGCCCATTGAATAGCCGCCGACATAAATTCTTGTGGTGTCTATGTTAGCCTTGTTTTTTGCAATGAAGTCCTCGATTGCGGCACGAAGGGGCTCAACCATGGAGTTGTCCCAGCAGATGCCGAGCTCTTCTCTTGAGCGTGCGCAGAAAATGAATGCACCCTTGCCAAAGCGCTTCTGGTAGTCTTCGCTTGCCCAGAGTGCAACGTGGCTCTTTGTAACCTGATTGCCTTCCTTGCTGCCGTCACCCATACCGTGAAGCCAGACAACAAGGGGGTATTTTGTGCTGTCGTTTTTCTTTACGGGTGAATAATAGCGGTAGTCAATGCTGTAGCCGTCTTCAACGGGGCCTTCACCGGGAATAAAGCTGTCCCTGAGTGTGCCGATATCGGCAGGAATGGTGTAAGCCTGAGCACTGATGCCGAACAAACAGCAAAGCGCAAGCACAAGCGCAATAATTTTTGAAAGTGTTTTTTTCATTATGTACACCTCTTAAGTATAATTTTTCATTATTATACCAAATAAACGCCGATAAGTAAACAAATTTTGCTTTTAATATTTATTTTTGTCATACAAACAATAGAAAAGAAGGTGATATGATGAACAAAAAAACGGGAAGGCAGACGATAATTCTTGAAAACCGACCGAGAATAATTGCTTCGGCAGGCGTTGTCGGCAAGAAGGAAGGCGAAGGACCGCTAAGAGAAGAATTTGACAGAATTTTCACCGACGGACGAATGAACGAGGACTCGTGGGAAAAGGCGGAAAGCGCTTTTCAAAAAGCGGCAATCGAAACCGCAATTGAAAAATCGGGCAGAAAAAACGAAGAAATAGACCTGCTTTTTGCGGGCGATTTGCTGGGTCAATGTATAGGCACAACCTTCGGAATAAGGGATTTCGGAATACCCTTTGCAGGGCTGTACGGAGCGTGCTCGACTATGGCTCTGTCCCTTGCAATGGCAGGAGTTTTCGTCAATTCGGGTGCGGCAAAAACGGCAGTAGCCGCAACCTCGTCACATTTCTGTTCGGCGGAAAAGCAGTTCCGTCTGCCGCTGGAATACGGCGGTCAGCGTCCGCCGCAGGCACAGTGGACGGCAACAGCGGCAGGTGCGGCGGTGGTTGAAAACGCAGAAAAAGGCGTAGCAATCGAAGCCGTTACCTTCGGCAAAATCTGCGATATGGGCGTAACGGACGCAAATAATATGGGTGCGGCAATGGCACCGGCTGCGGCAGATACCATAGCGGCACATTTTCGGGAAAGCGGTACAAAGCCTACAGATTATGACGTGATTGTAACGGGTGACCTCGGTGCTATCGGCTCAAAGCTTGCCGTAGAATTGCTGAAAAGTGAACACGGCTTTGATATTTCGGGCATACACAAGGACTGCGGCACGATGCTTTTTGATATTGATGCGCAGGACGTAAACTCCGGTGCATCGGGCTGCGGCTGCAGTGCCGCCGTTGTTTGCACCCATTTTATGCGGCGGCTTCGTGAGGGCGAAATCAAAAAAATTCTCTTTGTCGGCACGGGTGCGCTGATGTCAACCGTTTCAAGCCAGCAGGGTGAAAGCATACCTACAATCGCACACGCCGTCGTGCTGAAAGGGGGAGAGTAAATGCTGAAAAAACTTTGCTGTGACCTTAAAATAATTAACTGTGCAAGTAAGGCTATAATCTGCCTTGATGCAATGAAAAAATTCCTCTGCATATCGCTTCTGGTTTTCGTGATTATCAAAGGCTTTATGCTTTGCATTGTAGCTAAAGACTAAAAAAACAGCGTACAGGTTTTGCTCTGTACGCTGTCGGTTTTACATAGCCGTTATTCAGGTATAACCGTAATTTTCGTTTCGCCGTTGGTGTAGGCGGTAAGGGTGAGCGTTTTCGTTTCCTCGTCCCATTCGGCCTTGCCTTTTGCGTTGTTGGAGGCGGTTGCATCTACCGACGGGCAGGTGTCAAAGCCCGTAAGAGTGATGACGGTTACTCTGAAATCGTTGGGGTTGCTCATTTTACCGCCTGCGGCATAGGCACGCATAAACTGGTCCTCACCCTCAAGCCCTGCACATACCGCATCGGTGTCAAGGCGCAGGTTGCAAAGGTCGATTTCAATTCGGTCGTCCTTCTCGTCGATTATTGCATAGGTGTGTGCTTCAAGCTTTGCGTCAAGCCTTATCTTGTTTTCGGGAAGTGTGTAGCTGACGGTCTGTGCGGCGTCGATAGTCTTGTTTTCGTTGCTGTTGAAAATGTAGATGTAATCGTTAATATCAAACAGCACGCCGTCACCCGTGTAGGTTTCCTCATAACGCTTGTTGAAGAATTTCTGCTTTATCGGGTTGATGAAAAGCAGGTTGAGGAAATAGGTGAAATCGTTGAGCACATCGGCTTCGGAAAGCACCTGTTTGGGGTCTGAGTAAATCGGCAGAATGGGGATTATATAGTATCTGCTTGTGGAGGGTACCCAGGTTTTTGTACAGTCGAAATACGGGGAAATGTCAAATTTTTCGTCGATAGAAGTGAATACGTCACAGTAAAGTCCCTGCAGTAGGTGAGCATCGTTACCGCTGAGTGCATAAGAACGGGGAAGGGTCATTTTGTAGGCAACCTTGATGTTTTCCTTTACCTCTTCCTTGGCGGGCACTGCACCGTTTAAAACAAGCTGATAAATCGGGTAAAGCACGTCGTAGAAGGTGGGGGTCAGAATTACTTCGCCGTCAACAAAGTGGTAAAGACCGCCACGGCTGAAGGTGCCCTCAATTGCGTAAACGGTAGCGCCGCCGACAAGGTCGGCTATCATATCAATGCCGTAAAGCGCAGGAGGATATTTTGCGGTTGTAAGCGGGTTTGGCTCGTTGGGGGCAACACCAATATCGTCGTATTCAATAAAGCCCTCCTCATACCAGAGGAAGTTTTCAAGGTTTACACCCCAGTTGCCGCAAACATCGTCCAGCCAGCAGCCGAGAATGTTGGACTGGCTTGCAAAGTGTCTGCCGTGGCCGTTGTGCTTGTCCATAATAATTACGTTTTCGGTGTTTGCTTTGAGCAGGTCGTAAAGCTCTCTGTCCTTGAGAATCTGGTTTATGTAGTTGGCTTTTTTGTGGTAGATATATTCCATATCCTGCCAGATGAAAAGACCGCCGTTTTCGGCACAGGCCTTGATGCAGGATTTGAGTCGGGCGAGAATATTTTTGTTTACGCCGTTGTCCTCGGTAACCTCGTCGTAAGCCAGCTTTTCGTTGGTAACGCCGTTTGTCGAAAGCTCAACCTGAACAAAGCCGATAAGCGACGGGTGCTCCTTGAACACAGCGGAAAGCTCCTCCTGGGTAAAGGGGTCACGGGTTTTGTTTGTGCAGAAGCACTCGGACTGGCAGACTATAGGCACGTTTGCCGCATCGGTAACTGTCAGCACCTCGTCCCAGAATTCAAGCTGTCTTGCCGGGGTCATATCCGTAGTGCCCTCGTCAATATAAATAACCGCAAAGCTTCTGATATCCTCGGGCAGGGCGTTATATGTTTTAATTGCATATTCTGCAAACGCTTCACCCGTCTGCGGGCCGCCCCATATAGGGCAGTTTCTTATCATAAACAGCGGGTTTTCCTCGTCAACATACATACGCAGTCCGTCAACCTTTTTGCGTGTGCGGATTTCGGCAGGCTCGTTTGATTTCGGCGCCAGCGGCAGCAGGTCTGCCGGTGGCTCTGCCGTGGTGCTGCCAACAGCAACCGCCTCAAAGGGAATCATAAGCAGCATTGCCGCAATAAGAAGTATGCTGATAATTTTTTTCATTTTCTTCAGCTCCGTATTAAAATAATCAGCTAATATATTACAACTAAATAGCGTATATGTCAAACGAAACGTGTAGGATCGATTCACGAAGCGACCGCTGTAAAAGTGATAGATCGGTAAAAAAGGCAGTTCGTGAGTTGCTCCTATAGGTTAATCAAATTCATATTGATATATTTGCAACACGGACGACCAAAGGAAAGCCCATTTGGTCGTCCGTGAAAACCGAATTAAATATAGTCAATCAGAGAACCGTCCCCTGATTGTTTTCAATAACGACAAACGGGCGTGTACCAATCAGGGGACGGTTCTCTGATTGGTCTCCTGATTGATTAGTTATTACATATTAAATACTGTGTAAATCCATTCAAACCATTGGAATCGCCGCCTTTTATTTCTTTACAAACACATTGTAACACATATTTTTCCAAAAAAGAAGTTACAAAATGGTTACAAATGGTTACAAACTCCGACACCGTGTTGCGAAACGGCAACACGGCCGTTTTTGCTTTGCTTGTTACCCGCTGTTTACGGCTGACAAATATATATACTGATTTGTTTTTAATTGTTGGTTTTTATTTAGTTAAAAATATTCATTGATTAAATTATTATAATATGCTATAATTCTATTATCTATGAGCAATTGCGGAAAGAGAAGATACTACAGATGAGAATACTTATCCATATGGGCGATTCGTACCCTAACGAAGGCCCTGCAGCTAAGCGAATGAGCGTTTTCGCAAACACCTTGACAAGTCACGGGCACAGCGTGGCTGTGCTTGCCCCGATGAATGACAGCAAGGAATACGGAGCGGAAAAGGTTTACCATTGTCCCACTGTCAAATTGAAAAAGAAGACGTTGCTGAGAAGGCTGCTTAATCAGATTTTTTTCAGCCTGACATCGGTAATTATATCTTTTGCCTCGGGTCCGGCAGATGTGGTTATTACCACTTCACCGCCTGCTCTTATAGGAGTATCCGGTTGGGTTATTGCAAAAATAAAGCGTGCAAAACTGGTTTATGATGTCAGAGACATCTGGCCCGACGTTGCGTGGGGAATGGGCAAGCTTGAGCAGGACAGCTTTGTGAGCAAGGTCTTTGAGTGGGTACGTGATTTTATGCTCAAGCACGCAGACCTGGTTACGGCTGTCAGCCCGGGAAAAATCGAAAGATTAAAGACCTATGTTCCGCAGGCGAAAATCAGCTTTATTACAAACGGCCTTGATGAACGCTTTTTGGATAACGCTTTTGTTGAGGCCATTACGGAAGAATATAATTTCAAAGCGAATTTCAGTTGTGTTTATATCGGAAATCTCGGCTGGGCACAAGGTCTGATGCAGCTGATGGATGTGGCACAGCGTGCAAAAGATGAAAAGCTGTCGGTAAAATTCTATTTGTTCGGCAGCGGAGTCGAAGAGGATTTGCTTAAAAGCTTTGCTCAGGAGCATAAGCTTGATAACGTTGTTTTTGCAGGCAGACTTCCCAACAGCACGATGTATACCGTGCTTAAGAGTGCGGATATGAGCTTTGTTTCGCTCGTGAATGATAATCTAAAGGACAGCGTTCCTACTAAGCTTTTTGAGGCGTTGGGTGTGGGCTGTCCCGTTTTGCTGGCTTCCGTCGGAGATTCTGCCGATATTCTAAATGAATCGCGTTTGGGAATCGCTGTACGTCCTAACGATAGAGAAGGTCTTTGGAATGCTTTCAAAGAGCTTTACGAGCACCACGATGATTTTATAAAGAACAGAGAGTATGCCAAAAACGTTGTTCTGACAAAATATTCACGTCAGAAGGCTGCGGAACAGCTGGAGGCCGAATTATCGGAGCTGCTGCAGGCTGAACTGAAATATGACTTTTGTAACTGAGCAGCAGACAAAAGCTTTTATAAAGCGGAGGGTTTGAAATGATACGTATAAAGGGAACGGACAGTATCTTCGGCGAGATAACGCTCAGCGGTGCCAAAAATGCGGCGCTGCCGCTCGTTGTCGGCGCCTGCCTTTGCAGTGAACCCGTAACGCTTCACAATATGCCCGTTGAGCTCAACGACCTTAAGGTTATGATGGGCGTGCTTCGGGATATCGGATTTAATATTGAAATCAATGGCCACTCCGTAACAGTTTCACGGGGCGGAGAAATAAAGAGCGAGGTGCCCGAAGAGGCCTCGAAAATACGATATTCGCTTCTTTTTCTGCCGCTTCTGCTCACGCTCACGGGCAGGGTCAGCAATCCTATGCCGGGCGGCTGTAACCTCGGCGACAGAAAGTATGACATCCACCTTGAAACTCTGCGCAGGCTCGGCGCTGATATTGTTGAGGAGGAATACTGCATTTCTGGTCAGGCCGATAAAAGGCTTTCGGGTGCGGATTTGCTTTTCCATATTGCCACTACGAGCGGAAGCGAGGGCGCAATTATTGCTGCCGCCCTTGCTGAAGGTAAAACGACAGTCTGTAACGCCAACACACGCCCCGAGGTAATAGACCTTATAGATTTCCTCAACGCAATGGGGGCGGATATTACCTACAGCACCCGTTATATTGAAATCAACGGCGTAAGCTCTCTTCACGGCGGCGAATACACCGTGCTCAAGGACAGTCACGAGGCGGTTTCGTATATGATTCTGGCAACGCTTATGCGTTCCGAAATCGTGATAAAGGATTTTGACACAAGGTTTATACGTGAGGACGTTGCCCTTCTTAAAGCTATAGGCGCAGACGTTTTTGAGTGGGGCGGTAACGTTTACCTTTCCGCAAAGGGTAAAAGCTTAAAGCCCTTTTCAATGGCAACTTCGCCTTATCCCGGAATAAATTCAGATATGCAACCCCTGCTTGCGGCTCTTGCCTGCACGATTGAAGGCGAGTCGATTATTACCGACACGAGGTTTACCGAGCGCTTCCAGTATGTTGACGAATTCAAAAAGTTCGGTGCCGATATCGTAAATTATCAGAACTGCGCCATAATCCACGGCGGCAAAAGGTTAAACGGTACCGACGTATGGGCAACGGATTTGCGTGCGGGTGCGGCGCTCACCTTCCTGGGTATATGGGCTCAGGGTGAAACAAGAATTGACAACTACTACCAGACCCAAAGGGGCTATGTAGATATTATTGAAAAGCTCCGTGGCTTAGGTGTTGAAATATCGGATATATAAAAGTGCAAAGGAGATTCGTGCAATGAAAATTGCCGTTGCAGGTACAGGCTACGTAGGTCTGTCCGTTGCTGTGCTTCTGGCACAGCACAATGAAGTAACCGCTGTTGATATTATCCCCGAAAGGGTGGAGATGATTAACAGCCGTCGTGCACCTATTCAGGATGAGTATGTAGAAAAATTCCTTGCCGAAAAGCCTTTGAGGCTTACGGCTTCGCTTGATGCCGAAGCGGCATATAAAAATGCCGAAATGGTCATAATTGCCGCACCGACAAATTACGATGATGAGCTCAATCATTTTGACACTTCTGCGGTGGAAGCCGTCATAAATCAGGTTATAAGCGTTAACCCCGATGCGGTAACGGTAGTCAAGTCAACCGTGCCCGTAGGCTTTACCCAAAGCATAAGAGAAAAAACGGGCTGTAAGAATATCCTTTTCAGCCCCGAATTTCTGCGTGAATCTAAGGCGCTTTACGATAACCTTTACCCCAGCCGCATTATCGTCGGCACGGATATGAAGGACGAGGCTCTGCTTTCTGCGGCAAAAACCTTTGCAGGTCTTTTACAGCAGGCGGCACTCAAGCCTGATATTGATACGCTCTTTATGGGCTTTTCCGAGGCAGAGGCAGTCAAGCTTTTTGCCAATACCTATCTTGCACTCAGGGTAAGCTATTTCAACGAGCTGGACACCTATTCCGAAATCAAGGGTCTTGACACCGAGCGGATTATCGAGGGTGTCTGCCTTGACCCGAGAATAGGCAGCCACTACAATAACCCGTCCTTCGGCTACGGCGGCTACTGCCTTCCCAAGGATACCAAGCAGCTGCTTGCCAACTATGAGAACGTACCCGAGAATATGATAACTGCCATTGTCGAGGCGAACAAAACCAGAAAGAGCTTTATTGCCGGTCAGGTGCTCAAGCTTGCCGGATATTCGTCCTTGCCCGAGGCAGAGCTGCCCGTAATAGGAGTTTACAGGCTGACTATGAAGACGGGCAGTGACAATTTCAGGGAGTCGTCCGTGCAGGGCGTTATCCGCAACATCAAGAGCAAGGGTGCAGAGGTTATTATTTACGAGCCTATGCTTAAGGACGGCTCACTTTTCAACGGCTGTACCGTTGTAAACGATTTTGAAAAATTTGCTGAAGAAAGCGATGCTATACTCGCCAACCGCTACGACAGCCGCCTTGACTGCTGTGCGGAAAAAGTATATACACGTGATTTGTTCCGAAGAGATTAAATGGAAGTGAAGAAATGAAAAAGCTTGATTGGAAAACCTGTTTCAGAATAGGTTTGAGCGCATTTGTGCTGTTTTTGTGCATACATTACTGGCCCGGTATATCGGGCTTTATCGGCAAGTGCTTTTCGGCTGCCGCACCCGTTTTTACGGGTCTTGTAATGGCTTATATCATCAATATTCTTATGAGCTTTTATGAGCGCCACTATTTCCCGAACTCAAAGAAAAAGGCGGTTGACAGCAGCCGCCGTCCCGTTTGTCTGACGGGTGCAATTCTGACGGTTATCGGCGTTATCACCCTTGTAACCGTGCTGATTACGCCTCAGCTCGTCAACTGTATCGAAATGCTTATAAACCTGCTGCCCGGTGCAATCGAAAAGCTCATTGCAAGGCTCAGCGGACTTGAATTTGTTTCCGACGAGCTTATAGCAAGCCTTTCCTCAATTGATTGGAAGTCGAGGATAGGCGACATTGCACAGACACTTTTCTCGGGTGTGGGCGATGTTATGAACGTTGCGGTTTCTGCAGTTTCAAGCGTTTTCACGGGTATTATGGCTTTCGTTATCGGCTTTATTGTTGCGCTGTATCTGCTTATAGATAAGGACAAGCTCGGCGGTCAGTGCAAGCGTGTTATGAAAAGATGGATTCCGACACGCTTTCTCGATAAAGTTATGCACGTTGTCACCCTTGCCGACGATTGCTTTCACCGCTTCATTGTCGGTCAGTGCACCGAGGCGGTAATCCTCGGCACGCTTTGTATGGCAGGTATGCTCCTCTTAAGGCTGCCCTATGCTCCGATGATTGGTGCCCTCGTTGCCTTTACGGCGCTTATTCCGATTGTCGGCGGCCTTATCGGCGCAGGTGTCGGCGCTTTTCTGATACTTATGGTGTCGCCCGTAAAGGCGCTTATTTTCCTGATTTTCATAATCGTTCTTCAGCAGATTGAGGGCAATCTCATTTACCCCAAGGTTGTCGGCTCGTCAATGGGCCTGCCTGCACTTTGGGTGCTTGCCGCAGTAACGATAGGCGGCGGTGTGCTCGGAATAGGCGGTATGCTGATAGGTGTGCCTATGGCGGCTGTTGTTTACCGCCTGATTAAAGAAAGCCTTAACGAAAAAGAAAGCGCCGCTGCGGCGCAGACTGAACAGGAAGTTGTTTGCAGTGAACAGACTCAGTGAGATTTTTCTCAATGCCAAAAGCAATGAAAATATAGTCCTTGAAAAGAATACGGTTTACAATGTGCGTCAGGACGATTCGTTTTTGCTCACGGGCTATTATTGCTCGAACACAGCCAAAAAGCACGAAAACTCCGACGGCACGAGAAGAACGGCTGTATATTTAAAGGATAAGAAGAATATAACCATTGACGGCAACGGTGCAACCCTGCTTGTACACGGCAAAATGACACCCTTGCTGTTTGACGGCTGCGAAAACATAACGCTTAAAAATCTCACGGTAGATTATGCCTGCCCGACGATGGCGGAATTCACCGTACTTTCAAACGAAAACGGTGTGTGCACGGTTAAAATCAACCCCGAATACCTTTACCGTATTGAAAACAACGAGCTTATCTGGCAGGGCGAAACGGGGCTTGACGGCAAGCCCTACTGGGAGGACAGCTACATAGGCAGCCGCCGTCACGTAAAATATTTCGACCCCGTGCAGAGAATGTGCTTCGATTTCGGCAGGAACAATCTTGAGTGTGAGAAAATCGAGGAAATCGGAGAAAATACAGTTCGCCTAACTCTGAAAAACAGGGAGGCTTATCTGCCGCAGGGAAGTATAATTCAGACACGCAACATAGTCCGTGACCAGACGGGCAGTCTGTTTCAGCGTTGCAAAAATCTTGTTTTTGAAAACCTGCGCATAAAATTTATGCACGGTCTGGGTATGGTTTCGCAGTATTGCGAAAACGTGAGCTTTATAAACTGCGACCTTACACCCGCCCCGGGCAGAACGGTTGCAAGCACAGCGGATTTCTTTCAGTTTTCGGGCTGTAAAGGCAAGCTCAGAATAGAAAACTGTGTTGAAAATGGAGCGCACGATGACTACGTGAATGTTCACGGCACACACTTGCGTATAGTCGAAAAAGACGACAGCGAAAACAGCCTGCTTGTCCGCTTTATGCACGCCGAATCCTGGGGCTTTCAGGCGTTTGAAAAGGGCGATGAGCTTGAATTTATCAGGTGGGATACACTTCAGCCCTATGCCAAAACGAAGGTTACCGCTTACGAAAGAGTAAACGATACGGATATAAGGCTTTTCCTTGACCGTGCCCTGCCCGACATAATTCTTGAAAAGGACGTTGTCGAAAACGTAACGTGGACACCCGATTTGTGCGTGCGTAACTGTAATTTCGGCCCGACGGCAGGCAGAGGAATTCTTTGCACCACAAGGGGAGAGGTTGTGATTGAAAACAACCGCTTTGAAAACCTGTGGGGGCCTGCACTTCTGCTTGAGGATGACTGCAACTTCTGGTTTGAATCGGGCTATACAACGAATGTTACTTTTCGGAACAACCTCGTAATCGGCTGTGATTACGGAATTACCTGCGAGGGTGCACCCGTAATACGCTATACGCCCAAGGTTATGGACGAAAGCTTTGAAGGCTTTGTTCACGGCAGTCTTGCTGTTGACGGCAACCGCTTTGAGGGCGCAAGGGACGGCAAGCACCGTATGCACCTTGAATACCTGCGTGAGGCGGAAATCACAAACAACAGCTTTGACGCACCCTATGAAATTGACAGCCGCAGCGTGGGCAGTATTAAAGAAGAAAATAATATAACTCAATAAAATAAACCTCAACTCATTTATTTTGTCTTTGAGTTGAGGTTTTGCTTTTATAAGGATAGGGTGTCGCCCGATTTCACGCAGAAATATCTGTCGCCTGCAACGAAATGCACGTCAGTCAGCGTGGGGTTGTAAACACGTTTGCCGTTGGCACTCCATATAAGCAAATTATAGGCGTTTATGTAATTGTGAATTTCAATGTTTGTGGCGTACCATATATCCTCTTTGCCTCCAAGCAGATTATTTATGATTATAATTATACACAACTGAAAAATATTTGCAATTCAAATTTATTTATTGAGGGGCTTGACAGTAATAAGCCTGTCTGTTACAATATATTTAACAATTTGGTTAAATGTTAAATATAATGTGATGAAAGGGGGCGATAAATATGGGCTTACAGCAAACACTAAAGGCGCTGGCAGACCCTATCCGTCGTGAAATACTCAATATGCTAAAAAACGGCAGAATGTCTGCGGGCGAAATCTGCGAAAGCTTTTCCGTAACGGGCGCTTCAATTTCACGCCATCTGTCCGTGCTCAAAGAGGCAGACCTCGTGCGTGACAAGCGTGAAGGTCAGTTCATTTTTTACGAGCTCAACGCCTCGGTTTTAGAGGAAACCCTGCTCTGGCTTACAGATTTGAAAGGAGAGAAAAACAATGATTAAGCAAAACAAAAAAACTCTTGTAATTACTTCACTGCTCATACTTGTGCCGATTATTTTCGGCTTGCTTGTGTGGAGCGACCTGCCCGAAAAAATTCCGATCCATTGGGGCTTGGACGGCACTCCCGACCGCTACGGAAGCAAGGGCTTTGCGGTTTTCGGCTTTCCGCTTGTCGTGCTGGCGCTGCAGTGGCTTTGCGCTGTAATCACGGAAAAGGACCCGAAAAATAAAAATCAAAGCAAAAAAGCACTCGGCCTGATGCTATGGATTTTTCCTGCGGTTTCATTGGCTGTGAGTGCACTGATGTATTCCTATACGCTCGGAAGCGAGCCCGACATTAAAGCGGTTATGTGCGTTCTGCTGGGTATAATTTACGTTGCAATCGGCAATTACCTGCCCAAATGCAGGCAGAGTCACACGGTAGGTATAAAAATCAAATGGACCCTGAGCGATGAGGAAAACTGGAACGCAACCCACCGTTTCGGCGGCAAAATAGCGGTCGTGTGCGGCGTGCTCGTTATACTGTGTGCCTTCCTGCCGAATACAGCGGCGTTTGCGGCGCTGATTTGCCTGGCGCTCGTAATGGTAGCTGTTCCCACGGTTTATTCATACCGCCTGTTTAAGAAAAAGAACGGTAAATAACACAATCAGCCGACAGAACCGAATGCTCTGCCGGCTGAAAATTTTTATTTAAAGCGCTGTGCATAGCCGCATCTTTTGCAAAGGGCTTCGGTTGCTTTTCGGCAGTCAAAGCCTTTTTTCATTGCCGTTGCACGGGGTGAAGAAAGTATGCTTTCAATATTGCTTTCAAAAACGTTGCCTAAATTAACAACACCGTCACTGTCCAGACAGCAGGGGACTACCGTACCGTCACACAGAATTCCGAAGTGGTCACGCAGACCGTAGCAGAAAACGTCACAGTCCTGTACGGGAGCTTCCCTGTCGGGCCACTCAAAGCGGTCGCCCCATTCAAGGTGGAGCTTGTCGTGAATGCGTATACCCTTGGTGTTGGGTGTCCATTCGCCGTCAATGCGTGAACGCAGAAAATCGAGCACTGCACCGTTGAGCTTATCGTCAGCGCCCGAGTTCCACAGGCGAAGCACAACGATTATCCCCGAAGCGCTCGCTTCTTCGGCAAAATCCGTAACCTCGGCAAGATATTTTTCGTGTGCCCTTTTGTCTGTGCCCTCAAAGCTGTGCAGAGATATGCTCACCTTGTGAACACCCGAAGCGATTAGTTCATTCTTCCTTTTTTGCACAAGCGTGCCGTTCGTGGTGATAACGGGCAGAAGGCCCTGCTCTGCGGCTTGCTCAATAAACAGCGGCAAATCGGGGTGCAGCAGCGGCTCACCCATAAGATGAAAATAGATATAACGGCATAAGCCCCGTACCTTTCGGAGCACAACAGCAAATTCCTCCCTGCTCATTTGCCTCGGCGCACGGGAATGTCCGTGGCAGAAAGAACAGCTCATATTGCATATATTGGTAATTTCAACGTAGACCCGTGAATACATAGCCCTTCTCCAAAAAAGTTTACAGTATATGAATAATAACATAAATCAACAGCAAAAGCTACAAAAACAGCCCCGAAATTTTCGGGGCCGTCATAATCCTTACTCCTTGCGTCAGCTTTCAATATCCGTCATTGTTCCTATGAAGAAGGGAATATTGTTTTCGGTGTCTATGAGCATATACACAAATGGTCTGTCAAGATAAATTTCCTTGGGCTCAAGCGTTTCCATTCCCGCTTCGTCAGCCATTTCAACAGCCGTTGCCGCACCTGCCTTCGTGCCCTTTTCGCCAACGGATATATAGGTTCTGTGGAGCACACGGTTAATATAAATATTGCCTCTTGCTGAAGTGCCGAGCGCTGTGAAATCGGTCTCGTCAGAAACGAAAGCTGTGGGCATTCCCATACCTTTCAGAACATCGTTCATTTCAACGGAATACTCCGTTTCAAACTTCGGCAAAGCGGTGGAAACCGTTGTGTAGCCGGGGTCAGAGAGCATTGCTCTGAGCTTTTCGCCGTCGAGCGAGGCAACGTATTCGGATACGCTCACACCCTCGTCGGGAAGCATAGCAACAAAGGCATACTTGCCGCCCTTGTAGTATTTTACAAAGCCGCTTGCCTTTTCGTCTTCGAGGTAGGTGCCTTCCGTGCAGTACATAAATTCAGCAGTCTGCTTTGTGCCGTCCTCCTTGGTGAATTCGCCGTCACGCACCTGCTCCTTTTCGTAAACCTTGCGCCACTGTGCCTCAAAGGCAAGCGCATTAACCAGGTACATAACCGCATCGGTCGGAATTTCGTCGATAATCTCAGGTATCATAGAGTCGGTTTTGTGCTTGACCCATTTGTTGATTTCACGGCAGGTTTTGTCGTTGAAGGGGGCTTTGTAAATATCTGCGCCGTAGTAATCGGCGTTGGCCTGCAAAAACTCTCGGCTTACGGTAAACCGCTCATCCTCGGTAAACCATATCGAATTGGCAAGGCTTAGCTTGTATTCGTTGCTGTCGGGCAGGCTGTTCATATAGCTGTAAACGTAAAGGTTGAGCTCGTCCTTGCTCATTCCCAGAACAGCTTCCATTTCTTCAAGCGTTTCATTCTCTGCGCCGTTTGCCGTCATTGCCAGCGCACAAAGTACGGAAAGCGGAGAGAGCAGCACGTTTTTGCCGTCTTCTGCACTTGCTCTGAAAAGACGCACGGCAAAATCCGTAACCGCCGAATTGTATCTGTCCAGACTGTCAAGCGAATTAACGCTGTTAGGGGATATGCCTTTCATCAAATCCTTTGCCTGCGCCTGCAATGTACAGCCGTTAAGGTTCAGGGCAATTGCACACACAAGAATAAGGCTTGTTAAAACTGAAAACATACGTAGTTTTTTCATATCCGCTCCTCCTTAATCGTAGAAGAATTCGTATTCAGGTAAGACTTTCCATTCCTGCGTTGTGGTCAGAATATCCTCAATCGCCTTGCAGACATCGAGGAATTTCTGTCCCTTTCTGTTGTTTGCGTCGTAGGACAGCACCGTTTCGGGAACGGTAACCGTTTTTTCAATGCCGTCAGCTTTAACGGATAAAATCAAGGTCATATACGGTGTCGATACCGCATTTTTGTGGGGGTTATACTCATCGGGATATTTTTCAATATCAAGCCCGATAATCAGATTATAGATTTCCTGCTTCTGTTCGTCTGTAAGATAATACGTGGTAACGTAATCCTCGGGATGTGTAGCATCCGAAGTCTTTACAAGCCTGCCCGTTGCGCTGTCGTAAGAGCTGATGCCGTAGCAGCCCCACGTGAGTGAGAACGAAAAGCTGTCGCTTTCGGGCGCAGCTTCAATTCCGTCAAAGCCGTCTTCGTCACCGTAATCAAATCCGTCGCCGCTCTCGTCCCTGATTTCAAAGCTGTTTTCCTGCTCAACCCGGTCGTAGCCGACGGGTAGCAGCCGGGGCAGTGTTGCCGAGCCGACAATCAGAATTACGCAAAGCGGAATGCATACGGAAAGTATGCGTCTGCGGTTTTTCCTTCGCTGTTTTATTCTGTTTTCGCTGCGGAGAAATATTTCCGCTTTTCTTTCTTCAAAAGTTCTCATAATAACTGCTCACCATCCTTCCCAAGAATGATGCGAAGCTTGTTTTTGGCACGGTATAAAAGGTTGTCAATCTGCTTGCGGTTTTTCTTTATAACCCTTGCCGCCTCTTCATACGACAATTCTTCAAAATATATCAGGTGTATAACGACACGCATATCCTCGGGCAGAGAATTGAGCGCACGGCTTACGGCTTGCTTTCTCTCATCATCCAGAACGGCTTTTTCAAGCATTTCCTGCTCAGCCGAAATACCGCTTGCCTGCTCAAGAGATGTAAACTCAATGATTTTGCGGTGCTTTATGTAATTGAGTGCACGGCTGCGCCCGAGCATAAACAAATAGGTTTTAAGTGTTACCTTGAAATTGTACCGATGCTTGTTTACCACCAGGTCCGAAAAGACATCAATGGCAATATCCTCGGCTGCGTGAATGTCGTTGACATAACGGTCAATAAAGAAAACAAGCTTGTCAAACAGCTCCTTCATTACCTCGTCAAAAGCACTTTCGTCACCATCAAGGAAACGGCGGTAGCTACTTGCGCCGTTGTCCATAAGCTCTCCTCCTGTCTTAAGGGCTCACGTCTGACCCCTTCACCTATTATACAACCAAACAGCACAAAGTTCCTTATAATTTTTAAAGAAAACAAAAAAATCCGACAAAAAACCCTTAACCGTGAAGTACACAGTTAAGGGTTTAGTCGTTTATTGCAGAAATTTTATGAGCTTGATAACCTGCAAGCCAACGGGAAATCGGAATAATAACTCCCGGGTCGTGTTATCAAAGTGTTATCAAAGGGATATTCCGAGCCCTGAAAGCCTTGATTTTACTGGGGTTTGGCTCTTTAGGGAATTATTCCCACTCGATTGTGCCGACGGGCTTGGGAGTGAGGTCATAGAGGACGCGGTTGATGCCTTCTACCTCGGCTGTGATTCTTGCCGTGATTGTGTTGAGCACGGTGTAGGGGATTTCCTCGATTGTTGCGGTCATAGCGTCCGTTGTGTTTACGGCACGGATGATTGCGGGCCAGCCCTCGTAACGCTTGCCGTCTCTTACGCCGACGCTCTTCATATCGGGTACTGCGATGAAGTACTGCCATACGTGGCTTGCGAGGCCTGACTTGTCGAACTCTTCACGAAGAATTGCATCTGCTTCGCGGAGTGCGTGGAGTCTGTCGCGTGTGATTGCGCCCAGGCAGCGTACGCCGAGACCGGGGCCGGGGAAGGGCTGACGGTCAACCATCTCTGCGGGGAGGCCGAGTGCTCTGCCGACTACACGGACTTCGTCTTTATAAAGGAGCTTGATGGGCTCGACAAGGCCGAAGTGAAGGTCCTCGGGGAGACCGCCTACGTTGTGGTGAGCCTTTACGCCCTTGCTTTCGATGATGTCGGGGTAAATCGTGCCCTGTGCAAGGAAATCAACATCGTCAGCGAGCTTGCGTGCTTCCTCTGCAAAGAGGTAAACGAATTCGTTGCCGATAATTTTTCTCTTTGTTTCGGGGTCTGCAACGTCAACAAGCTTGTCGAGGAAACGGTCTGTTGCATCAACGTAAATAAGGTTAGCGTCGAGTCCGTTTTTGAAAACTTCGATTACGTTTTCGCTTTCGCCCTTGCGCATAAGGCCGTGGTTAACGTGAACGCAGACGAGCTGCTTGCCGATAGCCTTGATAAGAAGTGCGGCAACAACGGAGCTGTCAACACCGCCGGAGAGAGCGAGGAGAACCTTTTTGTCGCCTACCTGCTCACGCACGAGAGCAACCTGCTCGTCGATAAATGCGTTTGCAAGTTCAACAGTTGTAATACGTGCCATTGATTCGGGTCTTTTGTTTGAATCCATATATTGTTTCCTCCTTGAGAAAAATTAACGCTGTTAAAAGTGATGATTTATTATAAAATATCTGAAAACAAAAATCAACAGTATTTTTACCGCTAATTGCGCTTTTAAAACAAAAATTTTTGTGCAATTGTATTTTTTCTCTTCGGATTGACAATGTGAAATTAAAATGCTAATTTATAACTATAATTAGTATAGGGGGTCGTTAAGTTGACAATATTCTCTTTGCTTTATGCGATGTTTCTGGCGCTGTTTTCAACAATAGGTGCCTACCTTCCCGTTGCTTTCAATATTACGGTTGAGCCCTGCGTTTTCGACTGCGGCGGCGAATACTATTCCGTCGTCTGGGCTACTTCGGGCAAGGGCAGCGGCTATGTTGAGTATACATACAACGGCGAAGAAAAAATTATATGGGACGCTTCGGGCGGTCTTATCAGAACGGACGATACCGTTCACAGCGTTCAGGTGCCCAAGGCAGAGCTGCAGGGCAACACTTACAAGGTCGGCTCGCAGCAGGTCGGTTACAAATTCGGCTATAACGCTTTTAAGCGCAGAAGTGTTGAAAGCAAGGAATACAGTTTCAACGGCGTACCCAAGCAGGACGATATAAAAATTCTCTGCATTTCCGATATTCACGAGATGAAAAAGGAAATGTCAAATGCGGTTTCGTATTTCACCGATAAGCCCGATGTGATAATGCTCCTCGGCGACGTCAAGAGCGCAATGGTATATAAGAGCGATTTCGTCAACCACGTGCTTGAAAATGCGTTCACCTTGAGCGGCGGTGAAATTCCCGTTGTATACACAAGGGGCAACCACGAAACACGCGGCGAATTCGGCGCACAGGCTATCAAGTATCTGCCGAGTGAAACGGGCGAATATTACTTCACCTTCGATTTCGGTTCGCTTTCGGCAATAGTTATCGACTCGGGCGAGGATAAGGAAGACGACCACAAGGAATACAGCGGCCTTGTCGATTTTTCGGCCTACCGTGAAAAGGAGTATAACTGGCTCTGCTCGCTTGAAGCTGACCGCTTCGAAAACGCAACCTACAAAATCGCTTTCAGCCACGACCCGACGCTTACCGACCATTTCGGCAAGGATTGGACAGCGCCTATGATTGACCTCGGTATGGACCTTCTTGTAGGCGGCCACCACCACACGAACGAGTTTATTGACGGTGCTCTGCCCGTATTTATCGACGGCGGCAAGCAGAACGACGGCTCGGGTGCGTGGGTAGCTTCAATGCTCACCCTCAAGGACGGCACAATCCGTATGCTTTCGATTGACGACAGCGGCAACGTTAAGCTTGACGAAACAATTACCGCATAATTAACTTGCTTTTTTCTCTGTTATATGCTAAAATCTCCTTCGTTTCGATGAAGGAGATTTTTTATGAATTGGGACTTTTCTTTCTTTTGTACAAGCGTAATGCTCGGTGCAGGTCTTGCAATGGATGCTTTTTCCGTGTCGCTTGCAAACGGACTTAACGAGCCGAAAATGAAAAAAGGCAGGCTGTGCGGTATTGCAGGCGTGTTTGCGCTGTTTCAGTTCGCAATGCCGATTATCGGCTGGGTTTGTGTGCATACGGTAATGCAGTGCTTTTCAGCCTGCGGCAAGCTCATTCCGTGGATTGCCTTCGGTTTGCTGCTCTTTATCGGCGGTAAGATGCTCGTTGAGGGCATAAAGGGCGGCGAAGAGGACGAAAAGCCCGCCGTAGGTCTTGCCGGGCTTCTCGTGCAGGGTGTTGCAACCTCGATTGACGCACTTTCCGTCGGCTTTACAATTGCGGATTACGACGGTCTGAGAGCCTTCGTGTGCTGCCTTATAATTGCCGTCGTAACGTTCTTCCTTTGTGTTGGCGGTCTTGCTATCGGCAAGAAATTCGGCACAAAATTTGCAGGCAAGGCTTCAATTCTCGGCGGCGTTATACTTATTGCTATAGGCTTGAAGATTTTTATTGAAGGCATTATTTAATTTTTCTAAATCATAATTTACAGTTCGTTAATTGACTCTGACCTTTCTTATTGTATAATGGAATTAACATTATAGATAAGAGAGGTCGTTTTTTATGAAAAAACTAATTTCGCTTATTCTTTGTATCAGCCTTTGCTGCGGCTTTGCCTTTATATCTGCCGCACAGGAGGAGGGGATTTCCATGAAGAATGTAACTATTGTTACCGGTTACAATGCGTCGGAAACCGACCGCTATGCCGCAGAAAAATTAGCTTACTATCTCGGTAAGATAACGGGCAGCGAGTATACGGTTGCAAACGACATATCTGCCGTGAGCGGTGCAAAAATCGTTGTAGGTGCAAGCGAGGGAATGCAGTTTGACCTGAGCGGTTACGACAACGGCGGTTATATCATCAAGTCCGAGGGCGATACCGTTTATATCTGCGGTGCAGGCACGAGAGGCACAATCTACGGCGTTTACGGCTTCCTTGAAAAATACTGCAATTGCCGCTGGTATAGATACGACGTTATCTCTACCCCCGAAAACGCAGACCTTGCTCTGCCGACGGATGCGGATTACAGCTACAAGCCTTTCTTTGAATACACACAGACCGATACCAACAGCTCCCGTGACACGGAGTTTTCAATGGCAAACGGTCACAACGGCGGTGTTTACGTTACACTCAGCGCCGAGCAGGGCGGTAACGTAAGCTACATAGGCTCTTTTGCGCATACACTTACCACGCAGTACTGCAAATCCTCGCAGTATTTTGAAACCAACCCCGAGTATTTTGCACTTCACGACGGCAAGCGTACGCCCAATCAGCTCTGCCTTACAAACCCGAAAACCCTTGAAATCGTAACTGCCGAGGCACTTGCCGTGGTTGCCGAAAACCACGACCCGTCGGCAAGCGTGCAGATTCTCTCGCTCACACAGCACGACAATCAGGACTACTGCGAGTGTGAAAACTGCAAGGCTCTTGACAACGAAAACGGCTCACATTCGGGCACGATGATTACCTTTGTCAACGCCGTTGCAAAGGCAATTGAGGACGCAGGCTACACCAATATTGCGGTTGATACCTTTGCCTATCAGTACACCCGTCAGGCACCGACAAAAGTCGTACCCCGTGACAACGTTATAGTCCGCCTTTGCTCAATTGAGTGCTGCTTCGGCCACACGCTTGACGATGCAAGCTGTCAGGAAAATGCCGCATTTATGGCAGACCTTGAGGCTTGGGGCGAAATCTGCAACAGAATTTATATCTGGGACTATGTAAATAACTACAGAGAAACAATTTGCATATTCCCCAACTTCGGCGTTATGCAGAGAAACGTTCAGATTTTCTATGAAAACAACGTCAAGGGAGTTTACGAAGAGGGTAACTATTACATAGCCGAGTGTGACGGCGAGTTTGCCGAACTTCGCACCTACCTGCTCCAGAAGCTGATGCAG
>JAFXCT010000106.1 GCA_017521365.1 Clostridia bacterium
CAGGGTACGGTGCTCACACAGAAAAAGGCAATTGAGCTTCTGGAATACGATAATATAGCCCTGCTTTGCGGCCATTATGAAGGCATTGATGAGCGTGTGCTTTAAGAAATAGTCGATGAAGAAATTTCAATCGGCGACTATGTGCTCACCGGCGGTGAGCTGCCTGCAATTATAGTTGCGGACAGCGTTTGCCGTATGCTGCCCGGCGTGCTTTCAAGCGACGAGAGCTTTATGAACGAAAGCCATTATAACTCTCTGCTTGAACATCCGCAGTACACCCGTCCCGAGGAATGGCACGAAAAACGAGTGCCCGATGTGTTGCTCAGCGGTCACCACGCCAATATCCAAAAATGGCAGCGTGAAAAGCAGCTCGAGCGTACCCTCGCAAAACGCCCGGATATGCTCGAAAAAGCCGAGCTTACGAAGAAAGATAAAGAGTATCTTTCTAAAATTGAACATAACACATCAATTGATTGATATTGAACTTAATTGACAGCGTAGGGAACGGTCTTGACCGTTCCGTTTGGAGAAACTTATGATTATATCCGAATATAAAGATAAGTATCTGCTCAGTATATACGAGCTTTTGAAAAATGAGCTCGGTAAAAACGTATCGGTTGAAACGCTTGAAAAGCGTATCAATAAAATGATGACGGATGACAATTACAAAATCTTTGTTGCCGAAATTGATAACGAAACAGTCGGTTTCATCGGCGTTCACTTCGGGCTTGCTTTTGAAATTGACGGCAAGGTTATGCGTATTATTGCTCTTGCTGTTAAAGAAGAATATCAGAATAAGGGTGTAGGAACGGCTCTTGTAAGATGTGTTGAGGAATATGCACAGAATAACGGCGTGACCGTAATCGGTGTCAACAGCGGTTTGCAAAGAGCGGTTGCTCATAAGTTTTACGAAAAGCAAGGCTTTTATAAAAAGGGATATTCTTTTATAAAAACTCTTGAATAATGAAATCAAAAATAATAAAATTGTACACGGAACGGTTTTGACCGTTTTATGCAAAAATTTAGAAGAAGGTTATATTTTATGCTTAATTCATTACTTCCCTTAAATTGGTTAACCGTTATTTCGGTTGTGCTTTCGCTGGGCGGTGTTTTTGCCGCACTCAAGCTGTTCAAAAACAAGCTCCCTGTTGACGGCGGCCGTGATTTTGCCTTTAACGGCAAGCTTTCCGCAGGCAAAAAACGCGGTGCAGGTATAGTCTTTATCTGCGTGTTTATTTTGGTTTCGCTCATCTGCGTTGAAATCAGTATTCAGAACATACTTTACTATGTAATGATATTCCTTGCAATGCTTTCGGGCTATCTTGATGATGCATCGGAAAAGCCCTGGAACGAATACAAAAAGGGCGCTATCGACCTTGTAATCTGTCTGCTTACCTCTGCCGCATTCGTCTGGCAGAACGGTGGTGAGCTCCGCCTCAATTTCGGCATCTTCGGTTTTAATGTGCATTGGGCGCTGTTCATTCTTATTGCAACGGTTTTCCTGTGGATGATGATTAACGCCACAAACTGCTCGGACGGGATTGACGGCTTCTGCGGTTCGCTTTCAATCAATTCGATTATCTTTATCGCAATTGCCTGTAAGTTTATGGCGAAGGATTCCGAGGTTTCACAGCTTGCCGTTATTATGATATTCTCAATTATGGCTTACCTCTGGTATAACGCAGAGCCCAGCTCAATGATGATGGGCGACGCAGGCTCCCGTGCAATCGGTCTTTTCCTCGGCATTATCGTGCTCGAGTCGGGCAATATGCTCCTTGCCGTTCCGCTTTGCTTTGTGCTCCTGCTCGACGGTCTTATCGGTATATTCAAGGTTTCCGTCACACGCTTCCTCAAAATCAAGGTGCTCAAAAATATCCGTACACCCCTGCACGACCACTTCAGAAAGAACAAGGGCTGGTCAAATTCCCAGACCATCTACCGCCTGAATATCATCCAGGGCGCAATTTCATTCTGTACCCTGTTGTTGCTGAAATAATTATATATAACACAAAAGGTGCGATTCATGCGAATCACGCCTTTTTTCGTTGGCGGATTTTGGAAATTGAGTTTGACCAAGAAATTTTCATAGGGGATGGTTGAATAATCAAATTTCATTGAAAGCCATCTTGATAAACCGTAATTTGCATCTTGATAAACCGTAATTTGCAACTCAACCTTGACAACTACCATTATTTTAATTAATATAAAAGCAAATAAGTTTGTATAAGGAGAATATTATGCGTAAAGGTTTTTATAAATCCAACCAATATCCTCAGCGCTTCTGTGAGTTTTTCACGGCGGACAACGGCTTGCTTTCAAGCAAAGCACTCTGCCTTGGTGCAGGTGAGGACGGTACGGTTTATATCGGCACGGATGCAGGCCTTAACTACACTAAGGCGGACGGCTCTTTGGGCAGCTTTGCCTGCGGCAAGGTGAACGCAATTTTCAGCTTTGACGGCGTTACATACTTTGCCTGCGGTAATGAGCTTTATGCTGCTAAGAACGGCGAAATCGCCCTTTTTCAGACCTTTGAGGACGAAATTATCACAATGAGCGGTACTGATGCGCTTTATCTTATCACCGTGGGCTATCTTTATAAGTTCGAGGACGGTAAGTTTGCCAAGTTCTTCCACACCGAGTTTATGCCTACCGACCTTGCAATCCGCGGCGAGAAAATTACAGCTGCTTGCGGCACCGAATTCAGCATTGTCAACGGTAAAAGAAAGCATTGGATGACAATATTCCACGAGCACTCAACAATGCCCGAATTCAAAATAAACTGTATTGCTTTTGACAGCGTCGGCTTTGTCTGGCTTGGTACCGATAAGGGTGCGTATGTTTACGATATGACAAACGGCTGGTACGGTCACATGAGCTTGACTGTCTGCCCGAAGAGGAGATTTACAAAATCCGCTTTGCCGAGGACGGCAGAGTTATCTTTTCCTCTGCAGCAGGTCTGATTATACTTAACAACGGTTCCCGTAAGTATCTTCCTGCAACACGCTGGTCAACTGAGCCCAGACTCAACGATGCTATAGCAGTAGGCGATGCAATATGGACTGCAACTGATTCCGGTGTTACAAAAATCACCGAAAAGATGATGACTCTTGAAGAAAAGGCCGATTATTTCTTCAAGCTTGCAGAAGATAAATTTATCAGAAGAGGCTACACAACCGGCGTTCACAAAATTGAAAACTGCGATATAAACACAGGCGAAGTACATATTTCCGATAACGACGGTCTCTGGACACAGACCTATATCGGTGCTCTTTGCTATTGCTACGCAGTAACAAAGGACGAAAAGGTTCTCGAAGCCGCAAGACGTTCAATGAAGGCTATGGGATACCTTGCAAAGATTACGGGCGTAAAGGGCTTTACTGCCCGTGCAGTTCGCTTTGAGGGTGAAGAGGGCTACGGTACGGTTGTCAAGCGTGACGGTGCAGAGTGGCACCCTGCTCCTAACGGCGAATGCGAGTGGCTCGGCGAAACATCAAGCGACGAAATGACGGGTCATTTCTTCGGCTTCTCACTTTATCACGAATTCTGCGCAAATGACGAAGAAAAAGAATACATAAAGGAAATTGTCTGCGATATCGTTGATCATATCCTTGAAAACAACTACAGACTTTGCGATATTGACGGTCTTCCCACAACCTGGGCAAATTGGAATCCCGACCTGCTTAACCGCAACAGTATGTGGCAGTGGGAAAAGTGTATCAATTCTCTTGAGTTGCTCACTTTCCTCAGCGTAGCTTATCAGGTATCGGGTGACGAGAAGTACAGAAACGAATTTATGCACCTTGCAATTGATGAGCACTATCTTATCAATGCTGCCCAGCACAAGAAGCCGGACGGTCACACCTGCCATATCGACGATAACCTCGGCTTCCTCTGCACAACAACGATACTCCGCCTTGAAAAAGACCCGGCAATCAGAAAGTACCTTCTTATGGGCATGAGACACCATTGGGCTTATGAGCGTCCCGAGCACAGTATGCTGTTCAACGTAATCTACGGTGCATATACCGATGATGTCTGCGACCTTGAAATTACAGCCAAGGCAATGCGCGAGTATCCGATGGACCTTGTCCGCAGACCGCTTATCAATTCGCTTCGCAAGGACCTTGTTTATGACACCGAGCAGGAGCGTTGGGGCGGCGAAAAGCAGCTTAAAGAAGCACTTGATATGGACGCAAGAATTGCCCATAACTACGATTCAAACGTTTTCAGACCCGACGAGGGCAGACCGACCGATGCATCCAACCCCAGCTCATATCTTCTGCCTTATTGGTTTGCAAGATATAACGGTCTTATCGAAGAATAAGCCTGTAAATAATAAAAGCCAATGTGGAAAAATCATCCGCATTGGCTTCTTTTCATTTTATTTTAAGAACTCACTTGCATTATTCTTTATATATTCGCCTGCAAGTGTAAACAAATCAATATCATTTGTGAGATTTTTGAATTCTTCGTTAAGTCTGTCAACCGTTTCGGGAATAACAGATGCGGTTTCGTTTTCTTCGTCATAGCACGCAAACATTTCGTTTATTACCGCGTAAATATCGCTGCTCAGGAATTCCTTTGCGGCGGCAACGGCATCGCTTGTGAGCGGTCTTGCGCTCTCTTTGAAAAAAGCCGAAAGGCCGAATTCTTTTGCTTCGCTTGCAAGATAGTAGAAAGCGTAAACCTTTTTCTGCCCGTCGGAAAGTGAAGCGTAAAAGCCGTTTGTGTCCTCTGTTTTCTGGCAGGCGGCTTCCATATTCAGCGCCACGCCCTCAAAAAGTTCGGCAGAGGGTGCCTTGGCTATAATTTCAGCGGTGAGCACTTTGTAAGCGTCTCTAAGCTCCTTGTTGCGCTTTGCCTTTGCAATAAGAGCGTTAACCTCCTTGCTGTGTCTGCTCGCCGCACCGAAAGCCTTTATGCAAACAAAGATTGTGATAATTATGAAAATAAACAGTAAAACGTAAAGATACCAGAAATCACGTATGTTTTCTAACATATAAAATTCTCCTTAAACAAGCAGTTTATAAATATCGCTCTTTTTAAAACCGGTTTCCTTTGCGGTCTGCTTTGCGGCTTCGCTCGTGCCGACACCGTCTTCAATCAGCCTTTTGGCAAGTTTTACGGCTTCATCAAGTGTCATTTCCTGCTTTACTTCTTCCGGTGCACCGTCAACAATAATTACGTATTCACCCTTGAGGTTGGCGTTTTCGTAATCCTTTGCCGCCTTGTAAAGCGTTGTGCGGATTACATCTTCATGGATTTTGGTAATCTCGTGTACTATCGCTATTCTGCGGTCGCCGAAAACCTCTGCCATTTCTTTGAGCGTGTTTTCCAGCTTGTGCGGCGCTTCATAAAAGCACATTGTACGCTTTTCGTTTTTGACTTCTTCAAGGTGTTCTTTTCTTCTCGGCTTGCTTCCGCTTAAGAAGCCCTCGAATGTGAAACGCTTTGCGCTCATACCGGAAAGAGCAAGCGCGCTTACAAATGCACACGGACCCGGTACAACCGAAACGGGGATATTGAGATTGTGACAAAGGTCAACAAGCTCTTCGCCGGGGTCGGAAACAGCAGGCATACCTGCATCCGTCACAAGGCAGCAGTCTTCGCCGCCCTGAATCCTTGCGGCAATCTGCTCGCCGCGTTCTTTTCTGTTGTGCTCGTGGTAGCTTACCATGGGCTTTTTTATTTCAAAGCGGTTGAGCAGTTTGACCGTAACTCTCGTATCCTCTGCTGCAATAAAATCGCAGGAGGCGAGTGCTTCAACCGCTCTGGGCGAAAAGTCGCCGAGGTTTCCTATCGGCGTGCCGACAATATAAAGTGTACCGGTTTTGTTTTCAGTTTGCATAGCCGCCGTATATCCTTTCAAGCTCTTTATCATCATTCATATAAAGCGTTTTTTCTGTAGTGAGCGAGGGCTTTGCATCCTTTTTGCCCTCAATAAGTACAAGCCACGGTGCACTTTTTTCGTTTTTTGCAACGAAGCGCAGCCGCTTGGGCTCAATTCTGTTTTCTCGCATTGAGCATATTATATCGGCCAGTCTTTCGGGTCTGTGGCACATACACATTCTGCCGCCTGAGCGGAGCAGCCAAGCCGCCTGCTTTACAATATCCTCAAGTGTACAGCCTAACTCGCTTCTTATAAGTCTGTGCGGCTCGTCCTCGCAGTCGTAACCACTGCCGACGGGAAAGTAGGGGGGATTGACCGTAAGCAAATCAAAGCTGCCTGCCGAAAAGACGTCGCGTATCTGTTTTAAATCCTTGTTTACTATGTTCAGCCTGCCGTCAAGCGAGCTCATATCAACAGCCCTTTTCATAAGCAAGCAGGCATCCTCCTGAATTTCAACAGCCGTAACCGGCTTGTTTTGCCTGTCCCTTAACATCAGCAGCGGAATTATACCGCAGCCGCTGCAAAGGTCGCAGGCGCTTTCCCTGTGCTTAATATTGGCAAAATCATACAGCAGGAAGGCATCTGTGCCGAATGTGTGTATCTCGCTGAGTACGGCAAAAACACCATTGCTAAGCGATTCTTTTTTTTCTTCAGACAAAACTTTCCCTCCCCGGATTATGCTTATTATAACATTATAATATATTATTCAAAATTGTCAAATAAGAGTGGCGTAACGGTTTGCTGGAATAATTATATCTCTGATTGGCTTCTTAATAGAACAAATTTTGCAAACTACTCCGTTATGCCGAGGATTTTTCCGACATCATCATAATTCCCTTTGAACACGAAGCCTTTTATTCCGACTTTTTCTGCGCCCTGCACGTTATCTTCACGGTCGTCTACAAACAGGCATTCCTCTGCCTTCAAGCCATACTTATCAAGCAGGAAACGGTAAATTCTTTCGTCGGGCTTTATAATGTGAACGTCTGCCGACACAACGTAGCCGTCGAAGAAGCCGAGGTTGTAATGTTTCGGGAAATAATTATAAAAGTCAAGGCTTGCGTTTGAGAGGATATATACACCGTAGCCCTTATTTTTTACTTTTTGCAAAAACTCCTTTGCGCCGTCAAACGGAATCATAAAGCTCTGCCAGATATCAATGCACCTTTTCAGGTCTTTGTGGTATTCTTCGGGCATTCTTTCGGCCGGTCCTTGGAAAAGCTCCTCAAGGCTGATGTTGCCAAGGTCACGCTGAATCCATTCGTTGCCGCCGAACAGCTCTTTCCGGACGTAATTCTTTGCTTCTTCGCTTGAGCACGAGGCGTCAAGCTGAACCTCGGGGTCAAAATCCAACAGTACGTTGCCCATATCAAAAATAACGTTTTTAATCATAAATAATCACCTTTTATAATGATAATCTATTTTTAAGTGAAAATAAAGCAAAATATTATTAAATTATGAATTTTTGTCATATTGCTAAATTGGAATATTAATCTCTTTGGAGTCGGTTATAATGCAGTCGAAATCCAAAATGCGACAATATTTTTAATAGCGAGGATTTTTTATGACGATAACAAATGTGTTTACCTTGCTTGGCGGCCTTGCGTTCTTCCTTTTCGGTATGAACACTATGGGCGACGCTCTTGAAAAGAGCGCAGGCAATCAGCTCAAATCCATTCTCGGAAAGCTCACCTCAAATAAATTCAAAGGCTTTATATTAGGCCTTGTGGTAACGGCTGTTATTCAGTCATCGTCAGCAACTACGGTTATGGTCGTCGGCTTTGTAAACTCGGGTATAATGCTGCTCAGCCAGGCCGTGGGCGTTATTATGGGCGCAAACCTCGGTACCTCTGTTACGGCGTGGATTCTCAGCCTTGCAGGTATCGAAAGCGACAACTTCTGGGTTTCTATGCTCAAGCCGGCGTCCTTTACACCTATCCTTGCTTTTATAGGTATTATCCTTTATATGTTTGTCAAAAAGGCAAAGTACAAGGATATAGGCGTTATACTCATAGGCTTTGCCGTGCTTATGTTCGGTATGGAAGTAATGTCTGATGCGGTTGACCCTCTTGCGGAAAGTGAAAGCTTCCAAAGAATACTCGTTCTGTTTACAAATCCCGTCCTCGGCGTAATTATGGGTACGGTTGTTACCGCCGTTGTACAGTCTTCGTCGGCTTCCGTCGGTATTCTTCAGGCACTCACGCTTACGGGCAGCATCAGCTATATGACCTCAATACCGATTATTATGGGTCAGAATATCGGTACCTGTGTCAGCGCAATTATTTCCTGTGCGGGTGCAAACAAGAACGCTAAGCGTGCCGCCTTTATTCACCTTTATTTCAACGTTATAGCAACCGTTGTTGAGCTTACCGCTTTTTATATCATAACCTCGCTTGTTGATATACCGATTCTTGATACTGCGGCAACCCCCTTCGGTATTGCGGTCGTGCATACGGGCTTTAAAATCGTTGCTCTTCTTATTCTGTTTCCTGCGTCGGGTCTGTTGGAAAAGCTGGCACTTCTTACGGTGCGTGACAAGGGTGAGGACGAGCATACACAGCTTCTCGACGAGCGTCTTTTCAATACGCCTGCCGTTGCAATTGCACAGAGCCGCAACGTTACGGCTGCAATGGCACAAATCAGCCGCTCTGCCGTAGACGATGCTCTGAAGCTGCTCGTTTCTTACGACGAAAAGGTTGCTGAAAGAGTGCGCAAGGCTGAAAAGAAAGCCGACAAATACGAGGATACGCTGGGCGATTATCTTGTAAAGCTCAGTACCCACAGCCTTACCGACATTGACAGCCGTGAGCTTTCAATGCAGCTTCATCTGATAGGCGATTTTGAGCGCATAAGCGACCATGCGCTTAATGTCCTTGAATCCGCAGAGGAGCTTAAAGACAAAAAAATGTCCTTCTCCGGCCCTGCGAAGAAGGAGCTTGACAATATCATAAAGGCAACTGCCGAAATCGTATCGCTTGCAACCTGGGCGTTTGTTGAAAATGACCTGGAAAAGGCAAGCCTTGTCGAGCCACTTGAACAGGTTATAGACGAGCTCAAAAAGAGCCTGAAAAACGGCCATATAGAGCGACTTCGCCGTAACGAGTGTACGATTGAGCAGGGCTTCGTTTTCAACGACCTTATAACCAACCTTGAACGTGTTTCGGACCATTGCTCGAATATAGCCGGCTGTGTAATCGAAACGGCAAACGACCGCTTTGATATGCACAAATATCTTCGCAACGTCAAAAAGGACAACGAAGAATTTGACAAAAACTACGCAATGTTTGCGCAGAAATACTCCGTAATTTAAATAATTTCACCGTAACAGCTGTCGTCATCGGCGGCTGTTATTTTTACTGTGTAAAACCTTGAACATTCGGCACCGTTTTGTATTTTGACAGGTGTGTAGTTTGCCGTGTAGCCCGTGCAGCTTCCGTCCTCAGCCTTTGTTTCGGCAAGCACCTCAACGGTTTTTCCGATTTGAGAATTGAGGAAGGCTCGGCGGATTTCGTTTGCCGTGTCAGCCATAGCCTTGGCTCTTTCCTGCTTCGTTCTGCGGTCAAGCTGGTTGGGGAATTTTGCGGCTCTCGTACCCTCACGCTGTGAGTAGGGGAATACGTGTACCTTTTCAAAGCCGATAGTCTTTACGAATTCAAGCGACTCGGCAAATTCCTCGTCCGTTTCTCCTGCAAAGCCCACCATAACGTCGGTTGTGATTGTGCAGTCCTCGAAATTGCTTCTCAATGCGTTGCAGATACGCTCGTATTCGGGTGCATCGTAGTGTCTGTTCATTCTTTTGAGCGTTGCCGAGCAGCCGCTCTGAAGTGAAATGTGAAACTGCGGACAGAGCTTTTTCTGTGCCTTGAGTCCCGCAATAATTTCGTCGGTCATATGGTCGGGCTCAAGTGAGCCGAGGCGTACTCTTTTAATTCTTTCAACCTCGCATACTGCTTTAACCGCATCGCAAAGCGTAAGGCCGCAGTCTGTGCCGTAGGACGAAAGATTGATACCTACAAGAACTATTTCCTCAAAGCCGTTGTCGGCAAGCGTCTGTGCCTCTTTTTTTATCTCGTCAAGCGGCTTTGAACGCACTCTGCCCCGTGCGTAGGGGATAATGCAGTAGGAGCAGAAGCGGTTGCAGCCGTCTTCAATTTTGATTGCCGCTCTTGTACGCTCGTCAAACGAGCTGATTGAGCAGACGGTGAAGGTTTCATCATTTTCGTGCTCTTTAACGCTGACCGTTCTGTTTTTGTTTTCAAGGTACGACTTTATCATTTCGGGCAGCCTGTCGTTATTGCGGTTGCCTGCAACAATATCCGCCTGAATAAGCTCGGCTGCTGTCTCGGGATATGCCTGCGGCATACAGCCGGTAAGCACAACGGTGCTTTCCGGGTGCTCACGCTTGAAGCGGCGCACAGCCTGCCTTGTCTTTTTGTCGCTTTCTGCCGTAACCGTGCAGGAATTGACAATATATACGTCGGCTTCTTGCGTTTCGGGCACGATTAAAAAGCCCTCTTTTGCGAGTGCTTCGCCGAGTGCCTGCGTTTCGTATTGGTTGACCTTACAGCCGAGTGTGTAAAAAGCAGCCTTCATTTCTTACTCCTTTGTTATTTGCTGATTAAATATTATACTTCAAATATTCCGTTAAGGCAAGTATTAAGGTTATTTATAAACCGTATTTTTCATATCAATCTATTAAAAAGGGGAGTGATTGTATGAAAAATATACTTTTAAAAAGTCTGGCTTTATCGCTGTGTCTGCTGTTTTTGTTCCCGATTTGCGCAAATGCCGAGGATGAGCAGAAAATGCCCGTTACGGTCAACGCAAAAGCGGCAATACTCGTTGATGCATCAACGGGTCAGGTGCTTGCCGCAATGAACGAGCACGACAGGCTTTTTCCTGCCTCCGTTACCAAAGTTATGACGCTTCTGCTGGTTATGGAGGCTATTGATTCGGGCAGGCTCAATCTTACGGATACGGTTGTCACCAGCGCAACTGCGGCAGCCAAGGGCGGCTCGCAGATTTGGCTCAAAGAGGGCGAAACAATGACCGTAGACGAGCTTCTGCGTGCGGCGGCAATTTACAGCGCAAACGATGCCTGCGAAGCACTCGGCGAGCATATTGCAGGCAGCGAAGAGGCGCTTGTGCAGATGCTTAACGACAGGGCAAAGGAGCTCGGAATGAACGATACGCATTTCGACAACTGCACGGGTCTTGATGACACCACCGACACTCACCTGACGAGTGCGTTTGACGTGGCGCTTATGTCCGTGGAGCTTTTAAAACACGAGCTGATACAGAAATATTCCACCGTGTGGATGGATTCTCTGCGTAACGGTGCAACGGAGCTTGTAAACACAAATAAGCTCATTCGGTTTTATGACGGCGCAACGGGGCTTAAAACGGGTACTACGGCAAAGGCGGGCTGCTGTGTTTCCGCCTCTGCAATGAGGGAGGGGACTCACCTTGTTGCCGTAATTATGGGCAGTCCCACAAGTGACGACCGTTTCGGCGGTGCAAAGGCTCTGCTCAACTGGGGCTTTGCCAATTACGAAACCGTCACCCCTGCGGTTGACTTGTCAATGATAACCCGTGTAAACGTAATCGGCGGCATAAAGGAAAACTTTATGCCCGTTATTTCCGAGCTTTCTCCCGTGCTTATTAAAAAGGGAGAGGGTGAGAAAATTGAGCAGTCCGTTGAGCTTGCAACGGACGTTCAGGCGCCGGTTGAAGCGGGTCAGAAGGTGGGCAGCGTGAGGTTTACTCTCGGCGGAGAAACCTTGGGCGAGTATCCGCTCACGTGCGAAAAGCGCATAGAAAAGCTGACCTTTGCCGAAATATTGCGCCGTTTTCTTTCTTCTTTCGACAGTCTGATGAAGAAATGAAGAAAAAATATAAAATTTGTGAAAAAAATTAAGAAAAGCATCTTGCATTAATGTAAAATATCGGTTAAAATATACAAAAATATATATTTATTTAGTTAAGGAGTATTTGCGGCACACGGTTTCTTATCCCTAACCCCGTGTCACAAGGTGACCAAATCTATGTCAATTAAGCTCAATGTTTCTTATGCAGGTGCTGCTGCTACCCAAAGCGCACTCAACTCAATCGAAAAGGACGTTCTTTCTGCCCACGAGGCCTTGCACAACGGTACAGGTGCAGGAGCCGATTTCCTCGGCTGGCTTGATTTGCCCGTCAATTACGATAAGGCAGAGTTTGAGGCTATCAAGGCCGCCGCTGAAAAAATCAAAGCAGATTCCAAGGCTCTCGTCGTTATCGGCATCGGCGGCTCATACCTCGGTGCAAGAGCGGCTATCGAATTCTGCAAGGGCAATAACTATAACCTTCTCACAAAAGACACACCGCAGATTTTCTTTACCGGCAATACAATCAGCGCTGACTCGGTTAACGAGGTTATGCAGCTTATCGACGGTAAGGATTTTTCGATAAATGTCATTTCCAAGAGCGGTACTACCACCGAGCCTGCAGTTGCCTTCCGTGTGTTCAAGGAAATTCTTGAAGCAAAATACGGCAAGGAAGAGGCTGCAAAGCGTATCTACGTCACAACCGACAAGGCAAAGGGCACTCTCAAATCCCTTGCCGACAAGGAAGGCTACCAGACCTTCGTTGTGCCGGACGACGTAGGCGGCAGATATTCCGTTCTTACCGCTGTCGGACTTCTTCCGATTGCTGCGGCAGGTATTGATATCGACTCCCTTATGAAGGGTGCGCAGGATGCACGTGAAAAGTATTCCGTTGCTTCCCTTGATAACGATTGCTATAAGTACGCCGCCGTACGCAATCTGCTTTACCGTTCAGGTAAAAGCATAGAAATGTACGTCAGCTACGAGCCGGCTTTCACTCTTATGAACGAGTGGCTCAAGCAGCTTTACGGCGAAAGCGAAGGCAAGCAGCTCAAGGGCATTTATCCTTCCTCGGCGATTTATTCTACCGACCTTCACTCACTCGGC
>JAFXCT010000107.1 GCA_017521365.1 Clostridia bacterium
AACTTTTCTTGCCTTCCCCTTGAGGGGAAGATTCCCCCACGGTGTGGGGGAAATGTCACAAAGTGACAAAGGGGGACGGCTCCGTCAGAGGGGGACCGCCGAACGGCGGTGGATGAGGTGTTCAAAAGAACTCGACAAACTCTAATTTGTCAAGTCCATTATGGTTAATGCTGGTTATTTTATTGCAATTATCACTAATTTTTAATAAAAAAATAAAATTTTTATTGCGAATTGCCTTGATTTAGCAGAATTCTTGTGATATAATCGCAATGTATAATAGTGTAATAATATAACTATAATTATCTGCACTGTTATTTTGTACATACATTATGGCATTTTTGAACGAAAATCCACAAATAAAAACGGAGGTATTTTTTATGAAAAAAATGAAAAAACTTCTGTGTATGCTCCTGGCTTTTGTCATTATGGCAAGCTCAACGGCTGTCGGTGCATCAGCATACGAGTCTTACACAACTCCCGCAGGCTACAACAGCCTCGGCAAGCCCGTTTACAGCTATGAGCAGTCCTGCTCAATGCTGCTCGACTGGCTTGACGCACTTCTCTACGAAATGAATATCAATGAAGAAATTGATATCGTCGTAGCGAAAATCAAACTTAACCTCACATCTATCAACAATACATACAACTCACTTGTAGAGTTGATGGATATGAGCCTTGTCGGCTTTGCTGATTTCCTCAGCCTTCTCGGCGAGGTTACAGACCTCAGCGTTGAAGCTATCAGAGAGCCGAGAAGAGCTTCCTCAATGGGCGCTACAGACGGTACAAAGGACTCCATTGTTTTCTACGCTCTTCTTCAGTTCCTGTATGACAATGCTCCCATTCTTGAAAAGCTTGTCAATACAACGCTTGATATGGGTCTTCTTCCCACTTTCCTTTCTGCAGAAGATTATCCCTATCTCTTTGACCTTCCCAATTTCCTTAAGGAAATGATTTACACCGCTCTTTACAACAGCTTCTTCAAGGCTGAGTCCGAGCCCGAAATCAGCAAGGTTTCCGAAATCGGTCTTACACTTAACGATTTCACAATCGACGGTGTTATTCAGGACCTTGTTGACTCACTCCTTGTCGGTGATTACAACGTTTCAACCCAGTCATACACGGGCTTCCTTCCCAGCATGGCGGGCAAAACCTCTATCACCAACATTTCTTCATACGACCTTATCCAGAACGCTATCGACGCACTTATGGCTGATATCCTCGTTCCCACTCTTGACGAGGCTCTTGTTGATGCTCTCAGCATTGAAGTAAGCCCCGAGTGGCCCAACGGTAACCCCGATGCTCCCGGCCTTCTTCCCACTATCGTCGGTGTTATGAACGATATGATAGGCCTCGGCTACGAGTACGACCCCGAGGAGTATCCCGTTATCGAGCTTCACAACCTTGCTACCTGGCTGCTTGTCGGTGAGGAAAAGGTTAACGAAACAACGGGTGAGATATACAAGGAGCAGGCTGCTCTTTACGATATCATCGCTTTCACAAGCCATGGCCTTGACATCAACGATAAGCTCTACGAGACCCTTGCGTCTCTTCTCAGAGACCTCGGCCCCGGTCTTATCCAGATGATATTCCCCGATGAATTCCCCGAGGATTATGAGTTTGAGGATTTGACAGGCTCCACAACGGATGAGTTCATTTCCTACATCGTTAAGCTCATCATTCCGCTTGTTCTTCCCGACGTACGCTTCCTTCCCGATTGCGACACAGTTCAGGAATGCCTTACATATATTCTTATCAGCCTCGTTATCGACCTTATGCCCGAAAACGACTACTACGGTATGATTGAAAACGGTACTCTTGACCCCGAGGACGGTGCTTGGATTGAGGTTGGCGTTGACTACCTCACATACCTGCTCAACAACCTTATCGACGTTAACATTCCTGCCGATGCAGACCTTGAGGGTCTCATTGATGCTCTTGCAACGTGGCTTATCAACAACTACGGCTTTGCTGTAAACACACGTCAGGATCTCGCAAAAATGAACGGTTGGGAAAAGCTTGACAACATCATCTTCTCAATCATCGACCCCACAATGGCAACAATCAACGTGAAGAACGGCAAGACTTATGCCGAATCCCTCATCTACGACACAATTCTCGTAGGTGTTCAGGAATTCAATATCGAGAAGATTCTCAGCTTCATCGGTAAGAACGGTTCTTCCGATGCTATTCTCAACAAGCCGCTTGTAGAGTTCATTCTCGACCTTCTCGGCAACGTACTTTCTGTTCTTATGAACGGCAAGGTTATCATTCCCGAGCGTGTAACACGCCTTGAAACACTCGTTGTCGGCAACGGCGGTGAGTACCTTGGCAAGTTCGTCAGAAACCTTCTTGAAGCTCTTTACACAGAGCGTGAATACAACTTCCCGACACTTATTCCGCTTATCGGTCAGCTCATCGGTCTGAGCGCAAACGACAACTACACGGTTTACGCTCCCACAGACTATCCCAACAAGTCCATTAACGACCTTAAGAAGCTGATGGCTCAGTACATTCCTGACAACGGCAACCTTAAGTACTTTGAGGAAGGCTACTTCACAATCGGTGAAGAGGACTATGCTCACCTCTATCAGTACGAGGAGTTTATGGATACTTACGAGGACTGTGAAGACCTCATCGAGCTCTATAACACAGCACCCTACGAAGTAACAAACCTCGACATCAAGAACCTTTACTACAGACTCGGCTACTACTACGACCGTCTTACACCCAGAAGCGAGCTTTGCAAGCTTCAGGTATTCCGCGAAATTGAGTACGCAACAAGAGTAAACGTTGCTACCAACGAGCAGGCTGACGGTACAAAGCTCTACACAGACAGAAGCTGGAGAATGTACCAGGAGGCTCTTGCAAACGCACAGGCTGTCAACGCTTCCGACAACGTAAAGCAGTCACAGATTTCCAAGGCAAGACAGGAGCTCTTCAAGGCACAGAACGGCCTTAAGCCCTATGTTGGCCTTGCACGTTACGACCTTCTTGATTACGTTATCGGCCTTGCACAGGAAATCCCCGAAGAGGATTACAAGCTCTACAAGACTGATACTCTTGCTGCTTTCCAGGCTGCATACGAAACAGCTATCAACCTTGACCGTGACTACGACCAGAACGACCAGGAAATCGTCAGCACGGCAGCTAACGACCTGCAGCTTGCTCTCGGTAACCTCACACTCTGGGAGATTAACTACGAGCTCGGCGCAGATATCGTTATAGACTCCACAGTTGCACAGGATGCCAACACGGTTCTCAAGTTCCGTGAGTCCAGCGGTGCAGCAGTTACGGACGTTACCGCAACGGTTAACAACAACGCAGTTATCGGCGAAATGTACAGAGAAGGCGACTACTACTGCTGGGTTATCGAGCCCGGTTCAGCACCGCTCTACTCCGTAATTACAGCAACAATTTCCTTCACTCAGCCTTCAACAGGCAAGTCCTACAAGGCTCAGGCATATACCTTCGTTTCCGCAGGTAAGGAAATCGTTATTGACGCTAACACCTGCCAGCCCGGCTATATCAGAAACAGATATCAGCTTTCCGTACACGGCATCAACGATACAAGTGCTGCCAACATCACATATCACGTTGACCATAACGGCACGAATGCAGGCTATATGGCTTCCGTTCCCACCGGAATGATTTACGTTGATACAAGTGTTTACAGCGACATTTCACAGATTCCCGGCCTTATGTTCACAATAACTAAGGACGCTTCCTCTTACGAGTCAGGTAACATCGGTAGCGGCAGCTTCTCGGCTGTTAACGTAGACATTACCTCCTCCGATGCAGGCATTACGGTTGACCCCTCATCCTACAGTATGACTCTCTTCCAGACTGACGTTAAGAACTTCAGATTTGCCGGTAAGGTTCCTGCTGCAGGTACGTCAATCACAACGCTCATCACACCCACAGTTACCGCTACGGCTACAAACGGCGGTGCAACAACATCCTATCCGCAGTTCTACCTTCGTGTATACGCATACGATAAGTCAGCTCTCCGTGCAACGGTTGCAGACGCTATTGCAGCCTGCCGTCAGGAGTGGTTCTACTCAGGCGGTTGGGATATCTATAAGAGAGACCTTGAAGACGCTGTTTACGTTCTCAACAATCCGCTCGTAACTCAGGAGCAGATTAACGAGGCAAACGACAACCTCAAGGAAGCAGTAACCTTCCTCGAGTACAAGTCAGCAGACTACAAGGAGCTTCACAAGCTTATCTCCATTGCAAACTCCCTCAATCCGTACGACTACGAGGACTTCAGCGGTGTTACCGTAATCCTCAACAAGATTGACTACGGTATGGGTATGCTTGAGCAGTCTCAGCTCGACGCAACAGTTGAAGAGCTCAAGGCAGCTATGAGCGCTCTCGTTCCCGCACAGGGCAAGATTTACATCCGCTGCTACGACAAGTCCGGTGCACAGATTGTTGCCAATTCCGAAACAGAGGTTTCCGTTGTAGGCGATGAAGGCACAATCACACTTATCAGCACAGACGTTATCTACGGTAACGTAGGTGAAAAGGTTCTTATCAACGTTCCCCAGATTATGGGCTACGCATCCACAGATAAGCAGAAGCTTGTCACCATTACGAGCGACGGCGTTGTTGTAGAGTTCTACTACACAGCCGAGGAGTACACAGTCAGACTTAACGCTAACGGCGGTAAGGTTTCCAGCGGTACGGTTACGGTAACCTACGGCCAGACCTATGCAGACCTTCCCGTTCCCACTCGTGACGGCTACATATTTGCCGGCTGGTACACGAAGCTTACGGGCGGTATGAAGATTGACGAAAACACCAAGGTTACAACAAGCTACTACAAGAATCTTTACGCTCACTGGGAAGATGATTGGGATACTCAATCCTCCGATGTCACCGTAGATTCCGCAGACACATCTGTAGATTCCGGTGAAACTGCAGATACAGAGCTTACAATCTTTGAAAAGATTATTGCTGCTCTTTCTCAGCTTATCGGTCTTCTCCTCTCCAATGTATTTGGTATCGGTTAACAGTTTTTACTTCGCATAACCACGGCCAGACTTTAATGAACTAAAATGCTTTTGAGGAGAATATAGAGAAAATGAAAATTAAAAAAATTATAAGCTTGTTGCTTGTCCTTGTTCTTGCTTTCAGCAGCGTTCAGGCAATGTGCGGCTTTGTAGCTAACGCAATTCATTACGATTATTCGGTTCTCGCCTATATGATTGAGAACCCCACGACCTACCGTGCAGACAGATACACCGAAGACTCCTTCGCCTTCTATCAAGCCGCCTTCGCGGCGGCTGAGGAGGTCTACAACAACGCAGATGCTGGTGAAGAAGATTACCACTATGCTGTTTCTCACCTTGCTGCTGCTGAGGCCGCCCTCACTTACGTCGGCACAGAGTACCACTCTGCACTTAACCTCCGCTTCCCCGATGCTATTCCGCTTGCACAGACGGTAGAGGTCAAGTTCAAGGATGCTCATTCAAACGAGCTTTCCAACATTACAACATCCGCTGAATATGCAAATATCGGCGCTTTCTACCTTACGGAGGACGGCTTCTATACCGCTAACGTAACTGCAACGGGTGCCACGGGCACTACCGCTACAATTACTGTCAGCTACGTTCTTGACGGCAGAACCTATACCTTCAACCAGTATTTCCAGTGTACCGATACGGCTGTAGCTTCTGAAACAACAAGAGCTCAGCTCGGCGCAAAGATTGCACTTGAAAACGCACGTAACAGACAGGCAGAGGATTACAGCGGCGGCTTTCAGAGCTACCAGAACGTTATCAGGGGCGCAACTGTAGACTTTGCTAACCCCACCTCAACACAGACCAAGATTGACCGTGCTGTTCAGAATATCAATATAGCAGTCGACACTCTTGTCAGTGCTTATGCAGATTATTCTGAGGTCTATGCACTTGTTGCACAGGCAAACGAGCTCAATCCCGACGATTACAACTCATTTACAGCCGTAACACAGGCTCTTGACCTTGTTGTTTACGATTATCCCGCAGCACAGCAGAACGTTGTTGATGCTATGGCTGAAAAAATCAGAACGGCAATCAACGGCCTTCAGCTCAAGGTTTCCCGTTACACGGTAAGAGCTGTTACTTACGATGAGGACGGAACGGAAAGAGAGCTTGGTTCAAAGACCTATGACGGTACAAGAACCTACGTCGTTCGTGTCGTTGCCCCCGTTTATCCCGGCTATGAGCCCGACACAGAGTATCAGACTCTTTCCCTTACCGCTGACGAGCATCTCGTAACCTTCGTTTACGAGCCCGTAACCTATTACGCATACTTCAATGCTAACGGCGGTACGGTTGATATTAATTCAATCGAGCTTACTTACGATACAGAGTACGGCGAGCTTCCCGTTGCAACACGTGACGGTTATGCTTTCCTCGGCTGGTTCTCAGACCCCGTTGTCGGTGAGCAGATTTTCTCCGAAACAATGGTAACTGTCAACTACGTTGAAACTCTCTACGCTCACTGGAGTGACGTTGAGACTTACACATTCAACTTCGATGCAGGCCTCGGCACAGCTTGTGAGTCCATCACAGCTTCCTACGGCACAGCAATCGAAATGCCCGTACCTTATCTCTACGGCCAGACCTTCCTCGGCTGGTTCTATGAGGACGGCACAGCAGCTTCCTACACAACGATGCCCGATATCGGTGTTGACGGCGACGCTGTAACACTCTACGCTAAGTACGAAGCAGCCAACTACGACGTTACACTTGATGCAGGCGAGGGCACAGTTGCCGATACAACCTACAACGTAACTTACGGTAAGGCTTACGGCGAAATTCCCGCAGCAGAACGTGTCGGTTACACCTTCAACGGCTGGTTCACCCAGGCTGAAGGTGGCGAGCAGATTACTGCCGCAACGGTTGTTTCTCAGGAAGCAGCACACACCCTCTACGCTCAGTACACCGTAAACACTTATACGCTTGCTTTTGATATGGCTGGCGGCGACGCTATTGAATCAATCACAGCGGCTTACGGTACACCTATCGAAATTCCCACACCCAACAGGAAGGACTACCTCTTCGCAGGCTGGACACTTGACGGTCAGGAATATACAATCACAACAATGCCCGCTGCTGCTACGGTCGGCGGCACGACAACTATCAAGGCTGTATGGACTCTCAACACTCACGTTTCCTACTATCTTGACGCTTATAAGACTGTTAACGGTGTAAGAGTTCCCGCTACAACAATCAAAGCAGGCGATGCGCTTGAGATTGAAGTAAGCATTAAGACAAACTTCACAGTCGGTCAGCTCATTACAGGTATTATCTGGGATAAGACAATCTTTGGTCTTGCAGGTACAACTGTTGCAAAAGCAGTTGATATCAACAAGGATTCCGCTTACTATAAGGCACTCAGCGGTACCAGCTTCGTTATGCAGGCTGCATACGGTGTTAACTACTGGGCTAAGTACTTTGAGGATGATACCGCTACACCTGATATCAACGAAACAGACCCCGTTATCAACCGTACAGACTTCCAGTGTACACGTGTTCAGTGCGGTACCTACAACAAGACCACTAATGTTCCCGCAGTTCTCACAGAAAAGACACGCATCTTTACTCTTAAGATGACTGTAAAGGCTACTCTTCCCGCAGACGCTGTTTCAGGTCTTATCACTATCGACAGCCGTACCTTCAGAGGCGTTGAGAATAACACAACGGCTTATCCGTTCTATGTTTCCAACCCCACATTGGAAAACGGCACTTACTCAACAGGTGATACACTTGATATCATCGGCAACTTCGACAATGCAAAACTTGAGCTTGAAATAGGTGAGGACGAAGAGATTATTGCTCTCACTCCCGCTCAGGGCAGCACAACGGTTGTTGACACCGAAAAGAGCTTTGTTTACGGCCTTGCAGAAGAGCTTACCTTCGCACAGTTCAAGAGTGATTACGCTACCGTTATCGGCACGGCAACGGTTGAGTGCGCAGACACGGTTCTTAAGACCGGTTCCGTAATCAAGCTTGTCAAGGATGGCGAGGTTAAGGCTGAATACACAGTAATCATCTACGGTGATATTGACTGTGACGGTGTAGCAGACGGTAACGACTCATTCCTTGTAAATATGGTTGTTTCCGGTATGCTTTCTGCTGATGCACTTACAGCAGCACAGAAGCTTGCAGCAGACCCGAACCACGACGGCAAGATTGATGCTGCAGACTCTGCACTCCTTGCTGATTCAGGCTTGCTCAAGGCAACTGTTTCTCAGGTTCCCAACGCATAAAAATCTTTAAAATAAAATGCCGTCCGCAAGGGCGGCATTTTTATAGGCAGAGAAAAATATGTATAAGCTTTTTTTTGAAAAAACCGATATACTCACTCCCAAAGAGCAAAGCGCTGCTGCCCATTCACTTCTTAAAAGAAGCCTGGCACAGCACCTCGGTCTGACTTCGGACGACATTATAATAAAGAAAGACGGCAACGGCGCCCCCTTTGTTGAAGGGGTTGACGGTGTTTTTGTCAGCATTACCCACACCAAGGGTATGGTTGCCTGCGCCTTTGCCGACAGCAGGGTAGGGGTGGACGCCGAGAATATAAACGTGCGCCGAAAAAATGTTGAAAAGCGTGTTTTTTTGCCTTGCGAAAGCGAGCTGATTGACAGCGCACGGGACGAAAACGCCGCATTTTTTACGCTGTGGACGCTTAAGGAAAGCTGGCTCAAGGCTATCGGCACGGGCTTTGCAGGCAACGCTAAGGCTGTTGAGTTTTATTCACTCAAAAACCCTGTCACCTCTAATTCGGACTCCTTTTCTTTCTTTACCGAAATTCAGGACGGCTGTGCACTTTCCGTGTGCATCGAAAGGTGATTTTTGTTACGTATTTGCAATAAAAATTGTATGTTTGTATTGAATTTTGTTTTTGTTTGTGATAATCTAATCTTATAAAAATAATTACATTGGGGGACTATGAAAAATGGCACAGAAAACCGTATTCCTTACCGGCGCCTCCGGTAATATGGGCTGGGAAGGCTTCCAGCAGCTTTATGCAAAAAAAGAGTTCAACATTGTTGTTCTCCTTCGTGACAGCGAAAAGAACAGAAAGAAGTTTGCAAATTACCTCAACGACCCCAGAGTCAGAATCGTATGGGGCGACCTGAGAAATTATGAGGACGTTCTCAAGTGCGTTACAGGCTCACAGTACGTTCTCCACGTCGGCGGTATGGTTTCTCCCTCCGCAGACTATCTTCCCATTGCAACTATCAAGACAAACGTCGGTGCAGCAAAGAACATTGTTGCCGCTGTTAAGGCACAGCCCGACCCCGACGCAATCAAGGTTGTTTACATAGGCACCGTTGCCGAAACAGGTGAGCGTGACGACCCGATTCACTGGGCACGTACGGGCGACCCCATCAAAATCAGCGTTTACGACCACTATGCAACAAGTAAGGTTATTGCTGAGTCAATTTTCGCAGAGTCCGGTCTTAAGCATTGGGTTTCCCTTCGTCAGTCCGGTATTCTTTACCCCGAAATCCTCAAGAATATGGAACCCATTATGTACCACGTTGTTATCAACGGTGTTCTCGAGTGGGCAACTGTTGAGGATTCGGGCCGTCTTCTTGTAAACGTCTGCGGTGACGACGTTCCCGAAGAATTCTGGAGACGTTTCTACAACATCGGTTCCGGCGCACAGTACAGAATTACCAATATGGAATTTGAGGAGCTTCTTCTCGGCAAGTGCGGCCTCGGCCTCGGCGACCCCAAGAAGCTGTTTGACCCCGATTGGTTTATCACCCGTAACTTCCACGGCCAGTGGTATCTCGATTCCGACGTTCTGGAGAGCTACCTCCACTTCCGTGCAAATACACCCATCAAGGACTACTTCAAGAGTATGATGGACAGAGTAGAGTGGTTCTACAAGCTTGCTTTCCTTGCAAAGCCCTTTGCTTTTGCCGTTAAGCCCTTTATGAAGAAGATTGCCCAGACACCCGTTTACGGTACACTCTGGTGGAGAGAAAACAAGGTTGCTCCCAGAATCAACGCCTATGTCGGCTCACTTGAAAAGTGGAACGCTATCGGCTCCGACTGGAGCAAGGTCAAGGTTTACCGTCCCAATGACGACCCTGCAAAGGCTAACGTTCTTGACCACGGCTACGACGAAACCAAGGATTTCGACTCACTCACTCTTGAAGACCTTCAGAAGGCTGCCGAATTCCGCGGCGGTAAGTGCCTTGCAGAGGAAATCGTTGATATGTACACACCCGTTAAGTGGCAGTGTGCACACGGTCACGAGTTTATGATGAGCCCGAACCTTGTTCTCCGCGGCGGCCACTGGTGCCCCGAAGAGCTTCCCTCAAGCGAGGAGAAGGCAAAGGAGAAGAAGTTCCGCTGGGCTTACGACGACGAAGCAAAGGTCAACCCCTTCTTCGCTCAGGTTTGGTATCCGCTTCACGATAAGGACGAAAACAACGTCTACACAGAAGAAATCTACGCAGATTTCAAGGAATACAAGAAGTAAGTTAACTGTTAATACTTAAAATTCAGCCCACCAAGGTGCTTAAAGTGCCTTGGTGGGCTTTTTTGACATTTTTTGTCAAAACGGTTACAAAATGGTTACAAATAGTTACAACCTTGTAACCTTTCTTGGAGCATAAACAGCTTTTTGGTAAAATAGTACCGTAGGAAAATGTATAAGGCATTTTTTGAAAAAGGAGGAAGAAAAAATGAATTGTGAAAATTGCGGAAAGCCACTTGCCGACGGCGAAACCTGCGCCTGTGCCGAGGCTTCAGCGGTCGGCTCAAAAGCAAAACAGCGTGCAAAAAGGGTGCTGACGGGTATCATCTTATTTTTGGTTGCTTTTATAGGTGCGCTGCTGCTGGATGATGTTTTGGAAAAGAAATACTCCGAGCTTACGGATATTGAAAAAATTACCAACAATATCAAGTTTGAGGCCATAGGAAGCGATTTTATAATTGAATCGAGCAAGCAGCAGTACAGCGCAGGCGAATTAAAGGGCAACGTTTACACCAACGAGTGGGCAAACCTCAGAATTGAGCTTGATGAACGCTTCACCGAGGCGTCAAAAGAGCATTACGATGCCTACGACAACCTGCTCACCGATTGTGCGGCGTATTTTATTGCCGAGGGTGACGGAGACGAACTCGGCATAGTTTTTTACAAGGGCGGCGGATATTCCGTCAAGGAATACTGCGAAGAAACGCTCGAATCGTGGATGTCTTCGGTGAAGGTGCACGTCAACGAGGTGTTTTCACAGGAGTATATCGAAAATATAGTTTATGAAAAGAACGCCAAGGCTGTTGAAATAGCGGGCGAAGAATACCTCGGAGCCTTTCTCACCGTGCGTTTTGAAAACGGACTAAGCACGGTTTACGGCGATTATTGCGCAAAAAAGGATAGGAAGATTATTGATATTGTTGTCGTGGCAGACAGCCTTGAGGAAAGCCTCGGTATTGTGGACGATTTTGAAACGTATGGAAAAAACTAAAGGAAGTGGAAATATGTTAATTGTTCTGTCGGTTGTCGGCTTTGCCGTGCTGGGGTTTCTGCTTCTTGCCGCATTAATCGGCGAAAGAATGTAAAAGCATAAATATATAAATTAAAATCAACAGGAGGTAAAAAAATGAAAAACACGTTCAAAAAATTGCTCTCGGTAATCCTTTGTGCGGTCTTGCTTTTCACAACCGCAAGCACAGCCTTTGCGGCGGAGGAAGCCCGAACAGTTGTCGATTCGGGCTACTGCGGAGCACAGGGCGAAAACCTCATCTGGACACTCTACTCTGACGGCGAACTCGTTATCAGTGGTGAGGGTGAGATGGATTGGTATTATCCACAATTCGGCAAATTCTCACCGTGGTATAATTATTTCGACAGAATTGATGTAATAACGGTTGAAGAAGGCGTTACTAGCATAGGCTCAAAAGCTTTCGTAGGTGATGGTTTGACACGCTATTATAAAATTAGTCTGCCCGAAAGTTTGCAGTTTGTTGAAGACGATATGATTAGTGATATTTCTGTGACACGTGTACCAGGTCAGCATCTTGCAATTTGTTACGCAGGTGATAATAACAAAATATTAAAAATTAAGCAAAGAGCTTATTCGATAAAATCAGAAAGTTCAGAGCCTGTAAGAGAGCTTATTTACGACAACGCCCGTTTCTCGTGGGGTGGGTACAAATATATGAAGGTTTATTTTGATGGGAATGAGCCGGAGGCTTTTTGCGACCTTGTGCGTGATGAAGAGCTTGATTTTGATTTTGTGGCACATTATTATTCGCCAGATGTAAAAGCTAAAAAACTTGTATGGTACCGTGTAATTAACGATAAAGATAAAAAGATTGCGGAAATGAATGTTGGGGAATATGAGGTCAAGGAATTCTGGGTAAATACCAATCGTTCAGGTAAGCATTATTTAAGGGCAGATGTTGTTGATGCCGACGGTAACGTTATAGTTTCTTCCGAAAAAGCGTTAATTGCTGACGTTATGTCATTCGGTGAATCAGTAAAGCTCCTGTTTGCTGAGGTTGTATATGTGTTATGGCTCTTTGTCGGTTTACCTATATTCGGTGCGGTTGCACTACCTGTATTGGAACTTCTTAATTTATTCGGTTATAAAATCTAATAGCTTGTTTACATAAACTTTTCTAATGTGAGGAGGGGTTATTTATGATGACAATTTCTATTCTTGCAATCCTAATAAACACACCGTGCTATATTTATCAGGACCTTTTGGCAAAAGGTATCGACCTTACCGCAATACATCAACCTTACCACGAGTTTATGAAGTGGGTATTTAGGGCACTCGGAGCGGATATTTAAAAACGAAAGGAAATGAGTTTTATGGATTCACTTTTTGATATTCTCAACAATGCTTTTAATTCATTGGCAGACTATATTTCGGTTGATGCGGCGTTCCTTTTTAATCTGCTTGTTGCACCGCCGTATCTTGCCATACAGCATTTTATTATAGCACCTGTTGCAGAGTTTTTTGCCAATCTGTTTTAAGGAGCTTTTATATGTTTGCTGTTTTATTTGTGGTTGTTGCGGCTGTGTTGGCGCTTTTGTTTTTTACTGCCGCAATAGGTGAAAGACTGTAAAAGCGATAATGTATAAAATATGTCTGAAATTTAATAGGGGAGGGCAACTCGCTTTTGCCCGAAAATAAAAGGAAGATGAATATATAAGAGGAGGAAAATTATGAACAACACTTTTATAAAGTTTGTGGCCGTTCTTTTGTCGGTGCTGACCTGCTTTTCGTGTGTCATCACGTCTTTTGCCGAGGATGAAACCGTGCCTGCGGAGAAGACGGAAACCGAATTTGCCTGTTATTGGTATAAGGAAAGAGATTACCAAATGAATTTTGTTGTCGTTACCTTTGACGGCAGGTATTCTCAAACAGGCGAAATACCCGAGGCGTACGTTTATCACGGGAATACACCGGTTTCAATATCAGAAGATTTAATCAAGCTGAAAATTTACGAATATGAGGGCGAAAGATATCCGCAGCTGTTTATAAACACAAAAAGCTTTGAGAGCATAGACGGAATCGTAATCGGCGAAGGTGCCTTTATTACGGAATCGGGCGAAACCAGCGGCAAGGTTAAAATACCGAGCAATAAAATAGAAAGAGCCTACGACTTAGGGCTATCGTGTCAGGTCGAAGTGTTTGAAGTGGAAGAGAACGTAAGTTTAATTGCCAGTAAAACCGGCCGCTATGCAACAGTCGGAAAGCCTGTCGAAATAGTTGGCTACGGTGAATACGGCAAGATGTGGCTTGGAAGTACAACAGCTACATACACCTTCAACGGCGAAAAAACCGAAATAACCTCCAACGAATTTGTACCGCAGGAGCCGGGTAAATATGTCGTTGAGCTGAATTTCGACGGTATGGTCACAAGAACGCTGGAGATTGACGTTCTCAGCGGAACAAAGTCATATACAAAGAACCTTGGTAACGCAACTATATGGCTGTTTCTTTCGCCGTTGTGCCTTGTAGTAGGCACAGGGCTGTTTGTTCTGATACCGGGCTTCGGAACGTGGATTGGCTCTACAACGGTGGTTGCTGCCGTTGCTTTGATACCTCGTTTTTTTGTGGCGCTTTTCGGCGGCCCTGCGTATAAGGAATATATACTCGAATAAAACAACACCGGCTTTCCCGAAAATAAAAAGGAAGATGAAGATAGATTTTGCAGGGTTCGGCGGTTGCTGTCGAACCGATGTGCAAAAAAATTGCGGAATGTCGCAAGCGCCATTCCCTACGCCTGAGATAAAAATTATTAACAAATCAGGAGGTAAAAACAAATGAAAAATGGTTTCAAAAAATTGCTCTCGGTATTCCTTTGTGCGGTGCTTCTTTTCACAACCGCAAGCGTTGCCTTTGCAGCGGAGGATGCTCAGACCGAAGTGCTTGAAAAAGGTTATAACTGTCATTATTATAATTCAATGAATTTTATTGTTGTTACCTTTAACAGCAAGTATTCTAAGATTGGCGAAAAGCCTGATGTGCAACTTTACAACGATTCAATTGCATATGCTATAGAAGAAGATTTAATCACTTTGAAAATTTTTGAAAAAGAGGGTGAAAGATATCCGCAGCTGTTTGTTAATACAGAGGGTTACGATAATATAACCGGTATTATAATCGGCACAGGTGCTTTTGTTACGGAATCGGGTGAAATAAGCGGTAAGATAGATAAATCAAACAGTAAAATACAACAGTTAGATAAATTAGGTTTGCCATGTGAGTTCGAGGCGTTTGAAGTAGATGAGCCTTTAAAGAGAAGCAACTACATATACTATACAACAGTTGGAAAGACCATCAAAATAGCCGGTTACAATAAGTGCGGTGGTGAGGTATGGATTAATGAAATAACAGCCACATATACACTGAACGGAAAAACCGTAGAAATAAATTCCAACGAATTTGTGCCGCAGGAGCCGGGCAGATATGTTGTTGAATTGAAGCTTGATGATGTTTTCACAAAAACGTTTGAGATTGATGTTCTGAGTGAAAAACAGGCGTATTCAAAGAACCTTGGCAATGCAACCGGATGGCTTTTCCTTGCGCCGCTATACGCTGTGTTTGCTACATTGATGATTTTGGTGCCTGGTTTTGGATGGGTCTTGGGTGGATTTACGTGGTATTCTGTAAGTAATATGGTAACTGACTTTTTCACAGCAATTTCTGATGGACCCGTTTATAAAGAATACAGACTCTCGTAAAAAGAACAGCCTCTACCCTGAAATAAAAAGGAAGATGAATATAAAAACAGGGATGAAATTTTCTTTCCCACCATTTACCGCACGTGCCGTATTGATTTGTTTTGCAAAATACTATATAATATACACACAGGCGGATTGTACATAAAATTTGTGCTTTTGTCTGAAAAAGAAGGAGGTATATTATGGACGGTATAATGCAGTTTTTTGGCGAGCTTGGCGACAGCCTGTCATTTGTATTCGGCTATGCTTTTGCACCCGTTTCAATTATTTTCGAGCAGGTGTTTGCACCCGTTATTATGTTTTTTAACGGTATAGCTTAAAAACGGTTTTACAGAGGCGGTACTGCGGTTTTTGAAGTGCCGTCTCTGACTGTATTCGGAGGGGTATATATGTTGTTTACATATCTTTGGGGCTGGGCTTTTGCCGCAGCTTTTTTCGGCATTGCTTTGGTAAGAATTATAAAAATGAAGCGGTGCACCGAAATTGTAAACGGCTGGTTTCTTGAAACGGTGAGAATTATCAGGATAAAGAATTCAACCACCAAGGCAAAATTCTTCTACGAATATGACGGCAAGGAGTACCACAGCCTGACGGATTTGGGGTTAAGCCTCAAGCGTATGAACGAGCTTTCAAAGGGCTATGCCTACAGGCTTTATGTAAACCCGAAAAATCCGAGCAAATTTGCCTTTGATAAAAAGCTGACGCTTCGCAACGAAATTGTGCCCTTGGTCTGTGCGGCATTCTTTTTTGTGTTTCCGATAGCATTGAATCTTGTTATAGAGGGCTTACTGCGTTTTTGATATTGAATACATAAAAAACAGGGATGAAACTTTTTACGGTTTCATCCCTGTTAAAATATATATCGCTTTAAATTTCTCTGTCATTCTGAGCGAAGCGAAGAATCTTAACACCATATAAAGATTCTTCGTCGTTTCACTCCTCAGAATGACATTAAAATTTGATGTGATGTAACTTATCCCGTTGTCTCAATGTTATGGGAAACATCGCTTTTGTTGAGGCATTGGGAGCCGAGGCTCTCGGCTCAGTGCTTGAAGTGGCGCATACCGCAGAAGAGCATTGCAATGCCTGCTTCGTTACAAGCCTTGATTGAATCCTCGTCACGGATTGAGCCGCCCGGCTGAATGATAGCTGTGATGCCTGCATCCTTTGCGGCCTTTACGCAGTCGTCAAACGGGAAGAATGCGTCGCTGCCCATTACGCTGCCCTGTGCCTTATCGCCTGCGTACTTGATAGCAAGCTCAAGCGCTGTAATACGGTTTGTCTGGCCGGGGCCGATACCCGTTGTAGCGTTGTCCTTTGCAAGAGCAATGCCGTTGGACTTGGTGTGCTTGACAACCTTCCAGACGAACATAAGCTGCTTCATTTCTTCCTCTGTGGGCTTTCTGTCTGTTACGCAGACAATTTCTTCCTCGTTGAGAAGCTCGGTGTCAAGCTCCTGAACAAGCAGACCGCCTGCAACCTTCTTCATATCAACAAGACCTTTCTTGTTGGGGGCTGCAAGGTTGGGAAGCTCAAGAAGACGGATGTTCTTCTTTGCGGTGAGGATTTCAAGTGCCTTCTCGGAGAAGGAGGGAGCAATAATGATTTCAAGGAAAATCTTTGCAAGCTCGTTTGCTGTGTCCTCGTCAACCTCTCTGTTGAGGGCAACAATGCCGCCGAAGATTGAAACGGGGTCAGCGTTGTAAGCGTTGAGGTATGCCTCGTGAATTGTGGCGCCTATACCTACACCGCAGGGGTTAGCGTGCTTAACGCCTACTGCTACGGGCTCGTCAAAGCCGAATTCCTTGATAATGTCAAGAGCGCCGTTAGCGTCGTTAATGTTGTTATAGGAAAGCTCCTTGCCGTGAAGCTGCTTTGCGGCGGAAAGAACGTTGTCTGCTGCGCCGATTTCGGTGTAGAAGGCAGCCTTCTGGTGCGGATTTTCGCCGTAGCGCATATCCTGAACCTTTTCAAAGGTCATTGTAAAGCACTCTGCAAACGGGTCTTCGCCTCTCTGCTTTCTGAGGTATGTATTAATCATTGAGTCGTAGTTTGCTGTGTGCTCAAATACCTTGCCGGCGAGCTTGAACTTTGTTTCCTTGCTGGGTGCACCGTTTGCCTTGTACTCTTCAATAACTGTAGCATAGTCAGCAGGGTCAACGATAACTGCAACGTCCTGCCAGTTCTTTGCTGCTGCACGAATCATTGTCGGGCCGCCGATGTCAATATTTTCGATAGCATCCTCAAGTGTAACGTCGGGCTTGAGAATAGTCTGCTTGAAGGGGTAGAGGTTGATTGCAACAACATCAATCGGTGTTACTTCAAGTTTTTCAAGCTGCTCCATGTGCTCGGGGTTGGAGCGCATTGCAAGAATACCTGCGTGTACCATCGGGTGGAGAGTCTTTACTCTGCCGTCAAGGCACTCGGAGAAGCCCGTAATGTCGGAAACCTGTGTGCAGGGGATGCCTGCGTC
>JAFXCT010000108.1 GCA_017521365.1 Clostridia bacterium
ATAAGCTCAAAAACAACAAGTATCGCCGCAATTGCTTTTTTGACTGAGCCTGCCGTAAAAGCCTTTTTCAGGTATTTTCTCTGAAGGTCAACGCCGTGCATCTGCCACGGAGCAAGCTTTAAAACTTCAGTTAAGAATTTATCAAACATTTTATTACCTCTTTTACTTTACTGCCGTAAGGGTAGGCTGATAGATTTTAACGTAATCGACGATATACTCCGTGCTGTAGCTTGCCTTGTCAAGAGGTTCAAGCTTATCCTCTGTGGGAGTTTCGAGCGAAACAATAACCTCTTCGGGTACCTCGGAAACACCGTTGCCGAATGAAGTGCGTCTTGTTTCAACACCGTTTACGTAGAAAATATACTCTTCGTCCGTCCACTTAAGACCGTATGTGTTGTATTCCTCGTGAATATTGTTGCCGTAGAAGCTGCCGAGCATATAAGACTGGAAGCCCTCCTGCACACCGTCAACGCCTGCGCAGTGAACAGTCTGCGTGATAGAATCTCTTTCCAGCGGGCTATCCCAGCCCATTGCTTCAAAAATATCAATTTCACAGCCGCCGACACCGCCCTTGGAATATGCGGCTTCGTACGGATGGTCTGCCTGAATCCAGAACGCTGACCAGAAGCCCGAGCCTGCATTCACCTTACAGCGGATTTCAAAATAGCCCTTGCAGTAGTATTCCTTCAGGCTGACTCTGCCTGAGTACCAGCCCTCGCCAAACTGACCGTTGTCAAGGTATTCTGCCTTTATGATAAGGTTGCCGTCCTTGACCGTAACCTGGCTTTCGGCGCTGTAGCCGCCACGCCATTTGCCGCTGCCTCTGTACCTCCAGACGGAGGTGTCAAGCTCGTTTCCGTCAAACTCATCCTCAAAAACGAGAGTGTAGCCCGTAAGGTCAAGTTCGTCGCCTCTCGGAGTTGTGGGCAGGTCGAGAATTGCAAGACCGATACATTCTGCAATTGCAACAACGCAGGCGATAACCGCCTTTGCGCCCTTTGCAGAAAAGAGCTTTTTAAAGTAAACTCCTATCTGCTCAACACCCCACACCTGACGGGGAGCCATTTTAAGGGTTTCTCTTAAAAATTTTTCAAACATATCTGCTTCTCCTTTTATGATTATTCAGCCGCCGTAAGCGTAGGTTGATAAATTTTTACGTAATCAATAACGAAGCTGTTGCTGTAGGTTTCCTTGTCAAGCATTTCAAGCTTTTCCGCTGTGGGAATACAAAGCGAAACTCTTACCTGCTCCTCAACCTGTGAAACACCGTCGCCAAAGGTTGAACGTACTGTTTCAACGCCGTTTATGTAGAAGATATACTCGTCCTCCGTCCACTTGAGGCCGTAGGTGTTGTACTCCTCGTAAATATTGTTGCCGTTGAAGCAGCCGAGCATTCGTGACTGGAAGCCCTCCTGCACACCGCCGACACCTGCACAGTGGATTGTCTGTGCTACGGCGTTCTCACAGCCGAATTCGCCGTAATCCATAGCCTCAAAAATATCGAGCTCTGCGCCGCCGATACCGCCCTGAGAATACTGTGCCTCGTACGGGTGTCTCGCCTGAATCCAGAAGGCTGACCAGAAGCCGCCGCCGGGATTACAAATACATCTTATTTCAAAATAACCCTGCTTGTACCACTCGTTAAGGGCTATGTCGGCACCGTACCAGCCTGCGCCGTAATTACCGTCTTCCTTGTATTCGCCTGTAAGGAAAAGGTTGCCGTCCTTGACTGAAACCTGCTCAGGTGAATTGAAGCCGCCTCTGTCGGGGCCGCTCGCAACGTATCTCCAGTCGTCAAGGTTGAGCGAATCGCCCTCAAACTCATCCTCGAAAACAAGGCTGTAGCCCGTAAGGTCAAGTGCCTCGCCACGGGGAGTTGTTGCAAAGTCAAAAACAACAAGTCCGATTAACTCCGCTATGGCAACTATGCAGGCAATTGCAGCCTTTGCGCCGTTTGCGGAAAAGAGCTTTTTGAAATATACGCCAAGCTGTTCAACTCCCCACATCTGTCTGGGAGCAAGCTTAAGAGTTTCGGTTAAAAACTTTTCAAACATTTTTATCTCTCCTAATATCAAAGTTTAACTTTGAACACGATTTTTGTTGCGGGTGCAGCGTTTTCGCAGGGCTTGACACAGGGCTTGTGTGCATCCTCGGGGAACATAACCATAAAGCCGCCCTCGTAAAGCGTTACCTCGCTTACAAACTCGGGATCCTCGTAAAAGGCAATGTCGCCGCCCTTTGAATATTCCTCGCTTACAACTGCGCCGCAGGTGTCAAGGTCTGCCCAGTCGATACGCTCCGTACCCTTTACGATAACCTGAATGTCGGCATAGGCACGGTGTGCCTCAAAATTCTTGATGTCTGCACCCTCAAGCTCATTTGTTGCAACAATAGCCTTGAGCTTGTCAGGGATAATTACATATTCGCCGCTTTCCTTGGGCTCGGCAACAAATTCGTTATAAAACTTGTGTGCCGCTTCAAAAGAGGGATCGATTGAATAGTAACGGTTAAAGTCTGCCATTTTTCCTGAAATTATCGTTATTGTCCGCCTTTCATATTTTTATTAATTAATAAGCTAAAATGATTATAAAATGAAAACAAAACATATACAAGTGCTTTTTCAGCTTTGGGCACTTGGCAATATGTAGAAAAATCGTAAAAAAAAGTAGGCAAGTTGCACAAACTCGGTTTAATCAAAAATACAAGGTTTGGAAGCCTCGCCGATTTTTTGAAAACGGGTCAAGAACTGCCGAAAATTCATTGACGAGGGCGGTTTTTGTGGTATAATATGTAATACGAAATGGCGTAATTATGTGTTTTATTCATATTTATTATCAGAGGGAGATTGTTTTATTATGTACGTTAAAGATGTAACAGTTCAGAATCAGGTTGGCCTTCACGCTCGCCCCGCAACATTCTTCATTCAGAAGGCAAATGAGTTCAAGTCCTCAATCTGGGTAGAAAAGGAAGACCGCCGTGTTAACGCAAAGAGCCTTCTCGGTGTCCTTTCTCTCGGCATTATGGGCGGCACGGATATCCGCATCATCGCAGGCGGTGCAGACGAAACACAGGCTGTTGAAGAGCTTGTCCGTCTTGTAGAGTCCGGCTTCTCCGAATAATTACCGGTCGGAACAATAACTTAAAAAGCATAAGATGAAATCTTACCGTACTGGCTGCGGTAAGATTTTTTTCTTTATTTGCGCTTGACATTGCCGTGTGAAAGTATAAAATAAAAACAAGAGCGAAATATGTATTTATTTCGGTTTAAACACACAAC
>JAFXCT010000109.1 GCA_017521365.1 Clostridia bacterium
GTGTCATTGTGCCGGAAAGGAGCTTGCCGTACTTCTTTGTGTCGTAAATCTCCTTGAGCACCTCGTACTCAGGCCAGAAGCGGAGCACCTGTGCAACCATAAACTTGACGTTGTTTTTCTTTGCGGTGGAATAAACCCTGTCGATATCCTCTTCCTTGAGGGAAATCGGCTTTTCGGTGAGGACATTGATGCCCTTTTCCATAGCCTTTACCGCAAAATCGGCGTGAAGATATGTAGGCAGACAGATGTCTAAAATATCGAGCGTTTCGTTGGCAAGCATTTCGTCAAAATCCGTGTAACAGCGCTTACCCTCGTATTTTTCCATTCTTTCGGGGCGGATGTCACAAAGAGCAACGAGCTCAACATCCTCCATTTTGTCCCACGCGGGAATATGTGCGCCGCTTATACCGCCGACGCCGACAAGACCGACCTTAAGCATTTTAATTTCTCCTTTTTATATCAGTTTGTATTCAAGTCTGGTGTATTCACCGTGCATAAACTTACCCGTAAGGAAGCGGCGTGCACGGAAGACGACTCTGTCGTCGTAGACCTCCATAAGATAGCCTACACCGCAGTCGGTAATACCGAAATTGTTGGGCTTTCTGTAGCCGGGTATGCTGATTGAATGAACGCCGTTTGCTTCGTTTACAGTATCGACAACGTTCTTATAAATACCGCCGTGAAGGTGGCCGTTGATAAAGAAAACGTTTCTGTATTTTTCCATTACGGCACGGACCTCGTCGTTCTGCTCGCCCATATCGCCCGTTTCCCACACCTCGGGCAGACCGTGCATATTGGCAAACGGCTGGTGGCACATTACGAAAACGGGCTTGCCGTCCTTCGTGCCTCTTGCCAGCTCTCTGTCAAGAAAGGCCTGCTGTTCTTCGGATATGTACGCCTTTTCAAGCACCCTCTTTTCGGTGCAGATAACGATGAAGGTGTAGCCGTTTATGTCGTAGGAATAGTAGGTTTTGCCGTTCGTTTTGATTTTAAGGTATTCCTCAACCTTTTTCATAACGATGGCTGAATTTTTCCTGAAGAAAAAGCGTGCGTCGTGGTTACCCATTGTGACAAGAAGATTTTTTACGCACTTCTGTTGGTCAAGAGGTCTGAAAAATCTTTCGTACTCGCTTTTAAAGCCGTAATCGGCAATATCGCCCGCAAGCATAAAGGCATCAACCGTTTCCTTTGAATTGGCAATGTCCTCAAAGGTGTTGGCAAGGTTTTTTTCCGCCGCCTCACGGTTTGGCAGGTGTGTATCCGCAATAATTGCGGCCGACAGCCTTACGTTGGCGCTGTCCTCAAAAACAATAGGCTCGTCCTTGGCAACCTCAAACACAACGTCATACTTGGGCGAAATAGCCTGAAGCTGTGCGCCGTGCTTAGAGTACCAGTCCTGATATTTCTCTTTAAGTGTCATTTGCTTTTCTCCAATCGTGCAGAGTATACCTAATAATGATAATATGTTAGCATATTAACTAAATTTTTTCAATATTATATTTTCTAATAATGTAATTTGCGGTTTGACTTATTGAGGAAAATAATATAAAATATATGAACAATGCGGAAAATGTCTTTTTGAGTAAACTTTTATGAAAATTATTTGAAATAGCTATTGACGAAAGCGAAATTATGTCGTAAAATGATACCATAGTTGCGCTGACGCTTTAAAGCATTGAAGTGCAAGCTTAATTTTTTGACCCTTTGTTTTAGCGCTTGAAAGCGTTAAAACAAGAGCCGTACGACAGGAGATTTCGTTATGGAAAAAACAGCACTCTGGTTAACACTCGGTATTTACCTTGCCGCTATGTTCGGCATAGGTATCGTTCAGGGCAGAAAGTCCAAAAGCATTGCCGACCTTACGGTAGGCGGCAGAAATGCAGGTGCCTGGCTTTCCGCTTTGTCATACGGCACGGCTTATTTCAGCGCCGTTATGTTTGTCGGCTACGCAGGCGGCACAGGCCTCAAGTACGGTCTGTGGGGTATTCTTGCAGGTATAGGCAACTGTATTTTCGGCTCGTGGCTTGCGTGGAAGGTGCTTGCACGCCGCACGAGAGATACTGCGGCACGTCTTAAGCTCAAGACTATGCCCGACTTCCTTGAAAAGCGCTACGGCTCAAAGGCTATGAAAACCTTTGCTTCCGTTGTAATATTCGTTTTCCTTGTCCCCTATTCAGCATCCGTTTACAAGGGTCTTGCCAGCGTTGCAGAGGTGCTGCTTGACGTTGACGTTAATATATGTATGATAGTTATTGCCGTTGTTGCGCTGCTTCTGCTTGTGCTCGGCGGCTACCTTGTCCAGGCAAGGGCAGACTTTGTTCAGGGCATTGTTATGATGGTAGGCGTTACCCTGCTTATCGTATTCGTCATCCGCTGCGACAAGGTAGGCGGTTTTGCAGGCATTGCAGAATACGCAAAATCCGACTTCGGCTTTGCGCCTATGAAGGCTGACGACTGGGTTTCACTCTGGGCAACGGTGCTTATGACGAGCTTCGGCACCTGGGGTCTGCCGCAGATGGTACAGAAATATTTCGGCATCAAGGACGACGCACAGGCAAAAAGAGGTATTACCATTTCCACCTTCTTTGCTCTGCTTGTTGCAGGCGGCGGATATTTTATCGGTTCTCTCTGCCACCGCTTCTTCACAGTCGGTGTTGATATGCCTGCACAGGACTACATAGTGCCCGAAATGCTCAAATCGGCAAACCTGCCCGTAATCCTGTTGGGCGTAGTTATGGTGCTTCTCATTTCCGCTTCCGTTTCAACGCTGTGCTCGGTCACGCTCACAGCCTGCTCAACGGTTTCAATCGACCTTATCAAGGCACACGTTTCCTCAATGACAGACAAGAAAACAGCAAGGCTTACAAAGATTTTCTGTGCTGTTTTCATCGTTCTTTCCTACATAGTCGCAAACACGGACACACCCATTCTCGATATGATGAGCTACTCGTGGGGTATTATTTCAGGCTCCTTCCTTGCACCCTACGTACTTGCTCTCTATTATAAAAAGCTCAACCGTATGGGCGCATGGTACGGCATTTTCACCGGTTTCTTTATTGCGCTTATTCCTGCGGTTTCCAAGGTTATCACAATGTTCGGCGTTACAAATGAAACAGTTGTTTCTCTTGCGGCAAAGGGTCCGACCTATGCCTGCGCCGCTATGATAGCTTCCCTTATCGTATGTGTTGTAATCTCAAACACGACACAGAAAAAATGCCCCGCAAACAGCGAATTTTTCTACACAGGCACAATTGAAAAGGAGTAATATATAAATGTTTTTCCAAAAAGACATCGAAACGATGCCCCGAAAGCAGCTCGAGGAGTTGCAGCTTGAAAGGCTTAAATGGACGGTTGACTACTGCTACAAAAACGTACCGTTCTACACAAAGAAGCTTGACGAGGCAGGCGTTACACCCGACAGCATAAAGTCGCTTGAGGATATCAAGCGCATACCGCCCACAACAAAGGCAGACCTTCGTGACAACTATCCCTTCGGTCTTTTCGCAAAGCCGATGAAGGAAATCGTGCGTATTCACGCATCCTCGGGTACAACGGGCAAGCCCACGGTTGTAGGCTACACCAAGCACGACCTTGATATATGGTCGGACTGTATGGCAAGAATCTGTATGGCCGCCGGTGCAACGAGCGAGGACATTGTTCAGATTTCTTTCGGCTACGGTATGTTCACGGGCGCACTTGGCCTGCACTACGGCCTTGAAAAAATCGGCGCAACGGTTATCCCCAACTCCAGCGGCAACACCGAAAAGGCACTTATGTATATGCGTGACTTCGGCACAACCGCCCTTGTTGCAACACCGTCCTATGCCCTTTATATGTGCGAAACCGCAAAGAGCCTTGAATACCCGATGAGCGACTACAGCAGGCTCAGACTCGGTCTGTTCGGCTCCGAGGGCTGCACACCCGAAATGAGAACGCAGATTGAAAACGGCTGGGGTCTTTTCGCAACCGACAACTACGGTATGAGCGAGCTTATGGGTCCCGGCGTATCGGGTGAATGCCGTGAGAGAAACGGTCTTCACTTCAACGAGGACTTCTTCCTGCCCGAGATTGTTGACCCCGACACCCTTGAAGCAAGGGACGAGGGCGAATACGGCGAGCTGCTTGTTACAACGCTCACAAAAGAGGGTATTCCCCTGCTGCGTTACAGAACGAGAGACATCACCAAGATTACATACGAGCCCTGCAAATGCGGCAGAACGCACGCAAGAATGGAAAAGGTACAGGGCAGAAGCGACGATATGCTCAAAATCCGCGGCGTAAACATCTTCCCGTCACAGATTGAAAGCGTGCTTATAGCAATTGACCAGGTAAGCCCCCACTATCAGCTTGTTGTTCGCAGAGAGGGCTTTGCAGATACACTTGAGGTACAGGTTGAGCTTGTTGACAGCAGTCTGCTTGACAGCTACGGCAAGATTCAGCAGCTTCAGAAGGATATAGCAAAGAAAATTCAGACCGTTCTCGGTATTCAGTGTAAAATCAGCATTGTTGAGCACGGCACGATAGAGCGTTTCGTCGGCAAGGCAAAGAGAGTTATAGACCTGAGAAACGTAAAGTAAAACACATAGAAAGAGGAAAGATAATGGCTAAAGAACTTATGATAGGCAACGAGGCCGTTGCCAGAGGTCTTTACGAGGGCGGCCTGCGTGTGGCTTCCAGCTACCCCGGCACACCCAGCACGGAAATCACGGAATGCATTTCAACTTATGACGATATCTACTCCGAGTGGGCACCCAACGAAAAGGTTGCCGCCGAGGTTGCCCTCGGTGCGGCAATTGCAGGCGCACGCTCCTTCTGCGGTATGAAGCACGTCGGTCTCAACGTTGCCGCAGAGGCTATTTTCACCGGCTCCTACACGGGCGTTAACGCAGGCTGGGTGCTTGCAGTTGCAGACGACCCCGGTATGCACTCCTCACAGAATGAGCAGGATTCACGCCACTACGCAAAGGCAAGCAAGGTTATGATGCTTGAGCCGTCAGACTCTGCAGAGTGCCTTGAATTTGCAAAGAAGGCTTTTGAGCTTTCCGAAAAGTTCGACTGCCCCGTTATTCTCCGCCTGACAACAAGGGTTGCTCACTCACGCAGCCTTGTCGAGAAGGGCGAGAGAAACGACATCGGCGTTAAGGAATACGTCAAAAACCCGCAGAAATACGTTATGATGCCCGCTATGGCAAAGGGCAGACACGTTGTTGTTGAGCAGAGAATTATCGACCAGACGAACTGGGCAGAAAGCTGCGAATTCAACAGAGTTGAGATGAACGACACAAAAATCGGTGTCATTGCATCGGGTGTGTGCTACCAGTACGCAAAGGAAGCTCTCGGAAAGAATGCCTCCTACTTAAAGCTCGGCTGTGTTTACCCGATGCCCGTTGAGCTTATCAAGGATTTCGCTTCCAAGTGCGACAAGGTTTATGTTCTTGAAGAGCTTGACCCGTTTATTGAAGAGCACTGTAAGACAAACGGCATTGAGGTAATCGGCAAGGATGCATTCTCCCTCCAGGGTGAATATTCGCAGAGCCTTATTGCCAAGACTATACTCGGTGTTGAGGCAGAAAGTGTCAGCGCAGACCTTGAAATCCCCGGCAGACCCCCCGTGCTTTGCGCAGGCTGTCCGCACAGAGGTCTTTTCTATGCCCTCAAGAAGCAGAAGGTCACCGTCAGCGGCGATATCGGCTGCTACACACTCGGCGCACTTGCACCGCTAGGTATGATTGACACCTGCATCTGTATGGGCGCTTCTGTTTCGGCTCTCCACGGCAGAAACAAGGCAGATGCCGCCAACGAGAAAAAGAGCGTTGCCGTAATCGGTGACTCCACCTTCATCCATTCAGGCGTAACGGGTCTTATTGACATTGCCTACAACGCAAGCAACTCCACGGTTATTATTCTCGACAACTCTATCACGGGTATGACGGGCCACCAGCAGAATCCCACAACGGGCAAGACAATCAAGGGCGACCCCGCAACAGCGGTTAACCTTGAAGCGCTTGCAAAGGCGGTAGGCATAAACAGAGTCAGAGTTGTTGACCCCTACAACCTCAAGGAAACAGAAAACGCAATCAAGGAAGAGCTTGCGGCAGAAGAGCCCTCCGTAATCATTTCACGCAGACCCTGTGCTCTTCTCAAATACGTCAAGCACGAGCCCTCACTCAAGGTCAACGCAGACAAGTGCAGAGGCTGTACCGCCTGTATGAAGATAGGCTGTCCCGCAATCAGCTTCCGCGACAAGAAGGCTGTTATCGACTTTACGCAGTGTATCGGCTGCGGTGTATGTCAGCAGCTTTGCGCATTTGATGCAATTGAGAAAGGAGAATAAAAAATGAACACAAAAAGCATTATGATTGTCGGTGTCGGCGGTCAGGGTACTCTCCTTTCAAGCCGTCTTCTCGGCTCTGTTCTCACCGCAGAAGGCCACGACGTTAAGGTCAGCGAAGTTCACGGTATGAGCCAGCGCGGCGGCAGCGTTGTAACCTACGTAAAGTACGGCGAGGAGGTTGCTTCCCCCATTATCGAAAAGGGCGAGGCCGACTACATTCTCTCCTTTGAACAGCTTGAAGCCGCAAGATGGCTTCCCTTCCTCAAAAAGGGCGGCAAGCTGATAGTAAACACACAGAAGATTGACCCGATGCCCGTTGTCATCGGCACGGCCGAATACCCCGACGGCGTAATTGAGGCTATTGCCGCAACAGGCACGGACGTAACGAGCATAGACGCACTTCCCCTTGCAGTTGAGGCAGGCTCCTCAAAGGCGGTAAACGTTGTGCTTATGGGCGTGCTTGCCGCAAAGACGGACATCGCCTACGACGTATGGGTAGAGGCTGTAAAGGCAACCGTACCGCCCAAATTCCTTGAGCTCAACCTCAAAGCATTCGAGCTCGGCTACAATTACAGATAAAGGCAGGGACAGAATATGACACCCGTAAAACAGATTTCCGTTTTTGTTCAGAATAAGCACGGCAAGCTTTCCTCCGTTGCACGCTGTCTTGCCGACGGCGGTGTAAGCATCAGAGCAATGTGTATGGCAGACACTACCGATTTCGGCATTTTCAGGCTGCTTGTTTCCGACTACGAAAAGGCAGAAAAACTGCTCAAAGAGGCAGGCATCACCTGCTCGGTGACAGAAGTTCTCGTAGTTGAAATTGAGGACACACCCGGTGCCTTTGCAGACGCTATGGCTGTGCTGGCAGATAACCACATCAGCCTTGAATATGCCTATGCCTTCCTCACCCCCACAATCGGCAAGGCATATATCATAATCCGTGTTGAAGACAATATCGGCGCAGCAAAGATTTTGACAGACAACGGAATTAAGATAGTTTCTCAAGAGGAAATAGTATAAAAACTAAGTTTGTCCCTTCGGGCAAGCAAAAACTTTACAAAACATTTAAAAGCACCGCTCACAGTGAGCGGTGCTTCGTTTATCTTTGTTATATGGACTAAACCGACACAGCAAAGATTAATGTCTTGATAGAAGTAGTTTTTATAGTGCTTCCTCATCAATCGGTATTACGCCATTTTCTTTTTCATACTCTTCCACATAGGCTTGTGCCAAAAATTCGAGTTGCGCATTTAGAGAACGCTTATTCTTTTTTGCTAAATATGTTATTTTATAAAGCAACTCCGGTTCAAATCTAATACCTGTCTGAATCTTATTTGTCGCCAAAGATAACACCTCACTAATATAATGATAACATTATATTAGAAAAACTATTGAAAATATACAAACATAGTGTTATCATATTGTTTGTATGGGAGGTGATTATATGAATATAAATCGCAAGGCAGAATCTTTAGCACTTAATTTATATCTAATTCGCAAGAAAAACGGCTTAACTCAAAAGGAAATGGCAAAACGTATAGGAATAGGAATTAACACCCTACGTAAATTAGAGAAAGGAATAATATCGTCGAGGGTTAGTGTCGGGCTGCTTTTTAATATCAGCAATGAATTTAATATAGAACCACACGAATTATTTATAATAGAACAAGAATAATACCAAAGGAGACGGTTGCTTTGAACCGTCTCCTTTGCTTGTTTATTACTGTTCAACGTAAATTCTGATGCTGTCGTCGGGGTTACCGGGGGCATCGAGATAGGTGAAGGAATATGTTCCGTCGTCCTCATACTGCACCTGATAGCCGTCGTAGCCGTTTTCGCTTGCAAAATTCACGAGTTCTTTGCTCTCACCGTTGACAACATAGACCTTCGGGCTTTCAAGGTCTGTAAAGCCCATAATCTTTACAGCGGTATTGTTTCTGCCGCCCGAAATGATAAAGTCTGCAACGCCTGATTCTGCACGGATTGTGGGGACAAACGCATCCTCAACAACCTCACCTGTAAAGGCGGTAAGCTTCATAGGCTTAAGTGCGCTGTCCTCACGGACA
>JAFXCT010000015.1 GCA_017521365.1 Clostridia bacterium
AGTGCTCTGCCTTGCAACCTCAATGACAGACCTTAAGGAGCGCCTTTCAAGAATTATCGTCGGCTACACCTACGACGAAAAGCCCGTAACCGCAGGCGAGCTCAAGGCAGCAGGCGCAATGGCAGCCCTTCTTAAGGACGCTATCAAGCCCAACCTTGTACAGACTCTTGAGGGCACACCTGCTCTTGTTCACGGCGGTCCTTTTGCAAATATCGCACACGGCTGTAACTCCGTTACCGCTACAAAGCTCGCACTTCGCCTTGGCGATTACGCTATCACGGAAGCAGGCTTCGGCGCTGACCTCGGCGCAGAGAAATTTCTCGATATCAAGTGCCGCTACGCAGGTCTTACACCCAGCGCAGTAGTAATCGTTGCAACAATCCGTGCGCTTAAAATGCACGGCGGTGTTCCCAAAACTGAGCTCAACGGCGAAAACCTTGAGGCACTCGAAAAGGGTATCCCGAATCTTCTCCGTCACGTTTCAAACATCAAAAATGTTTATAAGCTCCCGAGCGTAGTTGCTGTCAACCGCTTCCCGACCGATACGGATGCCGAAATCGACCTTGTTATCGCAAAGTGCAAGGAGCTCGGCGTAAACGTTGTTCTTTCAACCGTTTGGGCTGAAGGCGGCAAGGGCGGCGAAGAGCTTGCAAAGGAGGTTGTACGCCTTTGCGAAGAACCCAACGATTTCAGCTTCTCCTACGACCTTGACTGCTCAATCGAAGAAAAGATTGAAGCAATTGTCAAAAAGGTATACGGCGGCGACGGAGTGAGCATTCTCCCTGCCGCAAAGAAGCAGATTGACAACCTCACCGCACTCGGCTATTCCAACCTGCCGATTTGCGTTGCAAAAACCCAGTACAGCTTCTCCGATGACCCGACAAAGCTCGGTGCACCCGAAGGGTTCAAGGTTACAATCAAGAACGTCAAAATCTCCGCAGGCGCAGGCTTCATAGTCGTTCTGACAGGCGATATTATGACTATGCCCGGTCTTCCCAAAGTCCCCGCCGCCGAAAGAATCGACGTAGACGAAAACGGCAAAATAACAGGTCTTTTCTGATTAATAAAACCTATATAAATTCAAACAGAGAGCAGTCGCTTTGACCGCTCTCTGTTTCACTTTTTTGCGGTATCATTACACCGCACCGATTATTTTACAACCGGAAAAGTTATCTCATATTCTGCTCGTAGGACTGGATCATCTTCTTGACCATCTGACCGCCGACACTACCTGCTTCACGAGAAGTAAGGTCGCCGTTGTAGCCCTGCTTGAGGTTTACGCCGACTTCGTTTGCTGCTTCCATCTTAAATCTGTTAAGCGCTTCACGTGCCTCGGGTACTACGCTCTTGTTGCTGCTCTTAGCCATTTCAAATTACACTCCTTTGCTGAAATCTTTTCGTTTGTGTTTGCTCTATTATTATTGATGTGCTTTTTAATTTTATTATTGTTAAGTTTTGTTAAGAAAATAAAAAAAGTCCGCCTATCACAACGACACGGGGTCGTGATAAGCGGACTGAATTTTTACGGATTAGCCTTTGATAAGGTCGATGAAGCCCTTGGGGCCGACAACTGCGTGAACAAGGTCATTTGCACCCTTGAGGATGAAGTTGAGAGCCTTATCGCCGAAGCCAGGCTCTTCCTCTGCGGTATAAACGCCGATTTCGACCATCATAGCCTCAACTGCGTCGAAGTAGGGCTGGTCAACCTCGGGGTCACAGATGGGGTTAGCAGCTGCCTTGTCTGCTGCGTCAAGAACTGCCTGCTGGTCAGCGGTGAGCTCGTAGCCCGTTTCTGCGCAGTATCTTTCAAGGTCGGGAAGGTTGTATCTCTGATAATCTCTGAGATTTCTTGCGCCGTTGAACTGCGGGAAGTAGTATTCATCTTCCTTGGGGTCGTCACAGTCTTCAACAGTCTTTACGTGGCCCGTTGCAAGCTCGAGAGCAAGTGCAATAGCAACGTTGTTGTACTCAAGCTCGTGCTTCTGCTTATAGAAGAACCAAGAGGACTCCTTGCGGTATGTAGTGGAAATATCAATTGAGCCGTCGGGAGAAAGCTCTCTGCCCTTGGTGTCCTCAAACTCCTCACCGGGAGCAACGTAGGACGTACCGGGAGCTGTTGAATCGATGTTGATGATTTCGTCGGAGTTTGTTGTGGGAGCGCTCTTCATAAAGCCGAAGGCTGTGTAATCGCTTGTGATTGCGCCGAAGGGAAGACCGTAGCCGGAGATGAAGGAGAAGGTTACGCCTTCTTTTTCAAGTGCGGACATAGTATTGTCGAGCTTTTTCTTTGCAGCCTGGAAGGCATCTGCCTCTGCCTTAACAACCTTGGACTTGATGAGGTGTTTTACGCCGTCATATCTGTCAGTGGGGATAAGGTTGCAGAGAGAAGGTGTTGCACAGAGAAGCTCTGTTGCAATGCCCTGCAGAGCCATATCAATAAAGCCGCGGAGAATATCCTTGGGGAAGATACGAAGAACGATGTTGATAAGATAACCCCAGGGCTCGCCGATGAGGTTACCGATAATGCCGTTGTAGAAAAGGTCTGCCGACTCGTCGCAGAAGTCGCCTGCAAGCATATCTGCAACAACGTCACTGCCGTCCCATGCGCCGACGATGCTGACAACACGGCGGATGTGGTTTTCGGCTACTGTGGGATATGCGTCCATATAAGCGGTGACGATGGAAGCGCCCATACTCATCGGAACGAGAACGATATCCTTTGCACCGACCTTGTTTTCCTTAAGTATTTTTTCAACGAATTCGTGCATTGCTGCTACGTTCTTTGAGGTGTAGGAGAATGCGTTGAAGTTGAAGACGTAGAGATAATCTTCAAAGTTTTCGCCGAATTTTTCACGTGCAATTTCCTTACAGGGAATGGAGGAATAGAAGCGGTTCTTTGCCTCACTTTCAACTCTGCCGTCCTCAAGCGTTGCATAGGGGAACTCAGAAACGGGCATAGCATATCTGGGAGTAACTACTCTCGGGTCGCCGTTGCCGTCTTCACCGACAATGTTGAAATGGAAAAGGTCTCTGACAATCTTGTCAACCTTGTTCTGGTCGATGATGTTTACGCCGAGTACGGCAGAAGTGAGAAGCTCAAGAACAGCGGCAACAATATTGAGGATTGTGCCCTTGTCGTTGAACACCTCGTCAAAGCTGTTGAAAAGGTTCCATCTGGACAGATACTTGCCCTCTGCAATAAGGGGAGCGTAGTTTTCATAGTCCTGAAGTGTGCCCTTTTCAAAAGCACCTTCCTGTGTGTAGCTCTCATCAAAAAGATAAGAGTAGCTCTGGCCGATACCTGTTACGAAAACAACAAGGCTGTTCTCACCCTCTGCGAATGCGCATTCAAGTGAGTCGGCTGTTGTGACCTCGGGCTGCTTTGCAGTTTCGGCAAAGGTGGGCACGAGAACTACAGGCACGAGCATTGCAATTGAAAGAATAATTGCTATAAGTTTTTTCATAATGAGCCTCCTGTTCGGGTTTATTATTACAGTTTAATATAATAACACTTATTTTCTTTGTTTTAAATACATTTTTGAATTTTTCTCCTTTTGTACAAAAACCGAGCTCATTTTATATCTAATTTGACCATAGACTAACTTTCGCTTTTATATTTACTTTTATATATATTAATGATAATATATACTCATCTATATATTTTCCGCAGCAGCATTTTGCCAAGCGGAAGGAAAGAGGTAACGTTTATGAAAAAAACAACCGCAGCCATCATTGCAGTTTTACTGTGTCTTTGTATTATTATGCCCACGACGGCATTTGCACAGACCGATAATCAGGCAAGCTACAGCTCCGTTGAGGAGTACGTTGCTTCCGCACAGAACGAGGAAGAAGCTGACAGCAATTTGAACGCAAAAATCGCAGGCGCAAAATTCCTTAACAAATTAAGTAATTTCTTTATCAATAGTGTTCTTGCAAACGTACTCAACGCCATTATTCCCGATTCTGCCGCAGTTGCAGACTACGAGGAATTTGACATCAACAAGTACGACAACTTCTACGCAGGTATGGATGAGTTTATCGACGAGCCTCAGGGCGACAAGGTATGGAGCCTCGGCTACGGCAAGGCTTCCGTTCTTCCTGCAGACTTCGGCACAAAGAAGTACGCAAAGGGCGCTTACATCCCCTACATCTTCGGCGACAGTATGTACAAGGATGAGGACGGCCAGGACGAAGACCTTATGGTAAGAGCAGTCGTTATGGACGACGGCTCCGGCAGAGGCAAGGTCGTATTCCTTTCTCTTGACGCTATGGGCTTTGCCAATGCAGACGTAAGAGCAGTCCGTGCAGCGCTCAAGGATATTGCCAAGAAGCACAACATAGTAAGCATCAACCTTTCCTGCACACACATTCACACCGGTATTGACTCACAGGGCGTATGGACTGACCCCATCGGCTGTATCGTAAACAATATTTTCAGCGACAACGTAAAATACGGCGTTGAGCGTTCCTTTATCGATGCTGTTGTCAAGGGCTCCAAGAAGGCAGTTGAGGAAGCTCTTGCAGAAATGACGGAGGGTAAGCTCTACTACTCCAAAATCGACGTAGGCGAATACGTACACGACAGAACAGCCCCCATCGCTCTTGACCCCTATCTCTACAAGCTTGAGTTCCTTCCCAGCGTTGAAAACGCAACACCCACAATCATTGCTACATACGGCTGCCATCCCGAGTCCGCAAGCTACGACTGGGCAAGCGCAGACCCCGAAAAGACACTTTCCTTCGATACGAAGTTCTCCCCTGACTTTATCTGGCACGCAGAAAAGGTTATAAATGCAGCCGGCTACAACTTCATCTTCATTCAGGGCAACGTTTCTACGGTTACCTCCGGCAGAGGTCTTACAGGCGACGGCATTGACGACTTCCCCGGTAACGCACACTACACGGCAGTACGCTACGGCTACGAAATCGGCTACATTATCCTTGGTATGAGTATGACTGAGGAAGAGAGAATTGCTCTCAACGAAGCAACGGGCGACAGACTCGGCGTAGCCACTTACGCAAACAAGCCCGACGAATACCCCCACTACACGGTATGGTACGAGGGTCTTGAGACGGTTGAGTCCGTTGAGGTCAAGCCCGTGCTCAACATTAAGCTCAAGCAGTTCACGGTAAGAATTGACAACAACATCATCACCCTCCTCGGTAAAACCTCCGTTGCCGACAACTTCGTTCTTAAGGACGACAACGGCAGACACTACACCGTTACGGAAGTCGGCTACCTTGAAATCGGCGACAATATGAAGGTTTATATGAGCCCCGGCGAAACCTTTGGTGAGCTCTTCCTCGGCGGCAGCGGCGCAGAGGGCTTTGAATACAAGCCCATCAGAGAATATACGGGCGAGGACATTATCGTTATGGACCTTATGAACGATGCGGCAGGCTACGTTGCAAACCCTGCAAACTACGTTCTTGCAGGCCTTCAGTACAACGAGAATTCCGGCGAGTTTGACAGCGACACCTGGTGCCTTATCTCCTACGGCAAGGGTGCAGCCCCCGCATTCATCGGCAGCTTCTACGACATTTACGACAGCGTAAGAAAATAATATAAGAAAAAGTTGGTGACTTCTTATATGAAAAAGAACAAGCCAAAGATTTATACCGCAGCCACGGCACACCTAGATACGTCGTGGCTGTGGACACTTGAAGAAACAATAAGCAACTATATTCCGGACACAATCAAAAGCAATTTTGAGCTTCTGGAAGCCTATCCCGAATACAAATTCAATTTTGAGGGCAGCTACAGATACGAGCTGATTAAGGAATACTACCCCGAGGCTTTTGAAAAAATCCGCAGTTATGCAAAAAGCGGCAGGTGGCAGCCCTGCGGTGCGTGCTACGAAAACGGCGATGTCAACATCCCCTCCCCCGAAGCACTTACACGCAACATTCTTTACGGCAACGGCTTTTTCGAAAAAGAGCTCGGCGTTCGCTCCAACGACATTTTCCTGCCGGACTGCTTCGGCTTCGGCAAGGCTCTGCCTAGCGTAGCCGCTCACTCGGGACTGACGGGCTTTTCCACGGGAAAGCTTTTCTGGGGCTGTTCCGTTGACGTTCCGTTTGATACGGGCAGGTGGCTCGGCCCCGACGGAAATGGAATATGGGCGGCGCTTATGCCGTTTTCGTACACAACGTCCTTCGGCAAAATGGAAAAGGCAAAGCGTGTGCACGAAAAGCTTGAAAACAACAAAAAGAAAAATCTGCCCGGTCTTACTCTTGCCTACCACGGCATAGGTGACAGAGGCGGTGCACCGAATAAGGGCTCTGTAAAAAACGTTGTTAAGGCACAGCGCAACAACGAAAAATCGGATTTTGAAGTTTATTCCGCAACAACAAAAGAATTTTTCGATGCCGTTGACAATCTGCCCGAAGAGGAAAAAAGCAGGCTTCCCGTTTACGACGGTGAGTTTCTGCTGACCGCTCACGGCGTCGGAAGCTACACGTCAAGAACGGTAACGAAGCGCTGGAACAGACGGTGTGAGCTTCTTGCAGATGCCGCAGAAAGATTTGCAGGTGCGGCATTTGCAAACGGGCTTATCAAGTATCCGCAATATTCAATTGACTCCGCCTGGAAAAAGACGCTTGCACACCACTTTCACGACGATATTACGGGCACGTCCTTTGAGGAATGCTACAAGCGCAACCACAACGACTACGTTCAGGCAATGAACACTCTTTCGGCGGAATACACAGCCGCCTGCAAGGCACTTTCAGCCGAGCTTGACACGAGCTTTGCAACGGGTATTCCCGTTGTTGTTTCCAACCCTGTACAGACCGCAAAGACGAGAAAAGAAGCGGTTACGGTAAAAGTAAAAAGCACGGCGGATTGCTTCAGAGTATTTGACAGAAACGGTGAGGAAGTCCCCTCACAGACCGTATCAATATCCGCCGCAGAAAAGGAAATTACTTTCATTGCAGGTGTCCCCTCCTGCGGCCTTGCGGTTTACGATTTGCGTGAAGCAGAAGAAGCAAACACACTTTCAACTCAGCTTTGTGTTTGCGAAAACCGCATTGAAAACAAAAACTTGAGAGTTGAAATTGATTCAAACGGCGATATCTGTTCGGTTTTCGACAAAAGACTGAACAAAGAGCTTCTTGCAAAGCCGATAAGACTTCTGCTTTTAAACAACACCCACAGCTTTGACTGGCCTGCGTGGGAAATCAAACACGCCGACCTTTGCGAAAAGCCCTACGCCACGGCAGAGAAGCCGACCGTAAAAATTCTTGACAGCGGTGCGGCGCTTGCTTCGCTTGAAATTACTCGCACGGCAGGCAAATCAACTTTTAAGCAAATTGTGTCGCTTGACAGCGAAAGCGAATACGTTTCGGTATACAGCGAAACCGACTGGCGTGAGGAAGCAACGCTTCTCAAGGCTGAATTCAGCTTCACCGCAGAAAACGATTTTGCAAACTACGATATCGGAATGGGCTGTACAAAGCGCGGCACAAACACCGAAAAGCTCTGCGAAGTGCCTGCACAGAAATGGGCAGATATTACCGCAGAGGATAAAAGCTACGGCGTTTCGGTTTTCAGCGATTCAAGAACAGGATGGGATAAGCCCGATAAATCAACATTAAGGCTGACTCTTGTTCATACACCGCTGACAGGTTACCGTTGGGAATGCTCACAGCACGTTATGGATATGGGCATCAACCGCTATTCCTTTGCGGTTATGGGCCACGAGGGTTCACCCGAAGCGGTGACGCAGTATGCAGATAATTTCTGCCAGCCTATGCACACCTTCGTAACGGAAAGGCACGGCGGCACGCTCGGCACAGAATACGGCTTTGTCAAGCTCAATAACGACACCGTCCGTATTACGGCACTCAAAAAAGCACAGGACAGCGACAGAATTGTTTTGCGTGTAACGGAGTGCTCAGGCAGGGACAGCGAAAACGTTGAAGCGGTTTTCGCAAAGCCGATAATTGAAGCCTATGCTATACGGGGCGATGAAACCGAAATCGGTGCTTACCCCGTTAAAGACGGAAGGCTGTGCTTTGACATCAAGCACAACGAAATAAAGAGCTTTGCTCTCGTTTTTGAAAAGACGGAAAGCAAAGCCGACTGCGGCGAAAAAATCAAGCTCAATTACAACGCAACGGGCATTACGGCAGACAGCAGCCGCAGCACGGCTACGCTCAGGGGCGGAATTTCCGTACCACGTGAGTTGACACCCGACAAGCTGCTTTTCGGCGGAATTGAATACGCCTTTTCTTCCGAAGGCAAAAACTGCCTCGTCTGCGACGGCAGTAAAATCACCGTGGGAGAAGGCTGTCAAAAGCTTCACCTGCTTTTGACCTCGCTTGACGGCGACAAAACGGTTGAATTCCGCTGCGGCGAAAAGGTTTATAAAATACCCGTGCAGGACTGCTTTGAAGAGGTAGGCTGCTGGGATTTGATGCAGGAAAAGCTTACGGGCTATATCAAGCCCCTGCCGCAGGCAATCACCTTTACCCACACGCACGGTAAAAACGGCAATATGACGGCAAAGCAGTTTTATGTTTTCCACGCCGAAATACCCCTTGACGGCGGTACTGAGGTAACAATTCCGGCAGACGAAAGTATTGTAATTTTTGCCGCAACCGCCGCAAAAGCCGATTATGCATTTAAAAAGGGTGACGGGCATTTCGATTCACTTGAAAAGCGTGAATTCGACTATGAGTTTTCTCCCGATGCAATAAAGCGTATGAACCCCAACAGGCTTGAACGCATACTCGACAAATTCCTTGACCGAAGCTTTGTTGTCCGAATAAATGACGGAAGCTTCTACAATAAATTCTCACTCGGCGAGCTTTATTACATACTGCGTAAGCTGAGTGAAAGCGCAAACTTAAAAAAACAGATGCAAAAGCTGACCGACAGCCGAAAATAAAAATTTTAAAAAGGAGAATAACGGTATGAAAAGCACAAGCAAAAAAATTATATCCGTTTTACTCGCAATTACCCTTTTGTTCACAGGCACTACCTTCGCCTCGGCAACTGACGGCGAAGCCGCTGACAACAGCGGTATTATGTTCGCAACGAACTTAATCAACGGCATTCTCAACGCAGTTTTCAAGGGCTTCGGCTCACTTTTCCCCAACGACGCCCCCACGCTTGAGGAATACGAAAGCGAAAACTTCTATGAGGGTACGGAAATTTTCCTTGACGAGCCTGCTGAAAACGCAAAGTGGAAGCTCGGCTTCGGCAAGGCAAGCATGGTGCCCGAAAACCTTCGCAACGGCTCCAAGCAGTATTACACGGGCGGCTACTTCACGCAGAAAATCAACGGTGTTTACGACGACCAGGGCGCAAACGCTGTTGCTATGACCGATTCCTCCGGCAGAGGCACCGTCGTTATGGTTGCAATTGACGGTATCGGCGTTAACAACGCAGACGTTCGCACAATCCGTGCAAGAGCAGAGGAAAAGCTTCTTGCCAAGGGCGTGTTCAGCGACATTGTTGCAATAAACATAAACGCAACACACTGCCACACCGTTGTTGACACACAGGGCTTCGGTCTTGAACTTATCGGTAAGGTGTTCCAGAACCTTTTCTCCTTCCTTCCCTTTGTTGAAAAGACAAGAAGCATCAACCCCGAATTCCACACACTTATGCTTGAGGGCGCATCCGACGCCATCGTTCAGGCATATATGAATATGGAGCCCGGTGAGCTTTACTACTTTGAAACCGCCGGAATAGGCAGAAGCGAAAGAAACGGCACGTATCAGGACGACGAGTACGGCTACCTTTACAACAAGCGCTACGATTCCGAAAGCTATCAGAACTTTATCGCTTGCTTCAAATTCGTTCCCGATAACGCCGAGTCCGCACCCACGGTATTCGCTAACGTAGGCGGCCACCCCACGACTATTTCAAGAGAAACAAAGCTTCTTTCCGCTGACTATCCGCACTACACAGAGGTTAAAATCAACGATGCCGGTATGAACTTTATGTTCATCCAGGGCGCACAGTCACCCATTTCCGTAAATGCAGGCGCTGTTGAAACACCCGAAATCCTTGAAGAGGTTGCCGCTGAAGTAGCTGCTGACCCCGTTGTAAAGGATTACGAGCAGCCCAAGAAGCTCGGCTACGAGTTTGCAAGACTTATTCTTGATGCGGAAAAGAACGCAGTAAAGGTTGAGCCCGTTATCAACGTGAAGATGGCAGAGGTTACCGTACCGCTCGAATACGGTCTGCTTGAGCTCGGCGTAGCGGCTGACCTTCTCGGCACAACAACCGTGCGTGATTCCTCCGCCCCCGCAAAGTTCTCCGTAATCAGCGAGGTCGGCTACCTTGAAATCGGCACGGATATCGTTATGCTCACGGTTCCCGGCGAGCTTATTCCCGAGCTTGTTTACGGCAATGTTGTTGACAAGACAGAGGCATACCTCGGCACAGACTGGGAGCTTGACTGCACGGCAGAGCTTCTTGACGAGGACAAGACCGTTCTCGTAATGGGCCTTTGCAACGATGCACTCGGCTACATCGTTCCCGACAACGACTACGCTCCGTTTATTGCAGATTCACTCTGGAACACAGATGCAGGCGAAAAGCTCTGGGGTCCTGCACACAGACACTACGAGGAAATGCTTTCAACAGGCAGCAAGGCAGGCTCCACTATCATCGGCGCACTCAACACACTTGTCAATGAAGTAAAATAAGCAAAAATAAATTTTTCAGGGGTGAAAAATTATGGCAAAAAAGCAAGAACCCGTTTCAGGCTCCCGTGAATCCTATGAGCAGCTGCGTGCGTTGCAGGAGCAGCAGGCCGAAAAGGCTGCCGCTGAGCAGGTGCCCAACCGACGCTACGTCGGCACAAAGGAAACACTCGGCTTCATTATCTGGGATGCGGCACAAAGCTTCAACATCAACATTTTCTCAACCCGTTTCATTACCAGCATAGTAGGTGTTGACCTGGGCTTACAGACTCTGGTCAACTCCGTTAACAGCGTGTGGGATATTATCAACGATATTTTCTTCGGCGCCGTTGTTGACAAGACCCGTACACGCTGGGGTAAGTTCAGACCCTACCTTCTTTTCCTTGCGGTACCCGGCTGTGTGCTCACATCGCTTTACTGGCTGATGCCGCACCTGTTCACGGATTCCTCCTCAACAGACATTCTGAAGTTCATTTTCTACTTTGTTCTCACCATAGCCCGTGAGGGCGTGGGCACCTTCCAGAACATTTCAAGAACGGGTCTTATGTCCACGATTACGCCTCACCCGGTTGACCGTACCCGACTGATTACCCTTGCAAACTTTGCATCGGGATTCTTCGGCGAAAAGCTTCCCGAGCAGGCGGTAACAATCCTTATTGACGTACTGCGTAATATGTACATTCACGATTCCACCAAGCTTTCAAACGCTTACACCCACCTCTTTGTCGGTATGGGCGTTTTCACCACGGTGGCATCGAGCATATCGTCGTTCTGGTTCTTTTACAACTCCAAGGAAAGAGTTATGCAGTCGGTCAAGTCACCGAGCATTATCCAGTCGGTCAAATCCGTCGTTATGAACAAGCCCCTGCTTCTGATTACGCTTTCCGACTTCCTGAGCGGCTTTGCAATCAAGGGCAGCGAGGATGACTACTACACCGACGTTCTTCACTTCTCGTCAATGACACTCGTTGCAGGTATCCCCGCAGCACCTATCAGCCCCCTGAGCTATTCCTGGGTACCGTGGATGAGAGCCCGCTTCTCAAGCCGTCTGCTCTACATACTCGCAAAAGAAATCGGCAACATTCTCTATATCCCCGTATTTCTCTTCGGCTGTATCGGTATGAAGAAGGATTATTCGGGCGGTATGTACCAGAAGGTTGTACCTATGGGCTTTGCAATGGCTCTGTGGGAGCTTATCTGGACGCTGTTCTTCGGACTTAAATCCGTTATCGGTACAGAAATGTACAACGAAGCAATGGACTACTGCGAATGGAAAAACGGCTACCGCACCGAGGCTATGGCTTCCGTTGCAAAGGGCATTGCCGCAAAGGTTTCCTCCAACACAAGTACTGTTGTTACCACAGCGCTGAAGAAGGCTATCGGCTACGAGGCAAACGCATTCAGAACGGGTGCGGAGCAGACCGACAAGGTCAAGTTCTTCCTGTTTGCAATGTTCACGATTATTCCTGCCGTTACCGGCTCACTCGGCATTATCCCGATGCTGTTCTACGACCTGAACAACGACAAGAAGGAAAAGATGTACGCAGAGCTTCTTGCACGCCGTAACCTTATGTCTGCCGCAGCTTCAACGGGCGACATTGAAACGATGGAGCTTGCCGCAAAGTCACAGATTAAGGACTGAGGAGAAGCAGATGGAAGTAAGATACATCACACCCGATGAGGCTGTTGCCTACCTCAAGGTTTCCGCCGCATCGTTTATATGGCAGTTTGACGCAGAGGTTGACAAGGAGGTTGAAGTGCCCGTGCTTGCCGCATTTAACGGCGGTAAGCTCATAGCAGGCGCAGAAATGTTTGATTTCAAAACCAACTACTGCGGCAACGTGCTCAACGCCATTATCGTAAGCGGTATCTGCTCACAGCCCGAGGAAAGACGAACGGGCGGTGTAAGAGAGATTTTCAACGAAATCGGCAGAACGGCAATTGAAAAGGATTGGGCGTTCGGCTTTCTGCGCCCCTTCTCAATTGCCTGCTACGAAAAATTCGGCTATGCAAACCTCAACCGTGCGTTTGCAATCAAAATCCCCTTTGCAAATATGACTCACATTCCCCGCAACACGGACGTTGAGCTGTACACGGGTGAGCAGCTTGAAGAAATATGCGCACTTCACAACAAATGTGCCTTCAAAGAAAACCTGCTGACCCTGCGTGAGGACGGCAAGCACTTCTGCGACAAGCCGCTTGAAGAAGCCGCTTACACATATCTGCGCCGCAACGCTTCGGGCGAGGCAGACGGCTACGTGAGGTTTAAGGTAAACAGAGATGAACGCATCCTCGTCGTGCAGGAATTGTTTGTTCTTTCAAAGGATGCTCTTTACGGCTTGCTCGGCTTCCTTCGCAATTACGACGGCATAGTCAACCACCTGCGTGTAAGGGGTCAGTATCAGGGCTCACCGCTTTCGTGCATTGCGGACAGAATTGACAACGCCGTTTACGAGGCTGACGGCGGTGTTGCAGGCAGAATTTACAATATACAAAAGCTGCTTGAAAGCAATGCCTACCCCGAAAAGCACGGCAAATTCAGCTTGCTCAGCCTTGACGAATTTGAGCAGAACAAGGGTATTTTTGAGGTCGAATACGAAAACGGCATGGCAACCGTCACCCACAGAGAAAGCGGTGAATACGACATATCCCTCACACCTCCTGCCGCCGCAAGGCTGATGCTTGCCGGCGAGGGACACGATGCACACACCGCCTCATTTATTGACGGCGTTGAAATCTGCGGCAACGCAGACGACTTTTTCAGAGCCTTCCCCCACCGTGTAACCTGTTTTTACGACAGCCTTTGGTCAACATAATTTTAAAGCCTGTTTCCTAATTACCGAAACAGGCTTTTCATAAAAGAGGAGATGATTTCCATTAAAACCTTTAAAAAGATTATAAGCGTTACCGCCGCACTTTCGCTGACGGCTTCGTGCTTTACGCTTGCCGCCTCTGCAAAGGAAAACGTGTTTGACGTCACTCAGGCGGTTATCGTAACGGACGAAAGCCCTACCGTTCAGGAAAGCTACGCTGCCGAAAGGCTGAAATACTACCTTGACAAAATTACGGGCGGAGATATAAAAATCATCACGGACAGCGATGGGGCTGAATACGAAATCTCCGTCGGCGCAACGGACCGCTCCGAAAACGATTTTTCTTCCGCCGCTGACGGCAGCTACACCATAACCTCCACCGAAACGGACATAATTATCCACGGTGCAGGCAACAAGGGCACGATAAACGGCGTATACGCCTTCCTTGAAAAATACTGCGGCTGCCATTGGTACGAAAAAGACGTTATAGTAACCCCCGAAAGCTCCGCACTCACCGTGCCTGCCGGAATTGATGAGGAATACACACCGTTTTTTGAGTACAGCGAAACCGATACAACAAGCGCAAGGGACCCCGAGTTTTCCGTTGCCAACGGTCTGACGGGCGGTATTTACAAAAAGCTCACGGCTGAGCAGGGCTATGCGGTTGAATACCTCGGCGGCTCAAGCCACACGCTCGTAAACCGCTACTGCAAGCCCTCTGTTTATTTTGATGAGCACCCTGAATACTTTGCCTTGCGTGACGGTGTACGCACGGGCACACAGCTTTGCCTTACCAACGAAGACGTCAAGGACACAGTTACTAAAGAAGTGCTGGAGCTGCTTGAGGAAAAGCACAACCCTGCGGCTACCGAGCAAATTCTTTCAATCACTCAGGCTGACAACGGCGAATACTGCCAATGCGAAAGCTGTGCGGCACTCGACAGCACCTACGGCTCACCGGCAGGCACAATGCTCGCCTTCGTAAACGAGATTGCCGGCAGGATAAAGGCCACGGGCAAATACGACAATATCGTTTTTGACACCTTTGCCTACCAGTACACACGCACGGCACCGACCGGTATCGTCCCCCGTGACGACGTTATAGTGCGCCTTTGCTCGATTGAGTGCTGCTTCGGCCACACGCTGGACGACCCGAAATGCGATGCAAACACTACCTTTATGCAGGACCTTGAGGACTGGAGCAAAATCTGCAACAGACTGTATATATGGAATTACAACCTCAACTGCGACGAAAGCGTAAACATATACGCAAACTTCGGCACGCTGCAGAGAAACACACAGATTTTCTACGAGCACAACGTAAAGGGAATTTACCAGCAGGGTGTTTTCTACATTGCGGAATGTGACGGCGAATTCGGCGAAATGAAGAACTACCTTCTCACAAAGCTTATGCAAAACCCCTACCTTGATTTTGAGGCGGAAATGCTCGGCTATGCACAGGCTGTTTACGGCCCGGGCGGAAAATACATAAAAGAGTTTATAGACATAGTAACAGACCACGCAGTAACAAGCACGAAGCACCTTTACCTTGAGGAGGATTCACGCTTCTCCCTGCCGGGTATGATGCCGTGGGAGATAAGCCGCTGTGATGAGCTTTGGGAGCTTGCCAAGGAGCAGGCAGAAACCGAAGAACAGCTAAACCGTATTCTGCGCTCGGAGCTTTGCTGGAGATACTGGAAATGCTCTAATATGAGAAGCGAATTTTCAAGGCTTCAGCACCCGTACCTGTGGATGAAGGCGAACAAGGATTTGTACAACGACTTCGTTAAATTCGGCGTTACCCGTATGGGCGAAAGAGTAAACCACGAGCTTTCAAGCAACGATTTAAGACACCTTACCCGCAGAATATACACCTGGATTACGCTCTATGACGAGCCTATCTGGGATGCAATCAACCCCTATGCTTTGAAGTTCTACGAGCTGCTTGAAAAGTCTTATAACTTCTTACATTCTTAATATACTTAATTATATTAAAAACAATATATAATATATAAATCCCACAGACTGCGTAATGCATATCTGTGGGATTTGTTTTTATTTAATTTGTGCCGGTTTATTCAATTCCCAAAAGTGAGCCGACAGCCTTGAAGAGATTTACAATCGTCAGCAGGGGCATTTCGGAGAAGCCGTTGGGGCCGTAATTATCGAACAGCCACAGGCTGAGGTTTGTGAAGAAGGTGGAGGGCTCTTCGGGAACACTTGCCTCTCTTACACCAATCTTGACGAGGATAGCAACGAGTCTGTCTTCAACCTCTTTCTGCTGTCCGTCGTAGCAGGCCTTGTTAGCAACGAAGGCTTCTGCTTCGGCAAGAGCCTCTGCAAGCTCCTTTGCATCCTCCTCGCTGAGGGTTGAGGGGTCAACAGCCTTTGCCTCGGGGATGTAGTGGTTGTTGAGAGCACGGGGGTCTCTTCTGCCGCTGAACTGCGGGAAATCAGCTACGGAGTAAACGTCCTTGATATCGTCTGTTGCAAGGAGTCTTGTTGCAAGAGCGATAATTGCGTCGTTTCTTGCTGTCTGCTCGTGACCCTGACCGTCAAAATAGAAGGTGTGGTCGGGAAGAAGACCCGTTGAAGCGTCAACTACCTTGTCGGGAGAAACGTGGTTGTGAGAGCGGTCGGAGCAGTTGGGGCTTGTGTTAGCCTGTACGTAATCATCGCCGAGTGTTTCGCCGACAATTGCGCTCTTAACGCCCATAGCAGTTGAGGAAAGGTGGATAATACCGTCAGCATTGTCGTTGTTCCAGGAGTTACCGATAAGGTACATCGGTACATCGTAGTCAACGATATTGAAAACCTCTACGCCCTTGTCAACGAGAGTCTGAATGTTTGCAAGAGAATCAAGCTGTGCCTGATAGAACTTATCTGTCTGTGCCTTGATACCGGGCTTATCTGCAAGAACTGCAGCAGAAGCGGCAGGATAATCCTCCTTCGGACAAAGACCCCAGATGCTTGTGATATTGCCTGCAATATCGTTTACAAGGCAGTCTGCAACCTTGTGGAGAGCCTTGGTGAGTACCTGGTCGGGAATAATTCTTGCAATAACCTCAATCATTCTTGCGTCTTCCTCGTCCATAAGAGCCTCAAGGAAGCCGTTGTAGAGGAAGTCTGTGTCAAAGAACGCAAAATCCTGCCTTAAAAGGTCGCCTACGATTGTAGAGCCGTTGAGAGCGGGAACGATATAAACAACCTTTTCAAGCTTATCCATAACGTCGGGATAGTAATCCAGAAGAGCGTTTGCAATTGAGCCGCCCATACTGATGGGAACGATATTGACCTTCTCGTGGCCCGTTTCCTCAAGAACCATCTGAATAAAAGCGTAAAGCTCGTTTACGGTGTTTTCAAGGTTGCTGAAGGAGTTGTATGCGAAGTAGTAGAGGTGGTCCTCGCCTGCCTGCTTAGCAAAATCCTGGAGAGGAATGTTGTTGTAAATCTGCTCCTTTTCGTAATCTGAACATTCAGCTACGGAGTAGAGATACTTTTCAACCTCAATGTTGCCTGTGTTCTTGCCTGTCTCTTCATCGCAGAGGTTTACCTCAAAGGCATCCATAAGGATGGAGCAGAGTGCATCGGAAAGGCCGATATCTGCCTGGAAGAAGAGGGTAAGAAGTACGGGGAAGATTGCCTTGACAACGATTGAGCCTACGTTTACGACTGCAGGGAAGGCGCTTATTCTGTCGCCGTCCGAGTCGAGAAGATAGTCGCCGTTGTCATCAAGCGCCCATACGTTGGACTGACCGATACCGGGGACAACAATTGCGGGACAGGTGTCGCAATCGCCCTGACACTCGGTTTTAACGGTTGCGGATGCACTCATAGAAACCATTGAGAATGCAAGCGCAAAAACGAGTACGAGAGAAATTACTTTTTTCATAGCTATACCTCTTTTACTTTCTGTGCTTTATTTTTACTTGCCTGTAATCCAATCGGCAAGCTTTCTTACGGGAGAGAGAATTCTGTCAACGGGGCTACCGCCGCCGAAAAGGAAGAGTGAGCCCTTGCTCATCGTGTATGTAACGCTGCGGAAGAAGGGGTCAAGCGGCGACTCCTTTGCAGCCTCTATGTTCTCGTAGCCGGGTGCACCGACCTTATGAAGTGCGGCGATAATTCTTGCCTCTGCCGCCTCAACTCTGGGCTGGTCGGCAACCGTCAGCTTAAGCACCGCCTCGCACTCCTCAATTGCGGCGTTGAGCTCTGCCTTGTCCTCCTCGCTGAGTGTTGACTGGTCAACCTTCTTTGCATCGGGAAGCTTCCAGCGGCGTATGCTCTGCGTATAGCAGGGGCCGTTGAACTGCGGATAGTTTTCGGGGTCGGAATGAACGTCCGTCACCTCGCCCAGGAAGATAGCCTTTGCAAGGTTGAGAACAACATCATTATAACCCACCTCGTGGTGCTGGTCAAGGAAAATCCAGGTGTTTTCGGGAAGAATTGCCGTTGAAGTATCAACCATATTGTCGGGTGAAACGTGGTTGTGCTCGGGGTTGTCGCAATAGGTGTTCTTTTCGTAGTCAACGTCTGCAAGCGTCTGCTGACCTGCGGCACCCGTTGCGCCGAGTGTGGTTGAGGTAAGGTTTACGATACCGTCGGAATTTACCTTTTCTGCGGATGCGACGATATTGAAATACGTGTACATCTCTTCGCCAAGGTCAAGGTTTGCGCCTGCAATTGAGTTGACACGGACACCGTCTGCAACGGCATCAAGAATATTCTGCTTGAGGTTGAGTCTTGCCTGCTGGAAGCTGTCGGTTCTTACCTTAAGCTCGGGCTTGTCGGAAAGATACCTTTCGGCAAGTGCCTCATATCTGTAGGAGGGAAGCATAGCCCAGAACTGCGGACAGTTGAGCATAAGCGTGTCAAGAATTGCACTCATTGCACCCGTAAGCAGGCCGTTTATTGCCGAACGGGGAACAATGTGAAGCAGAGAATTGATAAGGTAGCCGAGTGTGGGGTCGCCCTCGGACTCAATCATAATCTTTTCAAAGAACTCGTGGTAAAGATATTCGTCCTCAAGGCGCCACTCTCTTGCGTAGAAATCGGCAACGATATCCGTTCCGTCAAGGCAGGCAACTGCGTTTACAATCTGGTCAAGCTCGCCGTGACCGTACTTTTCAAGGTAAGCCGTAAGGATAGTGCCGCCAAGGCTGACGGGGAGAAGGGAAACCTTGTCGTGACCCGTCTGCTCTTTTACCATTTCGATATACTCTGCAAGGTCGTCTGCGGAGTCCATCGGGTCGCCGACAAGATTGAAGGTGAAGAAATAAACGTGGTCCTCGCCTATCTCGTCAACAAGAGCCTTCATCGGTACCATTCTGTACGTCCAGTCAAGGTCCTCGTCCGACATATGCTCAAGCGAATAGTTCCAGCGCTGAGTTTTGAGGTTTTCAACGTGGTCGCCGTTTTCATCACAGCGCTGATACTTGAAAATATCGGAAACCAGGTTGTAGGCAACCTTGTCAACGCCGAGGTTGGACTGGAGGAAGATACTGCCGACAACGCTGAGTACCGCCTTTACGATGGCACCGGTAGAAAGCGCTTCCTCGTTGAGAATAAGAAGCGTAGAACCGATGTGATTGCCGTTGTAGGTAACGGGCTCGTCGTTTTCATCGTAAAGATACGTGGGCGAATGGTTAATGCCGGGAAGAACGATTACGGGCGAATGCTCACACTTGCCCTTGCAATCCGTTTCAAGTGTTGCGGCAGAAGCGCCTGCCGCACCGACACCGGCCAGCATTGATGCACAAATCATAAATGCAATCACTCTTTTTAATGTTTTTTTCATAAAAGGAAGCCTCCTTAAATCAATTCGGATGTATGCGGTACCTTGGAAATCCTCGGTGCTGCACCTGTGAGGTGCGATATATCACGGTATTCGGGGATTGATGCGTCGTCAAACAGTCCCTCGGGAATCTGTGATGTCCAGCCCTGCTCGTCAAACCCGGGCAGCCCTATACCAAACGAATAAAGGACTATGGCGGCAAGGTCTCTGATATTCATTCTTTCAAGCTGAATACGGTTTACGCCCTTACCCGCCGCGGCAAAGGTAACGTACCTTTCGCCGTCGGTCCAACCGCCGTGGCCGCCACCCTGACCGTTGCCGGGGTTTGTGCCGCCGTGGTCGGCAATAACTATAAACAGCGTGTCTTCAATTATTCCCGCATCCTTTGCGGCGGTGTAAACGTCGTTTACAAGCACGTCAACCTCGCCGATACGCTTGAGGTGCTCGGGTGTGCCGTAGCCGTGCTTGTGGCCTGCACCGTCCACGCTGTCAAACTGAATAAACAGAAAATCGGGCTTTTTCGCTTTAATATAGTCGCATATAATCGGCGTGAGGTCATCGTCGTTTGCCGTGTCGTGAGAAACGCCGAGGTTGTTTTCAACTATACCGTATGTAATCGGATTCCAGTCGCAGTATGAGCCAAGCTCCGCCTCGGGATAAGCCTCTCTGATTCTGCGGAAAAGCGAGGGATAAGGCGAATCCGCAGGATAAGGGGTTGAGCTGACAATACTGTTTGTAAGCTTGTGAACCTCGGGGCCGACACCAAGCAGCATTGAGCCCCAGCACTCTGCGCTGATTGACGGATTGGATGCAAGCGCATCGTAAATCACCGCTCCGTCTGCAAAAATCTCATCGAAATGCGGCGTGACGGCATCCTTAATAAAGGAGCCTGCGCCGTCAATTCCGAGCACGATTACGTGAGAATGTTTTCTGCCCATACCGTTTCACCATCCGGATTAAGGATAATATTATTCTATATTATAATATAATAAATTGCACAATTCAATAAATTTTCTATAAAATTTTTTGTGAAAATTGAAAAGCGGCATACACGGTGGTATATGCCGCAAAAGAATTATTCTGTTTTTCTTACCGCCCTGTCAAATTCAAGCTCAAGACTGTGTGCAGGCGTATTGACTTTTACCGTTTTGTCCTTGCGCTCTGCCTTGCAGAAAACGCTGTCGTAACGGTCAAACTCCGTTTCAACACTCTCACCGTTGAGCGAAAATGCACCTGTGTAGGACACTTTTATTTCACCGCAATGCGTTTTGTAGCTGACACAGCCGCCATCCGATGTAAAGCTATTCTGCTTTACTCTTTCTTTAAACCGGTCAAAGCTTTCCGTGTCGCAGTCTGAAAGCTCGGTGACGTAGCAATGGTATTCTCCGCCCCTGCGGCAAAGGTCAAAGCCACCCTCAAGGCTGAGGTTATCGGGCAAATTCCTGCCCTTGAGCAAACCCCTTGCCGAATCGGGGTTATAGGGCTTATACTCCAAATTTCCGTCCGAAATAAGCGCAGCGAAAACACCGTTTTTGCGTGCAAACACTCTGTTGCCGTCAAGCTCAAGCTCATCGTACAAATCACGAGGCATATAGGCGTGTGTAAGGTCACAGACCGCACTTTCGCCAAGCCTTTTTTTCTGCGGAAGCTTGTATATTGTTATGTTCACGTTTTCGTGCTGTACGCTCATCGGCCGTCTGCCGTTGCCGACCCAATAACCCGGTGAAGCACCGTACTTTCCGTCGCCGTTGCCTGCCGGATGAGTGGTGAAAAGCGTTAATTCCTCGGCAATATTCGCCGTCCAAACGTGGTCCTGCGCACCGCAGACTCCGACGTCCTTGCACACATCGGTTGACATTGAATAACGGGCATTGCGGTAAGTATAAACATTGCCTCTGCCGAGGGCTATTCCGTGGGGCATAATGCTGTGCTTTCGGGCAAACTTTTCCCAATTCACGCACTTTAAAACAGTAAGGTTTAAAAACCTGAAATAGCTTAAAAATTTGTTGGTGTACAGTCCGTTCTTTTTAAGATATTCAAGTGTGTTTTCTATCACCTGCGGATTGGTAAAGGTCTCCGCACCCGTCTGCGCCATAATCTGAAAATCGCTCTGCCCGACAAGGTTTTCGTTGACCATATCATCGGGTGAAAGGCCGCAGCTCATTTTTGAAACGAAGGCTTCATCTGACAAGGCAATGTCCTTTACAGCGTTCGGCAGAGTATAAAGACCCTTTTCAACAATATCGGTAAAGCATAGCACTATGTAATTCGGCTTTTTTTCAAGCGAAGCCGCAACAAGCTTCTTTTCCTGCTCGGAAATTTCGGGAGCGGCAAGCAGTTTTTCTGCCGCCTCCCTGCCCCAGAGGATATTCATTGCACACTGTATGCTGTTGCCCGTGCAGTTTGCCGCCTTGTTGTTGCCGTACATTCTGGAGCTTGCCGCAACAAAGCGGTTATTCACGCTGTTGAGCGCAACATCAAGCCAGAGAATGTCCGTAATTATTTTCATCTGCTCAGCTTCTTTTTCATCCTTTGCATAAGCGATGAAATTTGCCATCGGCGCAATATCCTCGGCAAGGTAGTTATTGCTCAGGTATTCGGAAAAGCCGTAATCAAAGCGCTGTTTCATCCATATTCTGATTTTTTCAAGGGCTTTTCGGCGGTGCTCCTCGCCTTGCTTACCGTCGTTGGTGAAAATCTCATTCTGCCACTCCTGCCCTGCAAGATACTCGCTGACGGCAAAGAGAAGCTGATGGTTTTCCGACCAGTAGCACATACTGTCGTCACCGGGCTCATCCATTGAATACTTGAAATTAAGAAAAGTGTTTTTTATAAGAGCCTTACACTCGTGGGAAAGCTTTTCGCCGCAGTCCTTGTAAATTTTAAAAAGCATCTGCGCCCTGAAATCCGCACAGTCAAAGCGCTTATTCATATATTCCGCCTGCTTAAAAAGCAGAGAATATATCTCCTCCTCGCTGAAAGACGGCTCGCTCTGCTTTCCGCAGAGAAAAAGATACAGCTCCTCAAAGCTTTTGCCGTTAATATTCAGCGAATATTTTTCACGCTCCGTATCGTCGGGCAAATCGGGCAAGGGTTTGATTTTCAGCAGACGCCAAAGCTCAACCGCCGTCAGCAAAACCAAAAGCGCAATTACGGCAATTATTACGTACACAACCGTCATAGGCTTATGCCATCCTCTCAAGAGCCTCAAGCGTTACCTCGTAGCGTGTGGGCTTGTCCGCAAGAAAGCTCTCCATTTCTTCCATCATATAATAAGCCATTCTCTGCGGCTCGTTGCCCGTGCTGCCTGCGATATGAGGCGTAAGAATTGCGTTGGGCACCCAGAAAAGCGGGTTTATGTACGGGAAAAATTCTTTTTTCAGCACGTCGCCCACAAAGGTTCTCGACGGGTGAAGCAGAAGCGAAAGCGCAAGCGAATATTCCGCAACCTGTGCTCCCCTGCCCGTATTTATAAAGGTTGAACGCTTTTTCATCAATTTGAAAAGCCTGTAGTTGAAAATATTTTCAAGCTCGGGCTTGTTGGCAAGGTGGTTGCTGATTACGTCACACTCTCTGAAAAGCGTTTCCATATCGACAAGGGTAACGCCGAGCGATTCTGCCGTTTCCTTTGAAACAAACGGGTCGCAGGCATAAACCTCAACATCGAGCGCCTTAAGCCTTTCGGCAACCATTCTGCCGATTGCACCGAGTCCGACAAGGCCGACCTTGCAGCCGAAATTGCCCGTGCAGGAATTGGCAAAGTAAAGTGAGCGAAGCGGCAGTATGCGGTAATTCTTAGCCGTCTGAAAATAGCCCTTTGCCGCAAGAGTAATCTGCGCAAAGGTGTATTCAGCCACGGGCACAGCGTTTGCCGCAAAGGCAGAATAAACCTTTATTCCGCTTTCAAGAAACGGCCGTGCAAAATACTGCACCGTACCTGCGGAATAGAAAACCGCCTTGAGGTCGGGCATATATTCGGCAATTTCCTCCTTGGTAAACTGCGGCATACCCCAGGTTGCAAAAGCAATTTCACAGCCCTTGAGAAAATCCTTATAATCCGCAATATTCTTCTTGCTTATTCTCGGCGAAAGCTCGCCGTATCCTGCTAATTTTTCAAGCACATCAGGCGTATAAACCTTTGAAAACTGCAGTTGATTGCTGCCGAAAAGAGCGATTTTCACCTTGTCCCACCAACCTTGTCCTTAAGTCTTTTCATATCCTTAATCATACACGACGGTATTCCGTAATAACCGCAAAGGTACGTGTATTCAAGCAGTATATTTCCGTCAAAGCCCGAGCTGACTATTTTATCAATCAGCTTATCAATATACGTCGGGTTGAACATCGGGAACTGCTCACGGCTTTGCTCCGAAAAGGAAATATGTACCGTTTCAATATACGGCAACGTGCGCTCAATGCGGTCAAGGTCGTATTGCAGACGCTTGTAGCGTGACTGGAAATAAGTTCTGAAATTGTCACAGCCGACCTCATTGTAAATTTTAAGAAAAGCATCGGTGTTGTTGTTGAAAGTATTGTCGTGACATTCGGGGCAGACGGTAAGCCCGTATTCCTTTGCCGTGTTACAGATATTTTTGGTGTCCTCAACTATCTGTTTGTACGTTGCTTCGTCGGTCTTTTCGCTGTCGGCTTTGCCGAGCCACACACGCACGCTGCGTGCGCCCATTGCGCTTGCAATTTCGCAGATTTTATTCCACTCATCGGAGTTTTTACAGCCGACACGGTAATAGCTTGCATAGGAATTTATGCGTATACCTGCCTTGTCGCAAAGCTGCTTTGCACGCAAAGCATCCTCAACGCTTTTAACGTGCTTATCTCCGCCCCACTCAATGCAGTCAGCCTCTGCCTGACGGGCTATATTTACGATTTTTTCCAAATCCTTAATCTGTCGGAAGGAGGTCGTGGTAAAACCGAAATCCATAATAATCACCAACCGTAGTCATATTATTTTCAGTTTAGCATATACGGCTCTGAAACTCAACAGAAAAATAACTGTTGTTATAAGATAAAATGTGTGATATGATTATTTTGTAATTCGAAAAAAACATAAAGGAGCTGAAAGAGTGGCAAAATTCACATAAAAGAAAAATACAATGAAATGAAAAACAACCCCGACGTTGCCTTCAAGGAACAGGTCGGCTACGTTTCGGGCGTATTCGGCAACTGTATGGGTCAGGACTCGGTCGGCACATACACCGACCAGTTTATGTACGACTATATGGGTCTCAAATCTCACCACATCGTTGCGATGAAATCCGTCACGACGGGCGTTAATATTCTCATTGCCCCGATTGTCGGCGCAATGCTTGACAACAACCATTCCTCCAAGGGTAATGCAAGGCGGTTTATGACGGCTTCCGCCATTCCGTTTACGCTTTCATCAATCCTTCTTTTTATTGTCCCGTCATCATCAATTACATTCAACGTTATCTGGAGCTTTCTGCTTTTCCTGCTTTTCAATATTGCGGACACCTTCTTCGACGTTGCACTGTCAACGCTTTCCGTAAGAATGACACCCAACGCAAAATCCAGAAAAAATTTCTACACCGTAGCCCAGCTCGCCTCCACGCTCGGCTCAATGCTGCCCGGCGGTATGGTGCCGATACTTATTGAGCTTCAGGGGAACGACTACGCCAAGGAAAAGTGGGCATTCTTCACAGTTGCGCTCATTTTCGGCATACTCGGCCTTTTCACAATGCTTGTGCCCTGCTTTACACTCAAAGAGCGTAATATCGTTCTTCCGCCGCGTGAAAAAGAAAAGAAGGTCAAAATTGACTATAAGCTCATTCTGCTCAACAGACCGCTGCTCCTGCTTTGCTTAAGCCAGGTTATTGAGTCTGTCAGGCAGGTGTGCTACAACTCTCTCCCCTTCTTCTACAAGCACACCCTTAACCGCTACGGTATGAAAACCTATGTTGAAATCGGCAGCTCTACGCTCTCCTATGCAGGTCTTCTTTCCGTGCCCTTTGTCGGCAAAAAGCGTTCTTCAAGAGATATTGTTGTGTGGGGCTACCTGCACACGGGTATATGCTACCTGATTCTTCTGACCTTCGGCTACAAGAGCCTCTGGCTTGTCGGTATTCTTATTGCGCTGGGCGGTATGCCAAACGCCGCAATGAGCGCCGCAAAAAGAATACTTCTTGCCGACTCAACCGACTATATGGAGTGGAAGAGCTTTAAGAAATACGGCGTTGCACAGCGTAACGAGGGTATGGTTTTTGCCTTCAACACAATGGTTTCCCGTATTGCAGCCCTCTGGAAGGAGCTGCTTGTCAACGGCGGTATGGCACTCATCGGCTATCAGAGCGCTGTTTCAATCAACGGCGTTATGACCGAAGCTGTACAGACACCCGAAACACTCCACGGCATATTCCTGCTCGTTGCAATCCCCGGTATTATAGGCAACCTTGTACCCGGTATTATTATGATGTTTGATAACTTTACGGGCAAGCGCAAGGAAAAAATTATGAGCGAGCTTGAAGAAATAAGAGCCGCAAGCGCAATTGCCGCAGAGAACACACCCGTTTGACGCAAGCTCTCTGCTTGTAATTAACCGAAAATTTCCCGATTGAAAAGAGGAAAGACGATGAGCGGCAGTTTAATCAAATATTTGCTCGGCATTGACGGCGGAGGAACAAAAACGGAATTTCTGCTCTGTGATTTAAGCGGTGCAGAAATCAGGCGGCTGCTTCTCGGCGGGTCAAACCCTGTCAACAACGGGCTTGAAAACACATTTGCCGTTCTTGAAAACGGTATTGAGCAAATATGCAGCGGCTTTGCCTATGATGAAATATCCGTATTTGCAGGCATTGCCGGCGCAAAAAGCGGAGAAAACCAGAAGCACATAAATGAATTTCTCTCACGCTTCGGCTTTGTTTCGTTCGGCTGCGAAAGCGATATTGACCTTGCGCTTGAAGCGGCACTCGGCGGTGAAGACGGTACTGCCGTAATAATGGGCACGGGCATTGTGGCCTACGCCCGTTCGGGTGAAACGTTTCACCGTGCAGGCGGCAGAGGATATCTGATAGACAAGGGCGGAAGCGGCTTTCACTTAGGCTCCGATGCGCTCAACTCTGCGTTTGAGTTTACAGACGGCAGAATAGGTAGCAAAATTATTTTCAAGCTCGTTGAAAAAAAGCTCGGAAAAAGGCTCGAAGACAGCGTTGCAGACATATACAGCCTCGGCACGGCTTACGTTGCATCGTTTGCCCCTGTGGTTTTTGAAGCGTTTAAGCTGGGTGATGCGGCTGCCCGTGAAATCATAGACCGCAATGCTTTTGAAGCGGCAAAGGTAATTAACGGCGCCCGAAAGGCTTTGGACAGCAGAAGCGAAAAAATTGTTATCTGCGGCGGCCTTTGTAAGCAGAGGGAAATACTGTACCCATTTCTGATGAAATATATCGAAGGAAATCCGGCACTCACGTTTCTTGATGAGCCTATGGTAAACGGTGCGGTTTCGCTTGCAAAAAGGAGAACGTAATTATGCTGAAAACGGAAATGAGAAACCCCGATACATACGGCATTGACAAAATGTCCGCACTTGAAATGGTGGAGATAATAAACAAAGAAACCGCAAAGGTAACCGTTGCGGTTGAAGCTGTTTTGCCGCAGATTGCGGCAGTTTGCGATGCTGCTGCAGCTGCAATAATGCAGGGCGGCAGAGTTTTCTATATCGGCAGCGGCACTTCGGGCAGGCTTGCCGTTTGCGATGCGGCGGAGTGTCCGCCTACCTTCGGCGTGCCGTACGACCTTTTCAACGGCATTATTGCAGGCGGTCAGAATTGTATGTTCAAGGCCGCCGAAAACGCCGAGGATAATCCTACGGCAGGCGTTGAAGACCTGAAAGCCCGTAATTTTTGCGACAAGGATATACTTATCGGAATTTCCGCTTCGGGCTCGGCAGCTTACGTTATTTCCGCTGTCAGCTACGCAAAAAGTGTCGGCGCAAAGGCCTTTTCAATTACAAACAATCCCGACACCGAGCTTGGCAAAGCGGCGGATATTGATATCTGTGCCGATACGGGCCCCGAGGTCATCACGGGCTCAACCCGAATGAAGGCAGGCACGGCGCAGAAGATTATACTCAATATGATTTCAACCGCAGCTATGGTTAAATGCGGCTGTGTTTACGAGAATATGATGATTAACTTAAAGCCCACCAATAAAAAGCTGACACGCAGAATGGTCGGAATAGTAACCGAAATTCTCGGCTGTACGGCTGAAGAAGCCGAAAAGCGGCTTGACGAAAACGGCTGGAATATACGCAGCGCTGTTGAATAGGAGAAAAATACATATCCCCGTAAAAAACTTTTCGTTCTTTACGGGGATATAAATTTTAAAGCTTTATACCGTACACGGCACAGTTTTTCATTTCTGCAAGAAGTGTGAATCCGTATTTGTCGTAAAAGCCTCTGGCTTTTTCGTTCTTAATCCAGGTGGTGAGCATAATTCCCTTTACGCCCTTTTCTTTCAGGTGGGCAAGAAGCGCATCGGTCAGCTTGTGCCCCAGCCCCATCCGCTGATATTCGGGAAGAATGTCGATGTGCAGGTGGGCAGGGTATTCGTCCTTGTATTTTTCGTGGGGGATAACCGACCTTAACGCACTTTTTCTGCGCTTATATTCCCATTTTGCAATACGGGTGCGGTACTCGCTGAGAAACACGGGATAGAACTTGTCAAAATCCTCCGTGCTGATGATATATCCGATTGCCTTATCGTTTTCGTCAACGGCAACGAAGCAGTTTTCGGGCTCCTTTTCTATGTAATAGTCGCAGTAAACCGCAAGCCCGAAATTAATTCCCCGTTTTGAGCTTTTGCACGGGCCTTCGCTGTTGAGGTGCACGAAGCGTACGTTTTCCTTGTCCTTGCTTTGGTAAGGCCTGATTGTCATTTTATCACTTCCAAGAATTGTTACTGAAAGTTTATCATTAAAACGCACAAAAATCAAGGCACAGATTATATCAATTTGATAATTGTAAAATCAAATAAAATAATATATTATTAGAATAATGGAGGGGTGCTTATGGTTAAAAACCTTGAAAGCCTTTTCGGCGGTGTGTTTTCGGGGTACGATATAACGTTTGGTTTCGGCAACACACGCCGTGTCTGCTACTGTGAAAAAACGCACAGGCTTACCGACGAAAAATACATACTCACCGTTTCGGGCAAGAATATAGCCGTTGAATGTTCGTGTGAAAAGGGTGCTTTTTACGCTCTTTGCGATATTGCAAAACGCATTGAAGAAAACAGCCTTGCCGACGGAGAATACATCTGCGCACCCTCGTTTAATGTCAGGGGATACATAGAGGGCTTTTACGGTAAGCCCTGGAGCTTTGAGCAGCGCAAATCCGTTATGGCACTTGCGGCAAAAAACAGAATGAATACGGTTTATTATGCGCCCAAGGACGATTTGTATCACCGTGAAAAGTGGCGTGAGGAGTACCCCGAAGATGAGCTGATGAAGCTCAAAGAGCTTGTCGATGAAGCGAAAAAATATTATATGTCGTTTTATTGGTGCATTGCTCCCGGCCTTTCGGTGAAGTATTCCGATGAAGCTGAATTTGATGCGCTGATGAAAAAGACAAAACAGCTTTATCGGGTCGGAATAACCGATTTCGGACTTCTGCTTGACGATATTGACGAGGAGCTGTGTTTTGAGGAGGATAAGGCACTTTACGGTGAAACGGTAAACGCCCACATTGAGCTGATAAACAGCTATTATTCTGCGCTGAAGGAAATCGACCCGTCAATCAGGCTTACCGTTTGCCCGACGCTTTACCACGGCAAGGGAAACGAGTATTACATTTCAAAGCTCGGTCAGAATATTCCTCCGCTCGTGTCAGTCTTCTGGACGGGCAGGGATATCTGCTCACGTGAGCTGACGAGCCTTGAAGCACTCAGGTTTATTGAAGGCACTCAACACAAGCCTCTTTACTGGGATAACTACCCCGTAAACGACTGCTCGATGTTCAACGAAATGCATCTTTCGCCGATAATCGGCAGGGATAAGGACTTGTATAAATATTCCGAGGGCATAATTTCAAACTGTATGGAATACGCCGAGTGCTCGAAAATTCCGCTTATTACCTTTGCTGATTACCTGTGGGACAGCGTTAATTACGACCCGCAGAAATCGTGGGAGGGTGCGATAAAGCAGGTTATACGCAAAGAGGATGCGGATAATTTTATAGTCTTTGCAGACCACCTTTATACCTCCTGCTTAAAGGACGCAAACTCAAGGCGGATGTATGCGGCTTTGGACTCAATTGAAGCCGCCTTCAAAACGGGGGATAAGCAAAAAGCTTTTGAGTTGGCGCAGGCTTATCTCGGAAAAATGAACGCCTGCAGGGAGTACCTTCAACGTGATATTCCCATATGCAGCGAGCTTAAAAAATGGTCGGAAAAATTCTTTGTGATGTGCGATATTCTGGGCGGTATTTTTAACTTCCTTATGAGCAGGGATGAAAAGCTGCTTGCGGAAATTTTCGGGCTTGTTGAAAAATACGAAGCTATGCCCGCAAGAATATCCAACGATATTGATATCAAATCCGAGCTAAAAAACGAGCTCGGTATCAAATAACATTTAAACGGAGGAAAAAATTATGGCATTTATCATCAGACTCGGCGCAGCATTGCTTGCGGTCATCACAGGCTTACCCCTTCTTGTTTCGGCACTTGCCCAAAGCCTTCTTCTCGTAGGCTACGACGCAAAGCCCGAGGAAGCAATCAGCGCAAATTTTCTTGAGGGCACGGCACAGTTTATTGACGAGGCTGAGGCAGAATACTGGTCGGTCGGATATTCCAAGGAAATTCTTACGCCCGACGATATTGACAGCCACAGATATTTTCTCGGCGGCTACCTTAAATTTCCCGCACAGGAAGCAACGGGTGTTATTGACGATATCAGCGTAAGAGCAGTCGTGCTTGACGACAATTCGGGCAGAGGTGCAGTTGCCTTTGCGTGGGTTGATACCGTAGGCCTTATGAATGCGGATATAAAGGATATCCGTGAAAAGCTCAGCGATATTACGGGTGAGGACGGCCTTATTGCAATAAACGTCGGCTCAACCCATACCCACAGCGCCATTGATACCCAGGGTCTCTGGGGTAATATCCCGAAATCCGGCAGAGATGAGGCCTATATCGCCAGCGTTGTCGAAAAGACCGCCAAGGCAATAAGAGACGCATATACAAGCAGAACACAGGGTCAGCTCTACTATGCCTCCAAGTCCTGTCCTCAGCTTTTTGCAGACGGACGTGAGCCCAACTCTCTGGACGACAAGGTGCACCTTTTCCGCTTCGTACCCAACGATACGTCAAAGAAGGAAATATACATAGCCAATTTCGGCGGACACCCCGTCAACCTTCCTTGGGAGAATACGCAGATATCTGCGGATTTCCCGGGCTACCTTGACCAGACCGTTACCACGGCAAAAAATGCTGACTTCATATTCATTCAGGGCGCTATAGGCGGCGGTATATACGTTAACCTCGGCGTTGAAAACGGTATTCCCGAGGAGCTTTCCGGCTACGACAAGATGAAGGAATACTGCCGTATTATGAATGACGTGTTCACCGAGCTTACCGAAAAGGCAACGCTCGTTGAGCCGATTCTCAATATCCGCATCAAGCAGATTGAATTTGAAATTGACAACTTCCTTTTCAAGCTCGTTGAAAGAGCAAACCTTTGCAACGCAATTGCCTACAAGGAAAACGGTGCGGTATATATGCCCAGCGAAATAGGCTACGTTGAAATCGGCAAGGATATCAAGATTCTTCAGGTGCCCGGCGAGGTTCTGCCCGAAATAGTATACGGCAACTTCTTTACGGCAGACGAGGCACTCAACGGTACGGAGTATCCCTATGCCGCTCTTAACACGTATCTTCCCGAGGATGATGACGTTCTCGTCTTCGGCCTTTGCAACGACGCCGTCGGCTACATCGTGCCCGATAACGATTACGGCTCAGCAGGCAGCGAAGGACACTACGAGGAATCTGTTTCCACGGGCTCCAAGAGCGGTACAACCCTTTCAAAGGCATTCATTGAGCTTTTTGAAAGCCTTGAAGGTGCCGAATAAGCGAGGTAATACCAAATGGAAGTATTGCGTTTTTTTCGTCTGCCCGATTTGGTAAAGGGTATTATTTCGGCTCTGCTGTCGCTCGTTCTGCTTTTCGTGCCCAATTCAGCCTACACAAGCGTTGAAGAGGCTTCGGAATATATGCTCAAGGGTGACGAAGTGTTCTCCGAAACGGCAGGCGAGGGCTGGACCGTCGGCTTTGCAAGCCGTGTTCTTACCCCCGAGGACATAACGGCAGACACCTACTATATTGCAGGCTACAACACCAATAACCCTGCTCTCTCCGTGCTTGACGATATGCACGCAAAGGCTGTTTATCTTGACGACAACACGGGCAGGGGCGGCGTGATTATGTGCGCCATTGACTGTGTAGGTATGAGCCGCAAGGATATAAACGATATCAGAAAGCTTGTAATTGAGAGCGGTAAAATACCGAACGTAAAATCAGTAAATATCTGCTCAACACATTCTCATTCCGCAATTGATACGCAGGGTCTGTGGGGTAAGAATTTCCTTTCAGACGGCAAGAACGCCGAATTTATGGAGAGCCTTAAGGCAAAGACAGCCGAGGCGATTATTGCCGCCTACGAAAGCCGAAAGGACGGCAAGCTCTATTTCGGTACGGCAGAGGATGAAGGCCTGCTGATTGACACCAGAAACCCCATTGATTACGACGCAACCCTCACAAGGCTTCGCTTTGACCCGACTGACGGAAGCGACGACACCTACATCGTCAACTTTGCCTGCCACGCCGAATGCTTAGGCGCAAGAACAACCGTTGTCAGCGCCGATTTCCCCGCATATATGGAAAAGGAAATAGTTGAGAAGACGGGCGGCGCAAACGTTGTATTCATAAACGGAGCTATCGGCGGACTTGTCACCTGCGAAAAGCTTGACGACGTTCTGCGTAATTTTGAGCTCGGTCTTGAATACGTCAAGGAATTCGGCAAGGATGTCGGCGAGCTTGTTATGAGCGTAGCAAACGAAACCGAGCTTGCTCCCCTTGTGAATGTCAAAACCGAAGCGGTAGAGGTTAAGTGCGATAATATTGCCTTGCTTCTCGTGCGTATTCTCGGTGTGCTCAACAACGATATCTCAAAGGCTGAAAGCGGCGATATTTCAATCATTTCCGAGGTTTCGTATATGGAGCTCGGAAGCAAACAGATAGGTATTTTTATGATACCCGGCGAGCTTTCGCCCGAGCTTGAAAGCGGCAATTTTCTTACCGCTCAAACCTCCGCAAACGGCACGGACTTTGACTGCAAGCCGCTGACCGAAATGTCAGACTGTACGCATAAATTCGTTGTCGGCCTTTGCAACGACGAAATCGGTTACATTATACCCGAAAACGATTTCTACCTGCACGAGTGGTTCCCGTATTTCAACACAACCGTTGACGAATCGGGCAGAAACCACTACGAGGAAACGAACTCAACGGGTCCCGAAACAGCAGCAACCCTGCTCGAAGCAATGGATGAACTTATAAGCTCCGCAAGATAACGTTAGGGTGGCGAGAATAATCCGAACTCGACACCCTAAACTTTTCAGCCCTTATGAACGCTTGATTCATAAGGGCTGTTTTTGTATCAATATAAATACCACTTTTTTGAAAGTACCTGCCATTCGGCACACTTTTTGTTTTCCCGCCCGATAAATTCTTCCGCATCAAAACCGCTTCTGAAAATTTCGTCAGTACCGAGAAGCTTGACTATATCGGGCTCAATTTCAAGCTCGGTGTGTATTTTTCTTATTGCATCGAGCAGTCTTATCCCCACCGCAAACGGCGAAAAAGTCTCTCTGTCGGTAACGTGAAGCTGAATACCGTGACAGAAAACATTTTCATAATCCGAAAACGTCGGTGTGAACGAGCATTCTCGCAGAATTACCCCGTCCTGCTGGCCGACAGCCTCAATTACCGCCTTACTGTCCAGCCACGGTGCGCCAAGCATTTCAAAGGGCTTTGTCGTGCCTCTGCCCTCGGAAAGGTTTGTTTCCTCAAAAATGCAGGTGCCGATATAAGCAAATGCGGTGTCAACGGTCGGAATATTGGGCGAGGGCTGAATAAAGCAGAGGTCTGTATCGTCAAAATACATTTCCCTTTTCCAGCCTTTCATCGGTACGACGGTCAGGTCACAGCCGATGTTTTCCGTTTCGTTCATCATCAGCGCAAATTCGCCTATAGTCAGTCCGCAGCGTGTGGGAGTCTCAAATCTGCCGACAAACGAAGAAAACCTTCTGTCAAGCACCGTGCCCTCCGCCTTCACACCGCCTATGGGATTGGGTCTGTCAAGCACGACGAACCTTATGCCGTTCTCTGCACAAAGCTTCATAGCGTCGGTCATAGTGTAAGCATAGGTGTAAAACCTTGCGCCGACATCCTGAATGTCAAATATAACCGTATCAAGACTTGCCAGCACATTTTCGCTTTGCGCCGTGTCATCACCGAACAGACTGTAAACGGGAAGCCCCGTTTTTTTGTCAGTATAAGAAGCTACGCCTTCACCGGCCTGGATATCGCCCCGAATGCCGTGCTCAGGCCCGAAAAGCGCAACAAGACTGCATTTTTCCCGCAGCATATCCACCGTTGCAGAAAGGTCACGCAAAACGCCCGTAGGGTTAGTGATAAGTCCGCAGTGCCCCTTGAAACAAAAGCCGTTATCCGCAACCGTATCAGCACCGCAGAAAACCGTTTGCCTGCCCGTTTTCATACCTTCCCCCTCCCCTGTTTCTTGTTTTCATAGTCAAAATATCGTAAAAGCTTCAGCCTTTTCAGCTGTCAACGAATACCACGTGCAAGCATTGCATTACGCAAAATCCGGTATCAAACGCTTGTGTATATACGAGTTAATATTACCATAATACCCGAAAGAAAACAATATTAATATTTAATCTGAAAAAATCCGCTTACTTTCCTCAAAAAAAATGCACACAAATTGTTGAAAAGCTCGATTAATTATGCTAATATACCAGTTAATTATAATTTTTATTATATTATTTAAGAAAAATAAAAGAAGATGATTTCGTGACAGATAAAGAACTGAAAAAGCTCAGCCGACTTGAGCTTTTGGAGCTTTTACTTACGGAAAGCCGCGAAAACGAACGGCTCAGGGAAGAGCTTGAAAGAATAAACGCCGAAAACGCAGTAGAAAAAAGCGCACAGCACCTGAACGAAACGGCAAAGCAGCTTGATTCGGCGCTGCAAAAGGTTTTATCAATGATGTCGGACGGCTGCATTACAGCAATTGAGCCCGACACGTCTTCGGAAGAATCCGAAACAATCGAAGAAACCGAAGAAGCTGAAATAATCGAAGAAAACGAAGCTGCCGAAGAAGCCGAAGTAACTGAAGAAGCCGAAACGACCGAGGAAGCGGTTGATGTGCCTGTTCAGGAGCCGGTGGAACAGAACAGCCCCGAAAAAGAAAAAATAACCGCCTTAACAAATCCCGTGGATTACAACATATACAAAAAGCTCATCGTTTTTTTATGCAAAACCCTTATTCGCTTTTAGTGCTTCCGAGTGACTTGCGTCAAGAGGTAAGCAACCGCATTGACACCATACAAAGCGAGCTCAGAAAAGGACGGTAAGCCGAAACCCATTCCCTTCCGTCAGGAGTATATCCTAAATGAGATTCAAAAAATTTGAACGTTCCGTTCAGTTTCCGACAGTCCAACAGATAGAGACTGCTATTTCAAAAGAAAAGTACTCGCAGAAATACAAAAAGATTCTCAAAAGCACCTGAAATATTATCAGCTAAAAAAGCCGGCGCAAGGCTGAAACCTTGTGCCGGCTTTTCGGATATTTAAACCGTTTATGCTTCGGGTGCTGTTGCCTCTTCGGGGGCTTCCTTTTTACTTGCGATAAGGCTGTTACGCCTTTCAATCATAGCGGCTGACTCAACGGGTATTCCTGCGTGAAGCTCACCGGGCTTCGCAAATTCGAGTCCGCCCTCGTATTCTGACGGAAAATAGCCTTCTTGGGCGAGCTTTTCCCTTTGCTTTAGAACTTCCATAACGTATTCGTGCTGCGGATTGTTGAAATCCCAGAACAGATACGGAATAATCATCAGAACAAAACCGACAAGGTCAAACATTAGCGGAATTGCAAGAATATTAAATCTGGCAGAATCAATATAAAGAACGTCCCAGTTGGAATTGAAGCCGTTTTTGAGAATAATTACAGGTATTATAAGGCTTACGAAAGTGGTAACGGGAGAAATAATCCAGTTGAACACTCCGCTGAAGTTTTCAAGGCGCTCGCCCGAAAGATACATCTGATAGTCGTTCTTTCTTACGGCCATATCGCTGTCGGCAACGTCGGGAATTGACGTTGCAAGGCCCTTACAGAACTCACACGCAAAAATAACGATACCGCACAAATTCTGCTTTGTGGGGAACGCCATAATCGTCAGCATTTCCGAAACGGCACTCACCGCACAGACGACAAGCTTGATGATTTTCAAGGTTCTGTATGGAAAACGCTTTACAAAATACGGCGCAACAAAGCTGAGCGGCGTTGACCTGAAGCTCATCAGCGTTTTCATCAGGCCGTAAATTGCACACTGGGTATACATACGGAACGAGAAGAAATACATAACGTTTACAATGCTTATCATTCCGTTACCGAATGAATCCAGCAGAGTGGAAATTGTATTCAGCCAGTTGTACTTGTTTTTCATTACCTGAGAAATTCCGTACCACAAGGACACCTTCTGCTTTTTTTCAAGCGGAGGCTGGGGGATTCTCTCCGAAATGTTTCTGACGCTCAGCAGGGTTAACGCGCCCATCGGAATGAAGACCGCGGGAACAACGAACTTGTAAAATCTTATATCGCTGAAGGCAATTCCGAAAATCGGAATTACAACGTCAAACACGTTCTTTACAAAGTGTGACAGCTTTACGGGCCACGTTCTTACAAGCATTCTTTCGTGAGGATTCGGCGAAATATTCTGAGTACACTGTTCAATAACGTTATCGAACGGGAACATATCGTAAATCATAAACAGAAGATACGCCATCCACATTCTGTCTTCAACCAATTTTATGTTGTAAATCGGAAGCCAGCCGATAAGTATAATCATAACAGACTTCTGGAAAAAGTTTGAGAACAGCACGTATTTATATCTTCCGTATTTCGGAACGAGCTTCTTTCTCCAGAGAATATTACGCAGTCCGCCGTAAGCGTTAACGAACAACTGTATGCCGAATATTTTGAGGAAGCTTCTTGCGCTTACACCGTTTATTCCGTTAAGCAGCTTTGCCAGCGACACCGGAAGGAAGGCTGACAAGTCGAACAGAATCATACATAAGCCGACAAACGAAACTATACCGTAAAAGGTAAGCAGCTTTTTCTCCGTTTTCTTTTCAAGAATACCGAGATTATCGTTGACAAACCAATTGAGAACATTCCACAGATACGTCAGCGGAAGTCCGATAAGTGTAATGACGGAAAACGCCAGATAGGGAAGCTTATAGTGGTACATTATAAGGAAGCAGGACGCTGTAAAGCCCAGATATTCGAGAGGCGCTTTGATGCTGTAATTCATTCCGACGCCGAAAAATACCGTAAGATATTCTTTGAACGGAACATAGTTGCCTTTTTCTCTGTCAGGCTCATTCCAATGATTTTTCACATCCTGAAATAATGCAGTTATTTTACCGTTAGCCATCAGTTCGCCCTCCTTTCCTGTCCGTAAACAGCTTCAATGCTTTTAAGCGAAGTCGTGCTCTGCTTCGGGAGCCAATTTTCACCGGTTTCAATCGAATCTTCGTTTTCGGCGCCGAGATAGATTTTATCACATCCCAGGTCACCGTAAAAAGCGTGGTGTCCGATAAACTTTACGCTTTCGGGCACGTAGATATACGTAACCAGTTCGCAGTATGAAAAGCCGTCGGAACCGATTGATTCCACACCGTCGGGGATTGTGATTGTTTCAAAGCCCTTACACTTGAAAAATGCAAGATTTCCGATTCTCTTCACAGATGACGGAATATCGACAAATGTCAGCGCTTCACAGTCGCTGAAGCACGAATCCTCAATTTCGGCAACCGAATCGGGTATCCGATAAAAAGCTTCGTCTGAAAACTGTTTTGCATATTCTTCAGCATCGGCAACCGTTTCATCACCGTATTTCTGAGTAAACTCCTCAAGGAACGCTTTTGCGGTTGTTTCATCGGTGGGTGCAGCGGTGCCGTCCCTGAGCGCCGTTCTGTATTGATGGTTTCTGATTGGGTGAAGAATAATCTCCTTCATATCTTTGGAATACAGTACACCGTCAACAGAAGTGTAGCTCTGATTCTCAGGGTCAACAATTACCGCCATAAGGTTTTTGGTATAATAAAAACAATGCGGCTGAATTTCCGAAACGTTTTTTCCTATAAAAATGAAACGCACGTATTCATTGCAGCTCATTGAAAATTCACGCACTTGGGTAATCGGCTTGGCAGTATCAGCCTCGCCCGATTCATTTCTGACATAATCAACGTGCAAAGCTATATCGTCTTCCTTGCCGACGAACTGATAAAGGGTATAGCCTGTATCGTTTTCACGGTATGTATATTTGTCAGAGCTGATTGAATTAAAGCTGAAATATAACGAGAGACCGACGAAAGCAGCTATTACCGTTATAAAAACAATCTTAAACCTTCTGCTCTTTTTATCCTTCATCACCAAATCAGGCTTTTTATCAAAAAGCGGGTCGTAAAGCAATTCGGTTTTGCTGATTTCAATATTATTGTCAACCATTCAAATTTCCCTCCGTTAACCACCATTCGGTATAGGCATCGGGATAATTGGTTTTGAACCCCGCTACGCCCATATTGCAAATCTGTTGCCACCACTCGGGATAATCTCCGAGATTTGAAAAAACTTTAATGCCCATTGACTCAAACATATCAACGTCTTTTTTGGTAAATGCCTCGTTATTGAGTCCGACCTCCCACAGGTCAGAACGGTTAACGAAATCCATCGTTTTTTCGTTGATAAAACGGATATTCGCCCCCAAACGAAGGCCCTCGGGCTTGCCGTTTTTGCGGTAATGCTCCTGCATTTCTTCAAGCACTTCCCAGTCGCCCGAAAAAAATATGTACCTTGAAACGTTCGGGGATTCTGCAAGGATTTCGTCCATTCGCGGACACATTCCCTTGCACTTGAATTCAACCTCAACGGTGATGTCGTAGTCCACCGTTGAAAGCCACGCATCAAATTCGGGGAAGGTTATCAGGTGGGTTACCCTGTCTTCAACGTAATCGGGCGGTGTAATCATACGCCTGCCCCCAAAATGCTCCGTCCAAGGATACGGAGGATATTTCAGCTTCAGCGCATTTCGGTAGGGAATATCAAATTTTTTTATCTGCTCGGACGTCATATCCATAAGAACGTCACGGTGCTTTTCAAAAGTCATATAGCCCATATTACCGTTATGGGTTATTATTATCTCCCCGTCTCCGCAGAGCTGAATATCAAGCTCAATGCCCTCAAAGCCGAGTTCAGCAGTTTTTTGGAATGCTTCCAAAGAATTTTCGGGTGCAAACTGCGTAACCCCCGTGTGTGCAATCCTCATCGGCATTCCGCAATACTCTTTCTTCACCGTTTTCCCCTCCATATGTTACTGATTGAGCGATGCTTTTTATCTTCAACCGTAAGCCTTTGTAATAACCGGAACCGAGATTAATTATCCGCTTTCCCTTTTGGTATGTTTTTTGCTAAATTCACAAATTAATACCTATATTATAATACATCAATTTGCACAAATCAATACAAATAAGTGGAATATTTTTGTTATATTTAATCAAGCGGTTTATTTTGTGTGCCAAACCCGCACTTCAAAGCGATAAACCGTATGTGTAAACGGTATAAATAATTCTGATTTCAAAGAGCAAACAGCAAAAATTCCTGTTAATATATCGCCATCCCCTGCACCGTTTCAAAAGCAAAGCCGCACCGAAAGCACACATATCCCCACACTGCAAACGATAAGCTTTGTTCTGAAAAACAACGTCCCCGATATACAGATAACATCCGTATATCGAGGACAAATTTTTAAAATTAAATTTTCAGCAGCCGCAGTTTTTGTCAAACGACGGGTTGCAGGCGTAGAAATTCTTGCTGTCCAGCTTGTCGGTCGCAAAACGCAAGCCTTCACCGTTACAATCAAAACAACACTGAAAAAAACAATAGAATTATCACACATTGATAATAATTGCGTTTTTAAAGGCTGATATCAATATTTTCTCCATACCATTCTATCCACAACATTGGTATAAGACTGAATTATTTTAACTACCTTCGTGCTGACGTTTTCTTCAATATAATCAGGAACAGGAATGCCGTAATCACCGTTGCTGTTCATATCAACAGCAGTTGCAACGG
>JAFXCT010000110.1 GCA_017521365.1 Clostridia bacterium
TGATTAACCAAAATATCTCTCAAGAAGACCCTGGAATGCCTTGCCGTGTCTTGCTTCGTCCCTTGCCATTTCATGCACGGTATCGTGGATAGCGTCGAGGTTGAGCTCCTTAGCCATCTTTGCAAGGTCGAACTTGCCCTGTGTTGCGCCGTTTTCAGCTTCAACTCTCATTTCAAGGTTCTTCTTTGTGCTGTCTGTTACAACCTCACCGAGAAGCTCTGCAAACTTTGCTGCGTGCTCTGCCTCTTCATAAGCTGCCTTTTCCCAGTAAAGACCGATTTCAGGATAGCCTTCTCTGTGAGCAACTCTTGCCATAGCAAGGTACATACCAACCTCTGTGCACTCGCCCATATAGTTAGCTCTCAGACCCTCGAGGATTTCTTCAGGAGCACCTGCAGCAACGCCGACTACGTGCTCGGCTGCCCAGCTCATTTCACCGCTCTGCTCGTTGAACTTTGAAGCAGGAACCTTACACTGGGGGCAGAACTCGGGAGCTGAATCGCCTTCGTGAACATAACCGCATACAGAACATACAAACTTTTTCATAATGAATTTTCCTCCAAAAATTAAATTTTAATATTGATTTTAAATTATTCAACGGTATTGCAGTTTTCGCAAAGACCGTAAAAAACTAAAAGATGTGAACGGATTTTACCGTTATACCCTTGTGCAAACAGGCTGTCAAGCTCTGTCAGGGGGGCGTGGTCAAGGTCGTATAACCTGCCGCAGCTTTCACATATCAGGTGATAGTGAAGGGAGTTGTTACCGTCAAACCTGTCGCAGGTACCGCAGTGGAATTTTAAAATCGTTCCGTTGTCGGTAAGCATTGAAAGGTTTCTGTAAAGTGTGCCGAGGCTTAGATTCGGAAGCTCTTCTTTAAGGTCCATATACAGCTCGTCGGCGGTGGGGTGGTCGGTGCGTGAACAAAGATTATTCAGTATTGTTTCTCTTTGGCGGCTGTATTTGGTCGCCATATAATCACCTCACTTATAATTTGTTAACGATATCAGTAATCGTTACTGTTATTATAATTGCTGATTTTACTTTTGTCAACACTTTTTTAAAAATTTTTTCAAAAAAATTTGCCTGTGCAGTATATACGTACCGCACAGGCAATTATATGTATTGTTTTAAAATATTATTATTTTGCTTCCTTATAGCCCTTGGAAACGAGAAGGTTTTCAATTCTGTCGGCAGGGTCAAGAAGACTGCTGACGGAAAGGTCGTGGTTGAGTGTATCTATAAGGAGGGAAACGTACTTTGAAAGGTCAACCTCTGCATACCATTCACGGGCAAGAAGCTCGGGTGTGCGGTAAATAAGGTTTGTTGTGAATACCTTGCTGATGAGTCCCTTTTCATAAGCCTCGTCAAATGCGTCAAGGCCGTTGCAGAAAAGGCCGAAGCTCGTGCAGATAAAGATTCGGTTTGCCTTAAGCGCCTTGAGCTTTGTTGCAACCTCAATCATTGATTCGCCCGAGGAAATCATATCGTCAACAATGATAACGTCCTTGCCTTCAACGTTTGCGCCGAGGAACTCGTGTGCAATGATGGGGTTTCTGCCGTTAACGATTCTTGTGTAGTCACGGCGCTTGTAGAACATACCGAGCTCAACACCGAGAACGGTTGAATAGTAGATACATCTGCCCATACCGCCTTCGTCGGGGGAGATGACCATAAGGTGCTCTTTATCAAAATGGAGATTGTCAATGGTTCGTGTCATAGCCTTTATCATCTGATAAACAGGCTGTACGTTTTCAAAGCCCTTGAGCGGAATAGCGTTCTGGACTCTGGGGTCGTGAGCATCAAAGGTGATGATGTTGTCAACGCCCATCTCGTTGCAAAGCTCCTGAAGCATATTTGCACAGTCGAGTGACTCACGGGAGGAACGCTTGTGCTGTCTGCCCTCGTAAAGCATAGGCATAATTACGGTGATGCTTCTTGCCTTGCCGCCGATAGCGCTGATTGCACGCTTGAGGTTTGCAAAGTGCTCGTCCGGGCTGAGCGGAACGTTAATTCCGTACATCTCGTATGTAACGCCGTAGTTGAAGCAATCGCACAGAATGAAAAGGTCGTAGCCTCTTACGGTCTGGTGGATTGTTGCCTTGCCTTCGCCCGTGCCGAAGCGGGGGAAGCGAACGTCGATAAGGTATGTGTCACGCTCATAGCCTCTGAAGTGGAGTGTTTCCTTGTGCTCCTCGTGTCTTTTGGATCTCCACGTGGTGAGATACCAGTCGATTTTCTTGGCAAGCTCTTCGCAGCCGGGGAGAGCAATTATGCCGAGAGGGCCGTTGGGAATAGTCTGAAAGTTGTCATCAAGCTCGGTGAATTTCACAGTTGCACAATCTCCTTTGTTTTATATAGTGTAGTCTGTTAAATTAAACCTATATATATTGTACATAATTACTCTGCGTTTGTAAACCTAAAAAGTGTTTTTGTTCCTGAACAAGGGTTAGAAAAATATGCATAAAATACGGCAGAGTTTTGTCGAAACTGCCAAAACCCTGCCTTGTAAATTTTTTAATAAGAATATTTTAATGGTAGCTGCGGTCAACGGTTATAACCGCATAATAGTTTTTCTCCTGCTTTTCAAGTGCGGAATTAATCTGACCGATGATTACGGAGCTGTCCGTTTTAACGGAAAAGGGGATAACAAGGTCGAAAATAAGGTTTGTATGGTGCGGACCCGAAACAACACGGAAATCGTGAATTGAAAGCGTAGAATCAATATCGGCTACAATTTCGTTAACCATAGCCTTTGCGGCGTTGATTGTTTCGTCGTTTTCCACCAGCGGGTCCATATGCAGCGTTATGGAATAGCCCATCTGCGAGGTGATGTCCTGCTCAATAACGTCAATAAGGTCGTGGCTTTCCATAATATCGGTGAGCGAGGAAACCTCGGCGTGGGCGGATACAAAGCATCTGCCGGGGCCGTAATCGTGAATTATAAGGTCGTGTACGCCGAGTATGCCGTCGTATGACAGAATTTTATCTTCAATCGCTTTTACCGTTTCAAGCGTAGTCGGCTGACCGAGCAGAGGACTGACCGTGCTCTTGAAAACGCCGAAGCCTGCGTAAAGGACGAAGCCCGAAACGATTACGCCGAAAATGCCGTCAAACGGTATTGTGAAATAGTTTGAAAGCACAAGCGCAACTATAGAAGCCGTTGTTGCAACAATGTCATTTATGCTGTCCGTTGCAACTGCTGTTATGGCTTCGGAATTAATCGTCTTACCGATTTTTTTGTTGAATACGGCAAGCCATATTTTGCCGAGAATCGAAACGGCAAGAACTGTTACCGCAACCCAAGAAAAGACGGTCTTTTCGGGGTTGATAATCTTTGATATTGAGCTTTTTACAAGCTCAAAGCCCATAAACAGTATAAGTGCACCGACTGCCATACCGCACAGGTATTCGAGTCTGCCGTGGCCGTAGGGATGCTCCTCATCGGCGGGCTTTGAAGCCAGCTTGAAGCCGAAAAGCGAAACGACCGAGCTTGCGGCATCGGATAAGTTGTTGAAGGCATCGCCCGTGATGGCAATGCTTCCCGTCATCGTACCTATAGCAAACTTGACCGCACAGAGAATAACGTTTACCGCTATGCCTGCCAAGCCGCTGAGCATACCGTATTTTGCTCTTACCAGCGGTGAGGAAACGTTTTGGCTGTCTTTTACAAAAATCTTTATTAATAAATCCGTCATATCAAATTCCTTTTCAATACAAAGTATTACAATAATATCCTCTCGGGGGTCGGTTAGTCAAGCGTAATTTTATCTTTTTTAAGCAGACGGATGTCATTTTTGCTCACGCACCCTAAAGCGTACAGGCAGGGGAAGTATACGGCAACGAAAAGAACGCTCAACACAATCAGAGTGAGCTTTGAGGCATCGTCCGGAAACATAAAGTATGCTGTTAAATTCAATACGGACCCTGCACCGAGTGCGGCAAGCAAGGGCTTGAGAATATCGGCGAACAGATTGAATTGCAACTCTGCCGTCTTTGCCAGCCTGTTGAAGCTTAAAGCAAAGTTTATTATTTCGCTTAGGAAAAGAACGAAAACATATCCCTTTACGGCAAATTTCGGCAGAAGAAAATACACGAGCACCACGCAAATACCTGAATCAATAATGTTATATCGCATTGAAGCAAGCTGTTGGTCAAGCCCCTTAAGCAAGCCGTCCGTAACGGTATCAAGGTACATTATCGGCAGCAGTACGCTGAGCAGTTTTATGTACAGGGCACTTTCACGGCTTGCGTATACGGCAAGGGCTGTTCTGTCGGCAAAGAAAAACAAAAAAGCGCCCGTACCGAAAGCGAACATAACCGTCAGCTTCAGACATTCGTTTGACACTCTGTTGATTTTTTCTCTTTGACCGAGTGCCAGAAACCCCGAAAGCTCCGGCACGAGCAAGCCCGAAAGTGCAGTCAATACGGCGGCAGGGTACAGAATTACAGGCAGAGCCATACCGTGTACCGTGCCGTAGGTGCTCAGCGCCTCCTCGGTTTTCTGCCCCGATTTTCTGAAGCCCACGGGTATCAGCAGGTGCTCGACCGTAAGCAGCACCGAGCGCATATCCGAGCCAACGGCATCGGGAACGGATATATGCATAAGCCTTTTCAGCAACCCTCTTTCGGAAATGCCGTTCCTTTCTTTTTTATCAAATACATACAGTGTGCAAGAAAGGAGGCACGAAACCACCTCGGAGACTGTTGTACCTGCGGCAATTGCTCCGCACAGGGCGGAAAGTCCGCTTCCTGCCGCTGCGGCAAGCCCGAATACAGTTGCACCTATTCTGCAAAGCTGTTCGATAAGCTGTACGGCAGAATATTTTACAAGCGTTTTCCGTGCGGTAAAATAGCCGTTAAGTGCGGCTGAAACGGCAACGGGCGGCAGACTCAGCGCAAGTATTTTAAGCGAATACTCTGCACGCTCATCCATTATCCACCTTCTGCTGATAAAGCCGGACAGTATGAACAGCGCACTTGCAACGGCACAGCCCGTAAACAGCGAATATTTTATACACAGCCGTACAATCTTTTCCGCAGATGCTTCTTTTTTGCACAGCGACTCCGTTACGAGTCTTGTTGCGCCGAGCTTAATTCCTGCCGTGGCAAAGGTTACCGTAAGCGCATAAACGCTCATTATAAGCTGGAAAAGTCCTATGCCCGACGAGCCTATTCTGTTTGTAAGATAAACGTTGAAGGAAACCGCAATCGTTCGCATCAGAAAGCCCGAAAGGGTAAGCACGGTTGTATTGAGTATCAGCAGCTTTGAATTTCTCATTTTCACACCTCAATGATATCTATGATAAAAACAAGTTATAAATGCTTGATTTTCGGCTTCCTTTTTGTTATTCTAAATAATATAAAAAACTGTGAGGTGTTCGGCTATGAAATTTGAAGTAACCAAAGAATTTATAATTGACAGCAGCAATGCCCCCACTCCCTCCGCACACGCTTCAACTCTCGTTAAAATGGATAACGGCGAAATTCTTGCGGCGTGGTTCGGCGGCAAGCACGAGAAGAATGATGACGTAGATATATGGTATTCGCGCAGAAACGCAAGAGGCTGGTCTAAGCCCGAAAGAATTACTGCGGCTGAGGATATTCCTCATTGGAATCCCGTTCTGTATAAAAAGGAAGACGGCACGGTTGTGCTTTTCTTCAAGGTAGGTAAGGAAATTGCCGACTGGCAGACGTATTATGTTACAAGCACGGACAATGCCCGCACGTGGTCAAAGCCCGTCGAGCTTGTTGAGGGCGATGTCAGCGGCGGCAGAGGCCCCGTCAAGAACAAGGCTATCCGCTTGCAAAGCGGCAGAATTCTTGCACCTACCTCCTGCGAGAAGAACAAGGATTGGAAGGCTTTTGTCGATTACTCCGACGATGATATGAAGACGTGGGAGAGAACAGAGTTCGTTGAACGCCCCAAGAGATACGGCAGAGTAGTCGGTATGATTCAGCCTACCCTTTGGGAATCCGAGCCGGATAAGGTTCATATGCTTCTGCGCACAAACGCTCATTTTATTTACAGAAGTGATTCCGTTGACGGCGGCAAAACCTGGTGTCCCGCTTATAAAACGGCGCTTTTCAATAACAACAGCGGCATCGACGTTGCACAGCTTGATGACGGAAAGCTCTACCTTGTTATGAATCCTATCAGACAGAATTGGGGCGAAAGAACACCGCTCAATGTTATCGTGTCCGAGGACAACGGCAACACCTGGGATATGGGTGTCGTGCTCGAAAGTATGCCCGGTGAATATTCATATCCGGGTATGGTTGCAAACGGCAACGAGCTTCTCATTACATATACTTGGAACAGAAAATTTATTGTTTTTGCTAAAGTTAAGGTTATAAAATAAATTATAGGTGGTTGAATTATGAAAACCGAAAGAACCGAATTTACACTTGCCTCTGCGCTTGAGGGAACGAATATCAGGGGCTTTATGTATACTCCCGTTGTAAAAGCCAACGTCAAGGCTATATTCGTTATTGCTCACGGTATGGCGGAGCACAAGGAAAGATACGAGGAATTCTGCGATTTCCTTGCGCAGAACGGTTATGCCGTGTTTATTCACGACCATATCGGCCACGGTCAGTCTGTCAACAGCGATGCTGAGCTTGGCTTCTTCGGCGAGAGCGGCGGCTGGAAAAACCTTGTAGAGGACTGCTATACCGTTACGAATTTTGCAAGAGCGGAATTTGAAAAGCGTCCCGTAATTTTCTTCGGCCACAGTATGGGCTCATTTGTTGCAAGGGCGTATACACGTCTGCACGATAAAAAAGATATCAAGGGTGTTATTTATTGCGGCACGAGCGGCTCAAATCCTGCGGCAGGTATTGCAATCAAGCTTGCTGATGCGGTTGCAAAAAGCAAGGGTAATATGTACCGCAGTGAGCTTATAAATACGCTCGCCTTCGGTACCTACAACAAAAAATACAAGCCTCAGCGTACAGCCTTCGACTGGCTTACAACCGATAACGATATAGTGGATAAATATATAGCTGATAAGTACTGCGGCTATCTGTTTACCGCCTGCGGATACAGGGATTTATTCTCTGTTCTTAAATACGTTTCCGGTAAGGATTGGTATAAAAACGTTCGTAAGGATTTGCCGATTTTCCTCGTTGCGGGCGATAATGACCCCGTCGGCGAATACGGCAAAGGCGTAAAGCAGGTTGCAGAAGACCTTAAGAAAACGGGTCACACAGCCGTTCATACCAAGCTTTATAAAGGTATGCGCCACGAAATTCTCAACGAAATTGAAAGACAATCTGTTATGAACGACATCCTTGAATGGGCTGACGCACAGATAATTAAAAGATAAAAATATAAATCTCCTTCGATTAAAAAGTAATTTCGAAGGAGATTTTTTGTAACCTTTTGGGGTTTTGGTTTGTTATACAAGTGAAAGGACCTTTCAAAAGCGAGGTGAATCTATGACGGGCGAGGAATTTGAATCAGCCGTAAAGCGAAATAACCAAAGGCTTTACCTTATCGCACTTTCTTTTACAAAGAATACCTGCGATTCGGAGGATATTTTACCCAACGTCTTTCTTAAGCTGTGGAATTATAAAAAGCCCTTTGAAAACGATGAGCATATTGACAAATGGCTGACAGCGGTGTGTGTCAACGAAAGCAGGAATTACATAAAATCGCTTTTCAGAAGCCATACCGATATTGACGAGTGTACAGCCGTTTCACCCGACAGCTTCAAAACGCAGTCGCAGCAGGATTTGTTCAATGCCGTTATGGGTTTGCCTAAAAAATACCGCACGGTAATACACCTGTTTTATTACGAGGATTTGAGTGTAAAGGATATTGCAAAAATACTGAACATCAAGGATTCATTAGTAAAAACAAGGCTTAGCCGTGCAAGAGAAAAACTAAAACAAGAATTGGGAGATGATTGGATAAATGAACAGGACTGATTATAAAAGCGCTTTTTCACAAATCCGTCCTTCCGATAGCTCAATTGAAAGGATAATGGAGATGACAAATAAAAAGCACCGTACAAACGTAAAAAGACTCGTTGCCTGCATTGCCGCCGTTGCGCTGATTATATGCACACTCGGCGTTGTTGCAAACGCCGCAACTAACGGAGCGGTAAGCGAAGTTATTTCGGAAGCAGCCGAAAAGTTCACAAAAAAGGTCCACGTTTTTGTAAACGGAGAGGCGGTCGATTTCGACCTTAATGTTGAAGAGCATACGGGCGAAGACGGCGAAACATATTTCGTAGGCGAGATTTCCGTTACCGAGCCCAACGGAGACACTTATTCAAAGATTGAATTTGAAATTGACGGCTCGGAGGGTGACGGTGATATCGGTTTAGGTACGGTAATAATCAACGATAAATCCGAAAGCTCCGAAGCAGCGGAAATCGACGTAATACTCAATAACAGCATAGAAGCGCACATTCCCACAACCGCAGCAGCAGAATAACGAAAATAAACAATGACCCTTGCAGTTTTTTAAAATTGCAAGGGTCATTGAATGTTTTTTCAATCAGTTGTTCATTGCTTCGACTGTTTCCATAAGGTAATCGCCGAATTCGCTGCAGGTGCAGCCGTCATCTCTGCCTGTGATTACGAGCTTCTTTTCCGTAATCATACACTTGTCAAGTGCGGCTTCAAGTGCGTTTGCCTTTTCAACGTAGCCGATGTGCGAAAGCAGCATAACAGCGGCTCTGAGCATTGAGCAGGGGTCAGCGTAAGCGCCTCTGCCTTCCTTTATCATTCTGGGGGCTGAGCCGTGAATAGCCTCAAACATAGCGTACTTCTTGCCGATGTTTGCGCTGCCTGCCGTACCTACACCGCCCTGGAATTCTGCGGCTTCGTCTGTGATGATATCGCCGTAAAGGTTGGGAAGAACGAATACCTTGAAGTCCTTACGGCGCTTGGGGTCGATAAGCTTTGCCGTTGTGATATCTATATACCACTCGTCTGTGGTGATTTCGGGGTATTCCTCGCCGATTTTCTTGCAGATGTTGAGGAATTTGCCGTCGGTTGTCTTGATGATGTTTGCCTTTGTGATAATCGAAACTCTTTCCTTGCCGTTAGCTCTTGCGTAGTTGTAGGCAAGACGTGCAATACGCTCTGTACCCTCTGTTGTGGTAACAACAAAGTCTGTAGCAAGCTCGTCTGTTACATTAACGCCCTTTGAGCCTACTGCGTAAGCACCCTCTGTGTTTTCACGGAAGAAAGCCCAGTCAATGCCTTCCTCGGGGATTTTAACGGGGCGTAGGTTGCAGAAAAGGTCAAGTGCCTTCCTCATTGCAACGTTTGCGCTCTCAATGTTCGGCCACGGGTCGCCTGCCTGGGGTGTGGTTGTCGGGCCCTTGAGTATAACGTGGCAGGCCTTGAGCTCTTCCATAACGTCGTCGGGAATAGCCTTGTTGACGGCAACACGGTTTTCGATTGTAAGGCCGTCAATTTCCTTGAATTCCACCTTGCCGCTTGCAACCTCGTCAGCGAGCATATAGCGCAGAACTCTCTCTGCCTCTTTACAGATAATCGGGCCGATGCCGTCGCCGCCGCAGATGCCGATGATGATTTTATCAAGCTTTGCGTAGTCGGTAAAATCGCCGATGGACTTTATTCTTTCGTTTCTTTCAAGCTGCTCACGAAGGAGTGCCTCGTATTTTGCAGCAGCTTCCTTAATCTGTGCTTCGTACATTTTCAGTTGTCCTTTCCGTTTTCTCTTGTGTAGTTGAGCAGGCCGCCTGCAAGAATCATATCACGCTGACGGTCGGAGAGCTCGTAGCAAAGTGTATATTCCTCGTTCTTGGTCTTATTGATGAGCTTTACTTCCTTGTTTTCGGAAATTTCTGCTCTTACATCAGGCATACAAAGAACGTCGTTCTGGTCAATTCTGTCGTAGTCATCCGAATTCTTGAATGTGAAGGGAATAATACCTGCGTTTACAAGGTTGGCGCAGTGAATACGTGCAAAAGACTTTGTGATAACAGCCTTGATACCAAGGTAAAGCGGAACAAGTGCTGCGTGCTCACGGGATGAGCCCTGGCCGTAGTTGGCACCGCCGATGATAATGCCGCTGCCCTCACGCTTGCAGTTTTCCGCAAAGTGCTCGTCACACTGTCTGAAGCAGAAGTTTGAAAGGAAGGGGATATTTGAGCGGTAGGGGAGTATCTTTGCGCCTGCGGGCATAATATGGTCGGTTGTAATGTTGTCGCCTACCTTGAGCACGGCCTTTGCCTCAATGCTTTCGGGCAGGGCAACGCTTGTCGGGAACGGCTTGATGTTCGGGCCGTACTTGATTTCAACCTTGTCCATATCCTCAACGCTTGCGGGCAGCTCAACCATATTGTCGTTGATGAGGAACTGCTCGGGCATTGTGATTTCGGGGAATTCGCCGAGTGTTCTCGGGTCGGTGAGTACGCCCGTGATTGCGCTTGCGGCGGCAACCTCGGGGCTTACAAGGTAGATGCCTGCATCTGCTGTGCCGCTTCTGCCCTCAAAGTTTCTGTTGAACGTTCTAAGCGAAATACCGCCTGACTTGGGTGACTGACCCATACCGATACACGGGCCGCAGGCAGATTCGAGAATTCTTGCGCCTGCCGCAATCATATCGGCAAGAGCACCGTTGAGTGACAGCATTGTGAGCACCTGCTTTGAGCCGGGCGCAATCGAAAGGTCAACGTCGGGGTTGACTGTCTTACCCTTAAGTATAGCGGCAACCTTGAGCATATCGTGGAGCGAGGAGTTTGTGCAGGAGCCGATACATACCTGGTCAACCTTAATCTGACCGATTTCGGTAACGGACTTTACGTTGTCGGGCATATGAGGCATAGCGGCCATCGGAGCAAGATTTGAAAGGTCAATATCAATAACCTTCTCGTATTCCGCATCCTCGTCAGCCTTAAGCTCTGTCCAGTCTTCCTCTCTGCCCTGTGCGGCAAGGAATGCCTTTGTCATTTCGTCGGACGGGAAGACGGAGGTTGTTGCGCCGAGCTCTGCGCCCATATTGGTGATTGTGGCTCTTTCGGGCACGGTAAGAGTCTTTACGCCCTCACCGCCGTATTCAATAATTCTGCCGACACCGCCCTTGACGCTCATAATGCGGAGCACTTCAAGTATAACGTCCTTTGCGGCAACCCAGGGAGAAAGCTTACCTGTAAGGTTAACCTTTACAACCTTGGGCATCGGGATATAGTATGTACCGCCGCCCATAGCAACGGCAACGTCCATACCGCCCGAGCCAATAGCAAGCATACCGATGCCGCCGCCCGTTGGTGTGTGGCTGTCGGAGCCGATAAGTGTCTTGCCGGGCTTGCCGAAGCGCTCAAGGTGTACCTGGTGGCAGATACCGTTGCCGGGGCGTGAATAGCGCAGACCTCTCTTTTTTGCAACGCTTTGGATAAATCGGTGGTCGTCTGCGTTTTCAAAGCCCGTCTGCAGAGTGTTGTGGTCGATATATGCAACGGAAAGCTCCGTTCTTACTCTTTCAACACCCATAGCCTCAAACTCAAGGTATGCCATTGTACCCGTGGCATCCTGTGTGAGGGTCTGGTCAATTTTAAGTCCGATTTCCGTTCCGGGAATCATTTCGCCGCTGACAAGGTGGCTCTTAATCAGCTTTTGTGCTATGTTGTAACCCATATTCATTTTCCTCCAAAAAACATATGGTACTATATTAAATCTTATTGATTTATTTGTCAATGTTTAATTTCTATAAATAAATCAAGCGTTTAATTCAATTTCTTCGCCCTCGTCAAGCTGTGCAATAAGCACGCCGTTTTCAACGGTAAAAGTCTTTTCGGTTTTAAGCTGTTCGGTTTTGTCGGTGAGCTTTATACGCAATGTTGCCGTTTTGTCTGCGGTTATTTTTATTTTTGTTGTCCTACATTCTTTCCAGAAAATATCGACGGTAAAGCCGCCGCGTGCCTTCAGACCGCATATGCTGCCGCTTTTCCACGCCTCGGGCAGTGCCGGCAGGATTTCGATGATTCGTTCGCCGGGCTTGCCGAGGTGGCTTTGCAGAAGCATTTCGTTAATGCCGGCAACACCGCCGAAATTGCCGTCAATCTGGAAGGGCGGATGTATATCGAAAAGATTGTTTGCGGTGAATTTGGTAATGAGCTGCTGAAGGTTATTCCAGGCGTTTTCTCCGTCCTTAAAACGGGCGTAGAAGCTGACTGTCCAGGCACGTGACCAGCCTGTTGAGCCGCCTCCTCGGGAGAGTCGGCGCACAAGCGTATTTTTGGCCGCCTGATATATTTCGGGTTTAGTTTCGTTAATACAGTCGCCGGGGTAAAGGCCGAACAAATGCGAAATATGGCGGTGGTTGGGTTCAACCTCCTCATAGTCTTTTATCCATTCGCAAAGTGTACCGTAGCGCTCACTTACACGAAGGGGAGGCAGCTTTTTGAGAATATTCTGCATACGTCCTGCAAATTCTTCGTCAATCCCGAGCTTTTCGCAGGCGTAGATTGTGCGTGTGAACAAAGCGTCAATAATCTCAAAGTCTATCGTTGCGCCGTGGGTGAACATACTGCTCTTTCGGTTGCAGTCTTTGTCAAAGTAATAAAACCAGTTTTCGGGAGAGTTTGACGGCGCTGTGGTAAGACTGCCCTTGCCGTCGTCAATCAGATAGTCGCACAAAAATTCACAAGAGCCTTTCAAAACGGGATAAATTTCCTTAAGTGCAGCAACGTCGCCTGAATACTCATAATAATCCCAAAGGTTCAGGCAAAGCCATGGGCCTGCCATCGGGAAAAAGCAATGAATCGTGTCATGCGGGCCTGTTCTGCCGAAAATATCGGTTGTGTGGTGAATTACCCAGCCGTTACAGCCGAGCTGCTCCTGTGCCGTCTGCTGACCGAAACGGCTTATCATCTTCATAAAATGCACGAACGGACGCATTGCGTTGAGCATATTTCCGGGGCCTGCGGGCCAATAGTTCATCTGCATATTTATGTTTGTGTGATAATCGCTTCCCCATTCGGGGCGGTAGCCGTTGCACCATATCCCCTGCAGATTGGCAGGAAGCGTTGCATTTTTGCCCGACGACTCAATGAGCAGATACCGCCCGAAATTATAGTAAAGCTCAAACATATCAAGGTCTTCCTGACGATTGCGCTGCAGGAAATAAATGCGCCAGTCAACGGGAATGTCATCGTATGTCGGTGCATTGAGCCTGAATGAAACCTTGTCAAACAATGCCTTGTGTGCGGCAATATGTTCTTTCTTGAGTGTTTCGTAATCAACTGCCGTAATAGCTTTAAGCTTTCGTCTGAGAACTGCACGGTAATCAATTGATTCGTCAATATCGTATTTTTCAACATTGTAATTTGTTTCAAATACGCCGTAAACAATAACCCAGGTCGCATCGTGAACAATTATATGCTTTTTATTGTTGAGAAGCGTGCCGTCGGTACGGACGAAAATGTTTGCGCCGAAGGACATACCTTCTCCGCATTCGCCGTATACGTCCTCATCATACCAGGTTACACGGCCGTTCATAAATAGCAGATCCTTATGTAGAGCGGAGGTATAGGCATCCTGTCCGCGTTCCATAGTAACGTAGCAGTCAAAGGTAGAGGAGGCACTTATTTTGTAAACAAGACCGTCGTATTTTTCGCTTACAAAGGTCTCGCTTTTGTATTCCGTTCTGCCTTTGTTATACGATATTCTGCCTATTGCTTCGCTCAGCTCAAGCTCCTTGCGGTAGTTTTCGTATCGGCTTTTGTCGGGGAACTCAATGCGCAATTCACCCATACTTTCAAAAAAACGTACTCGCTCAGGCGATGACATAAAGGTTTTTTCGCAAAGCTCAGCGGCCTCTTCGTAGCATTCATCGAGCAAAAGCCGCCGTATTTCGGCAAGTGCCTCGGGCGAGCTGTTGTATTTTTCCTTGATTTGCCGACCGCTCCAAAGCGATTCCTCGTTTATTTCAATTGTTTCTTCATACGGGTCGCCGTACAGCATTGCGCCGATACGGCCGTTGCCAAGCGGAAAAGCCCGCATCCAATCTCGTTCATAATCCTCGTGCCAGAGCTTTGTTGACATATCAAGCACTCTTTTCCTTAAAAATTTCTACAGTACAATACTTGTTTTGAATTAAAACTTATTATAGCATATTTCCTTTATAAGCACAACTTAAATAAATGTAATATTTGACTGGTTTTATAACTTCTTTTGGTGGTAATGTATGGTATAATGCAATTGAACAAAACCGACACGGTGTCGGAGTTTGTAACTATTTTGTAACTATTTGTAACCATTTTGTAACTTCCTTTTTTGGAAAATATGTGTTATAATGTATTTGCAATTAAACGAAAAGGCGGAGATTCCAATGGTTCGAATAAAATATACAATATCCGATATAGGAAAAGCAATCAATCGGGAGACCAATCATAGAACCGTCCCCTGATTGGTGTTACAACAACGATCACGATGAAAGTGTTGCACACGTTGTGGTACATAAAAACATTATGTTTTCATCACATGAAAGCGAACAAGAAAATACAGAAGGAGATAATGAGAATGGAATTTCTTACAACAATAGGTCAACTTATAGCGGGATTCCTGGCGATACCATATACGATGGGGGCAGCAGCCTTGGGCTTTCTATTTCTTCCGATACGACTTATAATGGATTATTTCCATCTGTAACAATCAGGGGACGGTTCTCTGATTGTTATATCTTAAAACAACCTGAAAACCTGATATACAATAACTCACAAGGGCTGTCCTGCCAAAAGCGGGACAGCTTTTTTATAGTTACTTATATAATTTTATTTTTCAGTTACTTATATAATTTTATTTTTCATACTATTGAACAAATGTTTAAAAGGTGGTATAATATCAAAAATATGTTTAATTTTTCACATTAATCTATAGATGAGGAATTTGAAATGGCAGAGAATACAAACAAGAAAAAGTCAACCGCACCCAAGAAAAATACGGGTGCCGCTTCCAACGCAAAGAAGCAGACTTCGCAGAAGAAAACCAATAACTCCAAAACCAATCAGACCAAGAAACAGCAGTCGCAAGCCGCTGAAAGGAATACCGCACGCAAGCAGGTTATTTCCAGCGTTATGTTTGCCGTCGGCTTGTTTTTGCTTTTTGTCACAATAGTACCCAGCGGTGTTGCCGAAGGTGAATCAAACCTCTGGCAGGGTATGAAGGATATTTTTTTCGGCCTTTTCGGTGTCTGTGCTTTTGCCGTGCCCGTACTTCTGTTTTACACAGCTTACGTGCTCGCTAAGGACAGACCTCTGGGCAGTCTTGCTATGCGTATCGGAGGCATTACAAGTGCAACCGTTTGCCTTTCTTCCGTTATTCACGCTGCCTCAAATTCAGCCGATTATCTTAATCAGACATCTTTTTCCGAACAGATTAAAGCTGCGTGGACTGAGGGCTTGAGCCTTACCAACGGCGGTGCCGCAGGCGCAATTTTCGGCGGCGCAATTGCCAAGCTTTTTGGCAAAACGGGCGGTCTTATTACCGTTATAATAATTCTTCTTGCACTTGTTATGCTTCTCACGGGTACGACTGTGCCCAAGCTGATTGAGCTTATCCGTAAGCCTCTGAGCCGTGCTACCGATTACACACAGCAGAAAATTGAACAGAAGCGCTATGAAGAGGTTGTTCCTGCTGAAGAAAAGCCGAAGAAGACAAAGAAAAACGAGGATTATCAGCTTCCCAAGCCCGAAAAGACTCTTAAAAGGCCCAAGCTCGGAAGCGGATTTTTCAGTGATGATTACGACCCTGTACCCAATAAAGAGGACGAGCCCGTAGAATACGTCGAACAGCCCGAGCCTGAAAAAACGGCGGAAATCCCCGTGTTCAGCCCCATGCCCTCCGGTGTGGATTTAAGTGTTGACGTTGACGATGAGCCGCAGAAAACTCAGCCCGAAGCTGACGAGCCCGTTTATGAGGATATTCCGATAAGCAAAAATCCGGTTCCTGCACAGGAGGTCGTTGACCTTATCGAAAAGGCAAGCCTTGAAGCTGAAAAGGATGTTCACGAGCAGCAGTCAATTATTCCCGACGAAGAGGATGAAGACAACGAGCCTGAGCACGTTTATGTTCTTCCCGATGTTGAGTGTCTTGCCGAAAACCGCAGCTTTGGTGATGCCGACGTTAAGGAAGAACTTACGGCAAACGCAAATAAGCTCGTTGAAACACTCAAAAGCTTCAATGTTGAAACCAAAATTGTTGATATTGTCAGAGGTCCGTCTGTTACCCGTTACGAAATTCAGCCTGCACCCGGTGTAAAAATCAGCCGTATCACAGGTCTGGCTGATGATCTTGCAATGAATCTTGCAGCTTCGGGTGTGCGAATCGAAGCACCTATCCCGAACAAGGCGGCTGTCGGTATTGAAGTACCCAATAAGACGAGACAGACCGTAACCCTGCGTGAAATCGTTGATTCTCCGCAGTTCAAAACCGCCAAGAGCAAGCTCAACGTTGCTCTCGGCAAGGATATTTCGGGCAACGTTACCTGTACCGACCTTGCCAAAATGCCTCATCTTCTTATAGCAGGTACTACGGGCTCGGGTAAATCCGTCTGCCTCAATGCAATGATAGTAAGTATCCTCTTCAATTCAACACCCGATGAGGTCAAGCTGATTATGATTGACCCCAAGCAGGTTGAATTTACGATTTATAACGGCATACCTCACCTTATGGTGCCCGTTGTTGCCGACCCGAGAAAGGCCGCAGGTGCTCTTGCCTGGGCTGTTTCCGAAATGCTCAAGCGTTACAAGATGTTCTCCGAAAAGGGTGTGCGTGATATTTCGGGCTACAACAAGCTTGCCGCAAAAAATCCCGAAATAACACCTATGCATCAGATAGTTATTTTCATTGATGAGCTTTCTGACCTTATGATGGTTGCTCACAATGAGGTTGAGGACTCTATCTGCCGTCTTGCTCAGATGGCACGTGCCGCAGGTATGCACCTTGTTATTGCCACACAGCGTCCGTCTGTTGACGTTATTACGGGTATTATCAAGGCAAATATTCCCAGCCGAATTGCACTTTACGTTTCGTCTCAGGTTGACTCCAGAACGATTATCGATACCGCAGGTGCCGAAAAGCTCCTCGGTAACGGTGACCTTTTGTTTAATCCCGTAGGCGTTTCCAAACCGGTAAGACTTCAGGGCTGTTACGTTTCCGACGAAGAAGTTGAAAAGGTAGTTGACTTCATCAAAACGCAGGGCTCCTGTCAGTATGACGATTCCGTTATGGAAGAAATCGAAAGACAGGCAGTTGCCGAAAAGAAGAAGGGTGACGGCTTGCCCGACCCCGACAGCAGTCCCGACAGTGCGGCTGATGAGGAAACAATGCGTGCAATCGAGGTTGTTGTTGAAAATCAGCTTGCTTCAACCACGCTTCTTCAGCGCAAAATGAAGATAGGCTACGCCAAGGCCGCACGTATTATGGATGAACTCGAAGAAAAGGGTGTCATAGGCCCGTTTGAGGGCAGTAAACCCAGAAAGGTGCTTATGACAAAGCAGCAGTTCAACGAAATGCGTGCACTCGGCGATAATAATTACGTCGGTGTTGACGGCGGTGAGGAGTAAAAAATGCCCTTTTTTCCCGTAAATATGCAAGAGGTTAAAGAACGAGGCTGGGAGGATATAGACTTTGTCTATGTCTGCGGCGACGCATACGTTGACCATCCGAGCTTCGGCGCCTCAATTATATGCCGTGTGCTTGAAAGCAGGGGATACCGCGTTGCCTTTCTTGCACAGCCCGATTGGCGCAGTAATGACGATTTTCTGCGCTTCGGCAGGCCGCGTCTCGGCTTTTTTGTCAGCAGCGGCAATATAGATTCAATGGTGGCTCATTATACTGCCGCCAAAAAACGCAGGCACGACGATGCCTATTCTCCCGGCGGTATCGGCGGCAAAAGGCCAGACCGTGCCGTAATTGTCTATTGTAACAAAATCCGTGAATTATACGGCGATATTCCGATAATTATAGGCGGTTTGGAAGCGTCCCTGCGCCGCTTTGCCCACTATGATTACTGGGACGATAAGGTGCGCCGTTCAATACTTTTCGACTCTCAGGCTGACCTTATTTCTTACGGTATGGGCGAAAAGCAGACGGTTGAAATTGCCGACAGGCTGAATAACGGTGAGCATATATCAACACTTCGTGATATAAAAGGCACCTGCTATGCCTGCGATGTCAGGGAAACACCTCTTATGGGTGCTGAATGTCCTTCTTTTGAAAACGTTGTTTCAAACAAGCGTGAATATGCCGTTTCCTGCCGCATACAAATGGATGAAGCGGACCATATCAGAGGTAAGCTCGTCAAACAGCGCCACGGCAATAAAATGCTTGTGCAGAATCCGCCTATGCCACCGCTTACCACAGAGGAGCTCGATGCGGTTTACAAACTTCCCTTTATGCGTGCTGTTCATCCTATGTATGACGATATGGGCGGTGTGCCCGCAATTGAAGAGGTTGAATTTTCGATTACACACAACAGGGGCTGTTTCGGCGCCTGTAATTTCTGTTCCCTTGCTTTTCATCAGGGCAGATTCATAACCTCAAGAAGCAAGCAGTCAATTCTCGAAGAAGCCAAGCTTCTCACGCAGCAGCCGAATTTTAAGGGCTATATTCACGATATAGGCGGTCCTACGGCCAATTTCCGCCGTCCCGCCTGTGATGTTCAGCTTGAAAAGGGGCTTTGCAAGGGCAGAAAATGTCTTGCACCCAAGCCCTGCCCGAATCTTATAGCAAATCACGAGGAATATCTCGGTATTCTGCGTGAGGTTCGTTCTTTGCCGAAAATCAAAAAGGTGTTTATCCGTTCGGGCATCCGTTTCGATTACCTTATTGCCGATAAGGACGACGAATTTTTCCGAGAGCTTGTGAAAAACCACATCAGCGGTCAGCTTAAGGTGGCACCCGAGCATTGCTCTGCAAGCGTGCTTGATGCTATGGGAAAGCCGCACATAGAAACCTATCTTGAGTTTGCAAAAAGGTACTATAAATACAACAAAGAAATCGGTAAGGAACAGTATCTCGTGCCTTACCTTATGTCCTCACATCCGGGCAGTACGCTCAAGGATGCCGTTGAATTGGCTTTGTTCCTGAAAAATAACCGCATCCGCCCCGAACAGGTGCAGGATTTTTGTCCCACACCCGGTACGGTTTCAACCTGTATGTTTTATACGGGTCTTGACCCATATACACTCAAAGAAGTGTACGTTGCCCGAAACGAGCACGATAAGGCTTTGCAAAGAGCCTTGCTCCAGTATTTCAACCCGAAAAACAAAGCGCTCATTACGGAAGCACTCAAAAGGGCAGGGCGTACCGACCTTATAGGCAGCGGTCCGAATTGCCTTATCAGGGGCGAGCAGAGCGAAAAATATTCTTCGTACAAAAACAAGCAGTCGAAAAACAGCAACTCAAAATCCAAAAATACTAACAACAACCGTAATCCGAAAGGCAAAAATACTTATGGAACAGAAACCAAACGTAAAAAAAGGTAAAAAGCTTATCATAAGCATTTTGAGCGCAGTTATTGTGCTTGTGCTTACGCTACTTTCCGAACAGCTCTTACCGCTTTTTGAGCCGCTTGAAGTAAATAACTCAAAAATTGAAAGTGAATTTTCGGTTCATTTTATTGATGTCGGTCAGGGTGACTGCACGCTTATTAAAACGCCCGACGGAAATATGCTTATTGATGCAGGCGAAAACGGCTACGAAACAACCGTGCTTGAGTATCTTGAGGCACAGGGTGTTGACAGCCTTAAATACTTTGTCGCAACCCATCCTCATTCCGACCATATCGGCGGTGCAGCCGAGGTGATTGAGGCTGTGACGGTTGAAAACGTCATAATGCCGAAGCTTTCAAAAAGCAATACTCCCACAACGGCTACCTACGAAAAAATGCTGACTGCAATCAAAAACAGCAGTGCTAAAGTTATATCAGCAAAGCCCGGCAGTGAATACTCCTTCGGCGGTGCTGAGTTTACCGTGCTTGCTCCCTTTGAGCAGGACGAAAACCTCAACAATATGTCCGTCGTTCTGAAACTAACTTATAAAGGCTATTCGTTTATGCTTTCCGGTGATGCAGAAAAGGAAGTCGAAAGTCAGATTCTTAAGGCCGGCTACGATATTTCAGCCGATGTATACAAGGGTGCTCATCACGGCAGCTCAACCTCAAACTCAAAGAAGTTTGTTAAAGCCGTAAATCCGACTTATGCAGTTTTATCTTACGAGGAGGGCAACAGCTACGGTCACCCTCACAGAGAAACCGTTGAACTGTTCAATGAAGAGGGGATAGTGTACTATTCTACGGCTGATTACGGCACAATAGTATTTACCGTTGATAACAATGTTCTTGATGTGCTTGCAATTAAAGATGATGTCGCCGAGGTAATACAATGAAAAAACTGACTGTTGACAGAATTGAAGAAAATATTGCCGTATGTACGGATGAAAACGAAACACTTACTCAGATTTTTGTTTCGGATTTGCCTTTTGAAGTGCGCGAGGGAACAATAATTATTTTTAATGATGACGGTACCATTGAGCACGACACCAACTCCGAGGAGAACCGCAGAAAAGAACTTTTCGATTTACAGGAAAGCTTGTTTGATGAATAACTTTATATTGCTGCAATATTTTTATCACAATCTAATGATATAATCCGTATTGTACCAATCAAAAAGGAAGCACGAGAAAATGAAACAGTATTTAATGAAGGCCCTTGCGTGGCTTCGCCGCTTTATGGCGGGCAGATACGGCCCCGATGAACTGACGGCAGCTATTGTAATTCTTGGCTGTGTGTTCACTTTTTTATCAAACTTCAGACCGCTCAGATTTATGTACTTCATAGGTATGCTTGTTATGGCAGTTGCAATATGGCGCACGCTGTCAAAGAATATTGATGCACGCATACGCGAAAGAATGTGGTTTCTGCGTGTGATTGAAAAGCCGAAGGCTGAATTCAAGCTGCTTTCCAACGTAATTCGTGACAGAAAAACCCACAAATATTTTAAGTGTAAAAACTGCGGCGCATCTCTGCGTGTGCCCAGAGGCAAGGGTAAAATTTCGGTAACCTGCCCTAAGTGCAGGGTAAAAACGGAAAAGAAAACGTAAGGTGCGGTGCTGTCAATGAAAAATCAGCTTAAAGTGCTTGAATCCGCAATAGAAATCGGCCTTGAAAAGCCGCTCAAACTGCTTCATATAACCGATACTCATCTTGCTTTTGATGACCCCGGCAAAGACAGCGGCAGACAAAGGCATTTTGAGGGTGAGCACAAAGGCTGTATAGCCGATTACTATTTTCAGGCTGTTGACTATGCCCGTAAAAACGGCTTGCTTATCGTAAATACGGGCGATATGATTGATTTCCTGTCCGAGGAAAATTTTGCCTTTGTGGACAAGCATTTAAAAGGCATTGACTGTATCTACGCCGCAGGAAATCACGATTTCTGCCACTGCGTAGGCGAGGCGAAAGAGGATGCGGAATATAAGCGGAACAATATGAAGATAACCGCACCTCATTTCAATACAAACCTTCTTTTTGATTCACGGGTTACGGGTGGTGTCAATTTCGTAACGCTTGATAATTCCTATTATCTCATCAGCGACGGTCAGGTTGATATGCTGAGGGCAGAAGCCGCAAGGGGATACCCCATAGTGCTTTGCGTCCACGTGCCTTTTTATACCGATGCGCTTGCAAAAGATACCTATGACAGAGGAAACGACTGTACATATCTTGTAGCCGCACCCGAAGAGCACCTGAAAACCTATAACGATTACAGAAGAAATCAGCAGACACCCGACGAAGCTACTCTGAGGGCGGTTGATTATATTATGAACGAGCCGCTGATAAAAGCCGTAATAGCAGGGCATATGCACTGTAATTTTGACGATACGCTCAGTAACGGAATACCGCAGCTTGTCACCCACGGCACTTATGCAGGCTATGTAAGAGAAATTACGATAGTCTGATTTCTGCTCATAAAAATTATTTATACCCGTTATTCTGCCTTGAAAAAATTTCTTGTTTTGTGTATAATAATATTCAGCAAAAATTCCAATTAAAATAAATTATGAAGGTGATTAAGATGAACAAATTTGTACTTAACGAAACTTCCTACCACGGCGCAGGCGCTATCAACGCAATTCCGGACGAAATCAAGGCAAGAGGCTACAAGAAGGTTTTTGTTGCTTCCGACCCCGACCTTATCAAGTTCGGCATTACCGCAAAGGTTACAGACCTTCTCGACAAGGCTGAAATTCCCTACGCTGTATATTCCAATATCAAGGCTAATCCCACAATTGAGAACGTTCAGAACGGTGTAGCTGCTTACAAGGCAGCCGAGGCTGACTGTATCGTAGCTATCGGCGGCGGCTCTTCAATGGATACCGCAAAGGCTATCGGTATTATCATCACAAACCCCGAATTTGAGGACGTCCGTTCTCTTGAGGGTGTTGCTCCCACAAAGAATCCCTGTGCTCCCATCATCGCTGTTCCCACAACGGCAGGTACTGCAGCAGAGGTTACAATCAACTACGTTATTACCGACGTTGAAAAGAAGCGTAAGTTTGTCTGTGTTGACGTTCACGATATTCCCGTAGTAGCTGTTGTTGACCCCGATATGATGGCTTCAATGCCTGCGGGCCTCACCGCCGCAACGGGTATGGATGCTCTTACTCACGCTATTGAAGGCTACATCACCAAGGGTGCATGGGAGCTTTCCGATATGTTCCACATCAAGGCTATCGAGGTTATTGCAAAGAGCCTTCGCGGTGCTGTAAAGAACGAGAAGGAAGGCCGCGACGGTATGGCTCTCGGCCAATACATTGCAGGTATGGGCTTCTCAAACGTAGGCCTTGGTGTAGACCACTCAATGGCTCACACTCTTTCCGCTTACTACGATATGCCTCACGGTAAGGCTTGCGCTACTCTTCTTCCCGCAGTTATGGCTTTCAACGCTCCCGCAACAGGCGAGAAGTACCGTGACATTGCAAAGGCAATGGGTGTTGAGGGTGTCGATGCTATGAGCCTTGTGGATGCAAGAAACGCCGCTGTCGAAGCTGTTCGTCAGCTTGCAGAGGATGTCGGTATCGTCACAAGCCTCAAGGGTGTTGTAAAGGAAGAAGACGTTAAGGCTCTTGCAGCAGACGCATTTGCAGATGCCTGCCGTCCCGGCAATCCCCGTGATGTAAGCGTTGAGGAGATTGAGGCACTTTACAGAAGCCTTATGTAAGATTTATCCAATAATATAATAAAAATAATTTCAAATTTATAGCAAAAAACACTTGAAAATGCACGGGCAATGTGGTATAATTGCCCGTGCATTTCGCACGTGGAGTGGTCCTGCCGTAGTGCAGTCGGTCAGAAAACCGTCTGTTCGGTAAATTCAAAACAGCTCCACGGAGGAAAAACTAAGGAGGAAAAAACACAATGGCAACAGTATCAATGAAGCAGCTCCTCGAAGCTGGCGTACACTTCGGTCACCAGACCAGAAGATGGAACCCCAAAATGGCTCCCTACATCTTCGCAGAGCGCAACGGCATCTACATCATCGACCTTCAGAAGACAGTCAAGAAGCTCGATGAGGCCTACAAGTTCGTAGCAGACATCGCAGCAGAGGGCGGCGAAATCCTTTTCGTCGGTACAAAGAAGCAGGCTCAGGACTCCGTCCGTGAGGAAGCTATCCGTTGCGGTATGCCCTTTGTCAACGCTCGTTGGCTCGGCGGTATGCTTACAAACTTCAAGACAATCCAGAAGAGAATCAAGAGACTTGCTCAGCTCAAGAA
>JAFXCT010000111.1 GCA_017521365.1 Clostridia bacterium
CTCTGCCCTCCTCTTATCATCTGTACTACTACTGCCGCAACGCAAAGCTTGAGTACCTTATGAAGGGCGAAAAGAGCCGTGCACAGAAGTGTATGGAGATTGAAGAAGAGCTTCTTGAAATGTACTCCGATGAGGGCCTTTACGTAAAGCCTGCCCTGCTTGACCAGCGTGGCGGCCACAAGTATTCCCTCGTTGCAGTTTCCCTTATCAACTCAATTGCAAACGATGTCGGCGACGTTCAGGTTGTCAACATCAAGAACGGCAACACTCTGCCCTTCCTCAAGCCCGATGACGTTATTGAGGTTCCTGCAAAAATCGGCAAGAACGGTGCTGAGCCCGTTGACCTCGGCGAAATTAACAACCGCCACATCATCGGCCTTATGAGCGTTGTCAAGGAGTACGAGCGATACACAGTTGAAGCCGCAAAGACGGGCTCCAACGAGGCAGCACTCAACGCCCTTCTCATTCATCCGCTTGTAGGCGACTGGGAAAAGGCACTCAACTGCTTCAATGAAATGAAGGAAGCACATAAGGACTATCTTCCCCAGTTCTTCAACAACTGAATTAAACGGACGACCAAAGGTCGCCTACAGAATAAAACGTAAAAACGCATCGCAGATTTTATAGTCTGCGGTGCGTTTTTTGTTTAATTTAATTGCGAATTACGCATTACGAATTATTCCGTTTCTCACTTTAATTTCAAACGTTTTATGTATATCCGTGCAGGATGTGCCGACAAGCACCGAGTAATCGCCGTCGTGCATACCGAGCACCATTCTGCGGTCATAGTAGAGGAAGGCTTCGTTGGGCACGGCTATATTAAGCTCGGCCTTTTCTCCTTTTTTCAGCTCAATTCTCTTGTAAGCCTTAAGCTCCTTTACGGGCATTACAACATCGCAGTATCTGCCGGAAAGATAAATCTGTACAACCTCTGCGCCGTCAAAGCTGCCCGTGTTTTCGGCGGTGAGTCTGATATTCAGGCTGTCGCCGTTATTGACACACTCAAAGTCATCAAGCGCAAAGCTCGTGTAAGAAAGGCCGTAGCCGAAGGGGTAACGGGGTGAGCCGTCGTTTTCAACGTAGCCGTAGCCTCTGCCCGAGGGCTTGTAGGAGTAGAAAAGCGGCACCTGACCGACGGTTTTCGGGAAGGTGATGGGCAGTTTTCCGCTGGGGCTGATTTCGCCGAAAAGTATTTCGCAGATTGCCTGTGCGCCCTGTTCACCGGGGTACCACGCTTCAAGTATCGCACCGCAGCCGTCAGCCCAGGCGCACATATCAACGGGCGAGCCGTTGAGCAGAATTACGGCGGATTTCGGGTTTGCGGCACACATTCTGCGTATGCTTTCCTCCTGGTCGGTCTTGACAACCATTTCAATTTTGCCGAGTATGGTTGCGCTTTCGTTCTTTTGTGCCTTGCGTGTGACACCGGGCAGACGGATGTCGGAGCGGTCGAGCCCCTCGCCCTCAACGAGCGCCGTCATATAAACTGCGGCATCGCACTCGGCGGCAACCTTTTCGATGTCTTCATCCTCTGCGAAAATAACCTCGGCACAGCCGTCAAGATATTCACTCAGATATTGAAGCGGCGTTTTGGCATCCTCTGCCGTCCAGTCAACCTCAAACGGGCCGGAGTAGTTTTTGCCTACGGGAAAAACGTAGGCGCCCATACCGAATACGGCAAGCTTCTTTATTTTGTTTTTGTCAAGCGGAAGTATACCCTCGTTTTTGAGCAGGACCATAGCCCTGCGTGCGGTTTCGAGTGCAAGGCGTTTGTGCTCCTCACAGCGCACGAGTGCCTTTGCCTCGTTTCGGTCGGCAAAGGGCTTGTCCATAAGTCCGACGGCGTATTTTGCCGTAAGCACACGCAAAAGTGCACGGTCAATATCGCTTTCGGTTATCCAACCCTCGTTATATGCCTTCATCAGGTCGTCGTAGGAATTCTGCGGAAGGTCAACGTCAAGCCCTGCCTTGAGGCTGTCGGCCTGTGCCTTCCATTCAGCATCGAAAAGCTGATGTGCTTCCCACACACCCTCAACGGAGTTGTAGTCCGAAACAACGAAGCCCTCAAAGCCCCACTCGCCGCGGAGAATATCGTTGAGCAGCTTTTCGTTGCAGGTGCAGGGCACGCCTTCCCAGCTGTTGTAGGCGGACATAATCGACATTGCACCGCCATCTTTAATACACTTTTCAAAGGGCTTGAGGTAAACCTCACGCATTGTGCGCTCGCAGGTGTCCGAAACGTTGGAGTCTCTGCCGCCGTAGGAATAGTTGTCCGCATAGTGCTTCGGGGTGGCGATAACGCCGTTTTTCTGTAAGCCGCGGCAGATTGCGGCACCGAGGTCGCAGTTAATCAGCACGTCCTCGCCGAAGGACTCAATCGTTCTGCCCCAGCGGCAGTCACGCACAACGTTTACAACGGGGGTAAGTGCCTGCCTTACGCCGACTACGGCACATTCCTTGCCTATAACGTCGGCAATCTGTTCGACAAGCTCGGCATCAAACATAGAAGCCATACCTATGGGCTGAGGAAAGCAGGTTGCCATACCCCACTGAGCGCCGTGAAGTGCTTCGGCGTGCTCAATGGGCGGAATTGCCTGCGAATTCTGTGCCATACTCTTGCGTATATCCTCGTTTATTGCGTCAACAACCTCCTCGGTCGGGACTGCACAGCCCCTCTGCTCGTGCAGAAAGTGACCAGGGTTGCGGAAATTACCGAATTTGTAAAGCCGCCTTTCCTCGTAATCCTCACGGATGGGATAAAGCATCTGACAGGAAAGCTGGCATATTTTTTCTTCAAGCGAGAGCTTTTCCATAAGCTCCTTTGCACGCTTTGCAGGAGTATCGGACATAGTTTTTTCCTCCTTGTAAGGTTTGTTTTCATAATATCATAATTAACTTGAAATCGCAAACACATATTTTAGAAAAACTGTTTTACTTACAGACACATAAAGACAAATTCTTCATCTTTGTCGTATCTGTCCCTGGCTGTAGCTATATATTGTTCTTTAAAGCCACAGCTTTCATAACACTTTATTGCTCTTTGATTCCACGAGCGCACTTGTACCCATATTTTTTTATTCGGGTATCGTTTTTTTGCTTCGGAAATTCCTTGAAGAAGATATGCTTTTCCGAGTCCTTTGCCGCATTTTTCGGGAGAAAGCCCAATACCTAAGAAGAGCATATCGTTTTTAGAGTAAATGTTTATGTATGCATTGAGAGTGTTGTTTCCCCAAAAGCATAAATAGTTTTTTCGGTTTTCTTCTTTCAGCAAAGACCTTGATGTTTCATCATATTCACAGTTATAAACATTATAGGGTGGCAGATACCTCCAAGAACAGATATCTTTTACGGCAGATTCTGACATAAAGTATTCTGTTCTTTCCGTTAACTTGACAAACCGAGTAAACTCCTTATTCAGCTTCCGATACGGCAGGTTTGCAATCTCTTTGAGCGTATATGTTTTCATAAGATGCTCAACGAATTTACAGCCGAGGTAATAGCCTACGTCGGAATGTCCGTTATACGAGCACCAGTCGCCGAAAAAGTCCTGCACGCTTTGCCTTTTGTCAAGTCGGCGCAGATATTCTTTTTTGATTTCGTTTTCGTTTTCACGGCACCAGTCAAGCCAGCCGTCGTTATTCTGGTGATAAAAATTATCATCGCCGCAAAGGATATGCTCGCAAACCATAGCAACGCCCTCTTGGTATAAGTGCTGTATGCCTTTTCTGCGCTTTGTGAAATCGGGCAGGTATAATTTGCCGTTGAGCTTGTGCCACAGGTGACCGATTTCGTGCAGAATAAGGGCACGCATATTCGTTTCATCGTCCCAATCAAGCTCAATTATTTTTTCAATTCCGAGAAGCACGGTGCTTTTGCCGTCAAGCGTTGTTGCCCAGCCTGCACCGTTGCAAAGCCCGAGGTACAGAATGATGTTAATATCGGGCTCGGTGTCAAAAAGCTTTTTGAGGTTTGCATTAAGAGTGTTAACCACAATCTCAAAATTTTGGCTCACAAAATCAATTTTTTCTGCGTTAAGTGCAGCTTCAAGCACGGGCAGAACCTGTTTTTCAAAGTCATATTCCTTTGCATCGTTTTCGCATTTACGGGGTAATTCTTCCGATATTTCTCCTGCATATTTTTTCCATTCGGCAAAATCAAATCCGCCCCGAAAAAGCGTTTTGATTTTTTCACAGGTGTTTATTGTTTTCATAAAAGTTATCCTTAACTCAATTCAAAAATAACGGTTTGGTGTTTTTGCATATTTATTGTAAACTCATCCGTTTCAAGTTCGGGCACGTCCGCACCGAGAAGCGGTGTGATTTTATATTTTTGCGGCAGGGTGATTTTTACCTCGCCGTCATTTACAGAATGTATGCCCAAAAATCCCTCGCCGCAGTAAATCACGTTACCGTCGGCGTTGCAGCAATGAATGCCCGACGAAACGAGGAAATTGCGAAGCTCGTCAACGCCGTAAAACGGCTTTTCTTCGCTCACCTGAAGATAGGGCACGTTCATTTTTCGGCAAAGCTCAACCGCCGCCTTACCGCTTCCGGACGGTATAGGTGCGGTGAATATTGCCGCACGGTAATTTTTCAGCACCCTTTCCGCATCCTCAACCAAACACAAATCAAAGGGAATGCCGGAATTGCCCATACGCACCCTCGTATGGTTTACGGCGTGGCAAAGCTCACTGCCTGCGGGGTTGTTAAGGTAGGCTTTTTCGTCAATGAACAAAACCGTCTGAGCTTTCGGCAAATGCTCTGTGCTTTTGTCCTTTGCATTTTCGGCAATTTCCCTTATTTTTGCCATTTCGGACATAACTAAACTGTCTTTATACCAGCCGCCCCACATATCAAACCACCATATACCCGAAGCGTTGGTAAGCTGATGCGCAAAGGCCTTGCGTATTGCAGAGAGTGAAAGCTCAGGGCTTTCGGGGCCGCACCAGACGGTTTTACCGCCGTTGCCGTCGTACAGCTCGTAAATACCGTCGCGGTATCTGCCGGGGCGGGAGTCGTGCAGCCTTTGCGTAAGGTGAGTCCTTATATCGCACTCAACAAAATACAGCTTTCCGTGCTCCTTTACGGACTTTGCGGTGAGCATATCGCCCCAGTCAAAGCCGAGGCTGCGGTTTTCATCGTAACAGCAGGGGGAGGAGAAAAAGTCTATGTACGGCGAGCCGATAATATGCCTCAGCCCGTGCAGGCCCCACAGCGGATTGCTTACAAAAGCGTTGTAGCCGTAGAAAACGCCTGCAACCTGCTCGCCGTTAATGTGGCTTTTGAGCACCCTTGCAAAATACTCAACCGTTTTTGCCGCCTCTTCACAGCAGAATTCGCCGTAGCGGCTGACCCTGCTTAAATTCTCTTTGGTGAGGGTCGGTGCATCGGTTATGCCGTATTTTTCCTTCATCCAAAGGCGGAATTTCCGCTGACCCTTTTCGGAAAACGAGCCCGAAAGGTCGTGGTGCATCCATTCCTGCGTGGTGCCGCCGCAAAGCTGATAGCCTGCAATTCTGTCGGCATAGGAAGCCGAGCGTATGTGCGAAACAAGCTCTTTTAAAAGCAGAGCACCGTCACGCTTAAATAAATCCGAATAAAGCGATTCACGCCTGCCCGTCGGTGTTTCAACGGTTTCGTCGGGGTTGGCTTCAACCCATTTGCGTGGCATGGCAATGTTTATTCTCGGGAAAATAAACGCATCGGGACAGTCCTTCAGAATACGGCTGACAGTGCCGTCAAATTCATTATAATCGGGGCTGTCACCCTCGAAAATACCCGTTAAAAACGGCGTGAAGCCCGTAACATTGTTAATCGGCAAATCAGTAAAGGAAACATTGACGAAAAACATTCTGTATCCGCTTGCGATAAAACCGGAATATTCGGCACACTCCTCAAAATAAGCCGTGTACGCAAGCGGTGCGTGCAGTCCGCCGTCAATTTTTATGTACGGCCTGCCGTGTCGGAATTCAATTGAGGATTTCATTTCAGTCACCTTTGTTTTCTTGCCAACTGCAAATCTATCGTATCATAAATCGTAATTTTACCGCCGTGGCGGTCAATTGATTTTTCTATTTCGGAAAAGAACTCGTTTCGGATTTTTTCTTCAATTGCAATGTGGTCGGAATATGTGCCCAGAAGCATAACGTATTCCTTTGCAGAGAATGTCCGTGTGCGGTAAAACAGCCTGTACCGGGTATCCGTAAAGCCGTACTTTTCTGCAATCAAGGCTCTGTTACGTGCCTGCTCTTCGGTATATTCAAGCAACGGCTCACGCTTTTTGTTGTGGTACTTGTAATAGTATTCTTCATAGATTCGGTCTATTTCTTCCGATAAAGCAGGGGTGCTTTTATCACGGTTTGGGTGATTGGCAAAGCGGGCGAAAACACCGCCGTCCTTGAGCGTATCGTAAACCTTTTTGTACCCGATTTCTTCGGGTATCCAATGAAAAGCGGAAGCAGAATAAATCAGGTCATATTTACCTCTTAAATCAATATCTTCAAACCTTTCCGAAACTGCCGAGAAGTTTGGGTATGCCCTGAATTTTTCACGGCATATTTCGCAGAAGTTTTCACCGTAATCTATTGCAAGCAAAGCACAACCCGTTTTAAGAAACGGCAGCGTTGCCTGTCCGCCGCCAATGCCGATTTCAATAACGTGGCTTGTGTTATTGATAGGTGCGTAGTCAAATATAGTCTGATATAATTCATCAACGTATCCGGGCCGCAGTTTTTCGTAAGTGTCGGCAACCGTGTCAAAGGTCCAAGATAAATTGTTCGTTGACATAAAAATCTCCTTGAATCAAAAGATAGAAAGTTTTGCCAATATATCAATATAAAATGATAACGTAGGGCAGGGGCTTGCTCCTGCCGTAAAGTCATATCAAACCTTGCGGAAGGGTCAAGACCCTTCCCTACAGCTCGCCGTAAATATTGATATAACTTTTTATAATGGGTCGTCGAGGACGCAGACCCCTACGGTTTGCGTAAATTGCAGACGGTTAAAAATTTTTCAAATATTTATCGGTTTCTTCCCTTGATTTGAACACAACAACCTGCTTTTCGGCTTTGTACTTTTCAATTAATTCGTATATTTTCGGGAGAGATGTTTCGGAAAAATCTTTTATAAATCCTTCAAACTCCGGGTCAAGCTCTTTTTCTATCCACGGCAGGTCGTATCTATTTTCACCAAGCCTTTGTTTTGCACCCTGCAAGCAGATTTCAACGGGCAAATCGAAAAGAAAAACCGTGTCGCATTGCTGTAATCTCATTTCAACGGTACGGTTATAATTGCCGTCAATTATCCATTCATCGGTCGCAAAAATCTCTGCTATTCTTTCGTCGAAGTCTTCTCTTGGAATGTGCGTCTTGTCGGGCTTGTGCCATATCGCATCAAGATGATACAAAGGCAAACCTGTAGTTTTGTTTAATTTTTCAGCAAAGGTTGTTTTGCCGCTGCCCGGACAGCCGATTACGATTACTTTTCGCATTTTATATCTTCCTTGCTTTAACAATCAAAAATGACGGCTTTATAAATTCGTCATACAACGCAGGCCATTTTTCCATTGCCCAATCTTTCGGCTGAGGCTCGCATATCTTTTCGATAACGAAACCTGCTTTCGCAAGAGCATTAACCGTGGCGCTGAACGTTCTGTGGTATTTGGTAACACCGTCAACGTACCAATGAACGTACCGTTTGCCAGGCTCGTTGTAATTTGAAAATGTGTATGAAATCTTTTTGCCGTTATCGTCTTTGTTGTAATGTCCTTTGCCGTCAACCGTTGCGGTGATAAGCGGATGCTCCTGCGAAAATAAAAGACAGCCGTTATTGTTCACCAAGCTGTATATATCCTTACACAGCTTTTCAAAATCTTCAATGTAATGAAAAGCAAGTGAGCTGTAAACCAGATCGAATTTTCCGTCAAGGCAGGATATATCCGTCATACTCATATTAACATATTCAATTTTTTCATTTGAACTTTCTTTTTTAGCTACTTCAAGCATTTTTTCGGAAATGTCAACACCGACAACACGTGCTGCCCCCGAATCGACAAACTCAACGCAGTTGTGTCCGCAGCCGCAACCGAGGTCAAGCACGGATTTATTTGTTAAATCCGGTAAAAGCTCCTTCATAGCAGGCTGTTCCAGCATTGTGTTGGCGTTGATTTCACGGCTTCGCAATTCGCTGTAGCCCTCAAAAAATATTTCGTTGTCAAAAATGTTCTGGTTGCTCATCGGTGTTCATCCTTTCGTGAATTGATTTTTTTATAAAGCTTCTCAATGCAAGGTGCTTTGTATTTAATATAATCATCAATGCTGTCGGGGAAAATTCGTGCCCCTTCTTCCTTTATTCTGCTGTATTCCGTTACGGCTTCGGGGTGGTTGCGTAAATAATCTCTGAATGCAATGTGTCGGCGAAGCTCTGCCGAAAATTCGGGGCAGACATACAAATGGTGTTCGGGCAAAGCTGTGCTGCCTTTGTAATCAAAAGCCTCTCTGTCTTTAATTCCGAGGTTGCCTTCGTGTGCGTAGCCGAGAGTTGCCAGCCTTTCAACAACCTTGTCAAACACGGAATAATCCTTGATAACAATATCAATGTCAATAATCGGTTTTGCCGACAAGCCTTCAACAGATGTGCTGCCGATATGTTCAATGCCGATTACCGTATCCTTTACAGCCGTTAAAAGATATTTTTTGATTAGCTCAAAATCATTTTTCCATTGTTCGTTATACGGAACAACAATAACTTTTCTCGCCATTGCTTAAACTTCCTTC
>JAFXCT010000112.1 GCA_017521365.1 Clostridia bacterium
GCTGCTTGCGCCTTCCTTAAAATCGCCGCCATAGAGCCATTTCTCAACTCCGTTATCGTTGACGTGGATTGTCTGGTCAACATAGTCCCAGATAAAGCCGCCGCAGAGGTTGTCGTACTTTTCAAAGGCATCAATATACTCCTTGAAGTTGCCCAGGCTGTTTTCCATTGCGTGAGCATATTCGCAGAAGATAACAGGACGGGTTTCGTAATGCTCGGGCTTGATTGGCTTGCTGTCTGCCGCAAGCATATTGAGGAAATTCTCAATAAAGCTGACCTTGACCTCCTGCTTGTTACCGAGCTTTTCAACATAGTTTTCAACCGGGTACATACGGCTGATGAAGTCGGACTTGTCAAAGTCAAACTCGCCTTCGTAGTGGAGAAGCCTTGTATCGTCAAGGGCAAGAATAGCCTTGCGCATATACATAAAGTTTTCGCCGTCGCCTGCTTCATTGCCGAGTGACCAGAAGCAGACACAAGGGTGGTTTCTGTCACGAAGCACCATACGCTGTGCTCTGTCAACACAGGTGCCCGTCCACCTCGGGTCGTCACCCGGGCAGTTTTTGCGGCGTACGCCGTGGCTTTCAAGGTCGGTTTCATCCATTACATAAAAGCCCATTTCGTCGCACATATCGTAGAAAATCGGGTCGTCGGGATAGTGGCTGGTACGGATTGCGTTTATGTTAGCCTGCTTCATTAACGTAAGGTCAGCTACGTAGCGCTGCTTCGGGACTGCCCAGCCGTTGTCGGGGTCATAATCGTGGCGGTTGACACCCTTGATGATAATCGGCTGACCGTTGATATAGAGCACGTTGCCCTTCTTTTCAACACGCTTGAAGCCGATGCGTGCCGTTTTTACGCAGATAATTTTATCCTGACCGCGAAGTACCACGCTGACTCTGTAGAGGTTGGGGGTTTCGGCAGACCAATGCTTGGGAGCAGGTACAACGTGAGAGAAGTTGAAATAGCTCTCGCCCGGCTGAATAACAATCTGCTCGCTGCCGATAACCTGCGGGTCCTCCTTATCCTCCATAAACAGCACGTCTGCAAAGGCTGCCGCCGCACCGTCGGTAAAATTGCGGAGATTAATTTCTATATCCAGCTTGCCGTCCTTATATTCCTCGTCAAGCTGTGCTTTTGCGTAAAAATCCCATATTGTGATTTTCGGCTCGGAATAAATATAAACCTCACGGTAGATACCGCTTAAAATCCACATATCCTGGTTTTCAAGGTACGTGCCGTCGGAATAGCGGTAAACCTCAGCCGTGACAAGGTTTTCGCCCGGCACAAGGTACTTTGTGATATTGAATTCGGCAGGTGTCATCGAACCCTGTGAATAGCCCACACGCTGACCGTTGATGTAAAGGAAAAATGCGGATTTGACCGCACCGAAGTGGATAAACACCTCTCTGCCCTCGAAATTGTCGGGCACGGTGAACTTCCTGCGGTAAATGCCTACCTCGTTCTTTGAGTGGCTGATTTTCGGAATCTGACTCTTGCGCTTTGACACGGTGTTGGGCACGAAGGAGCAAAGGTAAACGGGCTTGCCGTAGCCCCTCATCTGCCAGACGGAGGGCACGTCAATATCGTCCCAGCCGCTGTCGTCAAGCGAGGTGCTGGCAAATTCGCCCGGCAGAGTGTCAACACCCATCTGCCAGTAGAATTTCCACTGACCGTTGAGCGTTTTCTTGTAGGGCTTTTCCTCCTCGTAAACAGCCTGCCTGAAATTATCGTAAGGGTGGGCAAGAATGTGCCCGTCCTCTTTGTTTTCCTTATAAATCGTAGGATTTTCCCAGTATTTGAGTTCTTTCATTTTCTTTCCTCCAAACACAAGAATTGAGTTTATTCGGACATACGAATTTATTATACAATATGACAGATAGATTTGTAAACGGGAATTTTATATTTTTTAAAGAATAAAGAAATGATTAATATTTTCGTGTGCGGGTGTGACATCAACATTTTTGCGCAAAAAAGGCCGCCCGAGGGGCGGCGCTACGCATTTGTTATTCGTTTGTTGAGCTTTCTTCCGTTGTGTTTTCAACGGTTGCGGAAACTTCGGTTGTGCCGTTTTCAGCGGTGGAATTTTCTTCGGTTGATGCTTCTTCGGTTGACGCTTCTTCGGTAGATGCCTCGGTAACGCCGGCATTTTTATCACGGAAATAGATGCTGCTGTATTTTGCGGCAAACTCGTCAGCGGCGGAGCCGGTTTTACCGTAGACAATAAGCTCGGTGCAATACTTGAACGCATCGTCGTGAATTTCCGTTACGGTGTCGGGAATGTTGGCAATTCTGAGCGACTGACAGCCGAGGAAGGCGTTTGCGCCGATTCTTGTAAGCGAGCCGGAATAGATTGTGAGATTCTGGAGCTTATACGCATTATAAAACGCCTCGTCCTCAATTTCGGTATAAGTGCCGGGAATAATAACGGTAACGAGGGTAAGGCTTTCCTTGAAAATCCTGCCGAATTTCGTTACGGGCTTGCCGTTGATATTTGACGGCAGGCTGATATACGAATCGTAGCCCTTATAAGCGGTAAGCTCAATATGGTCGGAATATTCAAGGAATTTATATTTTTCGTTTTCGCCTTCTACGGGTGCTTCGGTAACAAGCTCCTCCGTAGTAGTTTCCTCAACGGGGTCGTTTCCGTTGCAGGCGGTAAAGCAGAGCAATGTACCGAGCGCAAGAAGCAGAGCAATAATTCTTTTCAAAACAATTCACCTCATAATAAACTATTTTACATATTAGCACATAACAGTAAATATTTCAACCGACAAAGCAACAATAACAAGCCGAGAACAAAGATTTTTTCGGTAAAAATGCAAAAAATACGCAAAAATGCCACTTGACAACCGAACATTTGTTCTATAGAATTAATATCAGAGCCGCAAAGCCACGTCTTTCCAAGCAACCATAGGGCGTGGCGGAGCGCTCGGCGGAAAACATTACGAAACAAAAAATATGGAGGAATGAATGAAAAACAGCAGCTGCAACCCACGAATGCGACAGGGTGATGACGTAAGCACCGAGTGGTCGCAGGCTTCATACGAGGCGTGGTGCAGAAAAAACGCTGCCGAGTTCATTTCCTTCCCCGAAAAAAGAGTTGTTGACCTATACGAGGTGGTGCGTTCCGTTATAAAAAACGATTTTTCACCCGTTGAGCAAAGGGCAGCCGTGCTCCATTGGTACAAGGGGCTGAGCGTTGCCGCAGCGGCAAAAAAGGAAGGAACAAGCACAGCCAATATGTACAGGGCACTTGCACGGGGCAAGGAAAAGATACGGCTCGTTTTAAAGCACCTTATTGACTGCGAGGAGTACAGAATCCCCGTTGACGATTAACTTATGAAAGGAAGTAAAAATGACAGAAAAATCACTTGACCGGCTTGCCGACGAATACTCAGAAACCATAAAAATTATTGACGAACAGATAGAAGCCTGCCGTGCGGACATCCGCCGTGCAAAGCTTGGCAGAAGAAACTTTATTCTTGACAATCTTAACCGCAAGCTGTCTGTGCTTTACGACCAGCGCAACGAGCTGGCCCAGACTCAGGCGCACCTGCGCCACTATTACGATAGCGAAGAATTGAGGTATGCCGTATGAGAGAGTACCCGATTCGCATAAACAACGACGGCACCGTTGACGTAAACAGCGTAAACCAGTACATAGGCGAGCACAGCGCAACAAAGCTGGCAATAGAGCTCAACGACGAGCTCAAGGCCACCGGAATCAGGTACTATACGCTGTGCTTCGGCGCAGGCGCTGACAGCGCCTATCGGTACTGCGTTAAATTTTCAAGCGATGCAATAACCGACCAATCCCCTTACGGATATACCGACGGCGGAAAGCTTTACTTTGCCATTCCCCAGGCGCTCACCGTATTCAGCACGCTGCAGGTTCAGGTTGAGGCACACAGCCTGGACGGTGCAGACAACCTTATCCGCACGGTAAAATCACCCGTGTTTGAGGTTAAGTTCAATAAATCCGTTATGGGTGAAGAAACCATAATACCCGAAAGGCGCTTCGGAATAATCGAGGAGATGCGCAAGGCGCTTGACCGTGTCAACTCCGTTTCGGCAGAGCTTGATGCTATGCGCAAGGAAATAGAAGGCTTCAGCGGCTCGGTTGACGAAATTGAAGCGCTGATTGACGAAAGCGGGGTGCTTGAATGAGCCTCGTAACGCTGAAAACCAAGGTTGAACAGCTTATTGACAGGGTGCTCAGCTTCCCTGTCCTGACCGAGTACGCCGACACAAGCTACACCCGCCCGACCTGGTGGCTCCCCTACCCCGTGCTGACCGAGGGAAAGAGCGTGAACGAAATTTTTCTGCTGCTTGAGGTTGATGCAGACACGGCAGAATACGACGGCACGGATTTAAGCGGCACACCCGTTTTACCAAACGGCAAAAAGCAGTTCTGGAAAAGAATTGAGGGCACGCAGGTAGAGGGTGATATACCCGAGCTGCTTGAGGTTTACGCAAACTGTGCGGAGGAATGGTGCTTCAGCCATCAGTCGGTAACCGTCACGACGACGCTTGCAAATGCCAGAGCGATATACCCCAAGCTGCAGATAATCAGCGGCACACCTATGAAAATTTCATCGACAATGAATACCCTGCCTGCCACGGGCAGACTCAGGATAATCAACTGCGAGGTACACGTTGACTCAAGCTCGCAGCTCAGCGGCATTTTCGCCTACTCGGGGCTTTTAAAAGCACCCGTTATAAGAGCCGACGTTGCCCTTCCTTACGCCTTCAACTCCTGCCTTTCTCTGACCGATGCAGGAGTTTTCGGCGGCGCGGTATGCACGGGCGGAAACTACGCCTTCCAATACTGCACGTCACTTGAAAGGGTGCATATTTCCGAGCCCTGCACGGTTTCGTCCCTGACCTTCAACAAGTGCTCCTCGCTGCGGTACGTAACGGTTGACAAGGGCTTTTCGGGCTCGCTTTATCTTCACCACTCAACAAAGTATTCGTCTGAAACGCTTCACGCAATAATTGAAAACTACGCCGACTGCACGGGGCTTGGCGTTGTTTTTCAGGTAGGTGACGACAACCTTGAAAAAATTGATGCAGCCCACAAGCAGATGCTTGAGAGCAAGGGCATTGAATACAAGTAAGGCGGTGCGGAAAATGATACATTTTTTGTTTGTTTTTGAAGTGTACATAGCGTATTTTCTGCGTCTGCTTGAGGCGGTGTTTGCGTGATTTACCGCTCACCGTTCAAAGAAAAAAGCAGGCAGACCACCGCTTTCAAGAAGCAGGGAAATTGGAAGCTGGGCTACCACACGGGAGTTGACCGTGTGTGCGACACGGACCGCACGCTCGTTGCAATCTGTGACGGCGTTGTTACACGCACCTCAGGCTGCGGCAAAAGCTACGGCAACCACGTCGTTTACCGCACGGCTGACGGGAAATGCGTGCTTTACGCACACCTGAAAAGCAAGGCTGATTTGCCCGTAGGGGCGAAAGTAAAGGCCGGGCAGAAGCTCGGCACGATGGGCAACACGGGCAACAGCAGCGGCGCACACCTGCACATTGAAATCCAGAACTGTGCAACGTGGGGCTACGGCAAAAACCTGCTTGACCCGAACGAATATATTGATTGGAACGATTTTACACAGGAAGGTGATTTTACGGCAAAAATATGGAAAAACGGCAGTACAGCCGAAAGGGTATACCAAACCGTTGCCGACTGCAAGGCAAAGAAAAACCATATCGGCTCGCTTTCGCCGAGAGAAGCCGCAACCTGCACGGCCATAGTTGACGGCTGTTATCTGCTGACCTATTCTGCCGGCACAACGACGAAATGCGGCTTTGTGGCCTATTCGGGAGGTGTATAAATGACACTTGAGGAAATTGAGCACCGCATTGAAAAGACAGAAGCAGATATCAAAACGCTGTACAGCCGAACAAACAAATTCGGCGAGGAAATGGCGGTTGTGACAACGAAGCTTGACAATATTCTGATAACGCTCGGCGAATTAAAAGAGAGCGTCGGCAAGATAAATTCAAGGCCTGCAAGGCTGTGGGACAAAATTGTGCTCAGTCTTGCGGGCGCAGTTGCCGCCGCAATTGCAGCGGCAATAATATCAAATTTATAAAAGTAAGGAGTAAATATTGAACATCAGCGATTATCTTTTTGAGCAGGGGCTTGCGGTAATCCCCCTGCTGAATGTCATAGGAAAAATTATAAAAGAAACAAAATTCGTAAACGACCGGTACATACCCGTAATTCTGCTCGTAATCGGTGTTGCCTGTGCCTTCGGGATTATGGGCGTGTCGGCAGATTCGGCAATTCAGGGCGTACTGCTCACAGGCACGGCCGTTTTCGGCAATCAGCTCGTAAAACAGCTTTCTAATGCGTAATTAAGTTAAATTAATCCTAATATGTCATTCTGAGCGAAATGAAGAATCTTTTGCATTTTAAGAATCTTCGGCTGTGCCTCAGAATGACATTTCTTTTTTATAACACTACCGAATAATTACGGTAATAATTTAATATCACTAAAAATTTTTTCTGCAAAAACTCAAAAACTGATAAAATTTCCAAACAAAAAATATTGAAAAAGCGCTCACTTGGTGATATAATAATTAAGTTGTTTTCGGCAACAAGGACAGTTCCGTTAATTTTTTATCTTCTGAGGAGATGTTTTATATGAGCCGTACTATCGGTACAGTATCACGCGGTGTCAGAGCCCCCATCATCAGAAACGGCGATGACATTGTAGAAATCGTTACCAATTCCGTGCTTGAGGCAAGCGAGGACGCAGGCTTCAAGTTCAACGACAGGGACATCGTTGCAATGACCGAGGCTATCGTTGCACGTGCACAGGGCAACTATGCTACGGTTGACGATATTGCAGCAGACGTAAAGGCAAAATTCGGCGGCGAAACCGTCGGCGTTATTTTCCCCATTCTCAGCCGCAACCGCTTTGCAATCTGCCTTCGCGGTATTGCAAAGGGCGCAAAGAAAATCGTGCTCATGCTCTCCTACCCGTCTGACGAGGTCGGCAACCACCTTATCAGCATTGACGCACTTGACGAAAAGGGTGTTGACCCCTACAAGGACGTGCTTTCACTCGAAAAGTACAGAGAGCTTTTCGGCTACGAGAAGCACACCTTCACGGGCGTTGACTACGTAGAATATTACGAGCAGCTTATCACCGAATGCGGCGCAGAAGCTGAAATCATTTTCGCAAACAACCCCAAAGCTATTCTTGACTACACAAAGAACGTTCTTTGCTGTGACATTCACACACGTGCACGCACAAAGCGCCTGCTCAAGGCTAACGGCGGCGAAATCGTGCTCGGCCTTGACGAAATCCTCAACGCACCCGTCAACGGCAGCGGCTTCAACGCAGATTACGGTCTGCTCGGCTCCAACAAGGCCACGGAAGACCAGGTTAAGCTCTTCCCCCGCGACTGTCAGCCCGTTGTTGACGCTATTCAGGAAAAGCTCTTTGCCGCAACAGGCAAGAAAATTGAAGTTATGGTTTACGGCGACGGCGCTTTCAAAGACCCCGTCGGCAAAATATGGGAGCTTGCAGACCCCGTTGTTTCCCCTGCTTACACCTCCGGTCTCGAGGGCACGCCCAACGAGCTTAAGCTCAAGTACCTTGCAGACAACGAATTCTCCGCTCTTTCCGGCGACGAGCTTAAAGAAGCTATCAAGGGCAAGATTCAGGAGAAGGACGACAACCTTGTCGGCAAGATGGCTTCCGAGGGCACAACACCCCGCCGCCTGACAGACCTTATCGGTTCACTCTGCGACCTTACCTCCGGTTCGGGCGACAAGGGCACACCGATTGTATTCATTCAGGGTTATTTCGACAACTACACAACGGAATAATTTACAATTCGTAATCAGCCACACCTCTGCAAGTTTAAATTTGCAGGGGTGTTTTTATTTGCTTGACAGAAATATGCTTTATACTTTAAAATGTTAATATGTTATTGATAATATTGTTATAATCATCTGATATATTTTAATAAAAGGAAGAAAAGAAAGGAGCAAACGATAATGAACGATATTTTTGAATACGCAGCCGAAAAAGAAGCGGTCTGCCGTGCCAATGACAAAATTGAGCCCACTCTGTACAAGGAGTTCGGCGTAAAAAGAGGACTGCGTGACGAAAACGGCAACGGCGTTGTTGCAGGCCTTACGAACATTTCCAAAATCACCTCGTTTGAAATGAGAAACGGCGAGAAAAAACCCTGCCACGGCAAGCTCTGGTACAGAGGCTACCGTGTGGAGGATTTGATTGGCGGACTGGGCGAAACCGGCCTCGGCTACGAGAAAATTGCCTACCTGCTGCTTATGGGTGAAATGCCCGACGAAGCAAAGCTCAGCGAATTCAAGAACTTCATCGGCTCAAGCCGCACCCTGCCGACAAACTTCACGAGAGACGTAATTATGAAGGCACCCGGCAAGGACATAATGAACACGATGACAAGAAGTCTGCTCACCCTTGCTTCTTATGATGACAAAATGCTCGACACGAGCGTGAGCAATTCATTAAGACAGTGCATCAGACTCATTGCGCAGTTTCCGATGCTTGCCGTTTACGCCTACCACGCATACAACTACTACGACAATATGGAAAGTATGGTTATCCACCGCCCCGACCCCAACCTTTCAACGGCGGAAAACCTGCTGATGATGCTCCGCCCCGACAAGAATTACACCGCAACGGAAGCAAAGGTGCTTGACACGGCGCTTATTCTGCATATGGAGCACGGCGGCGGTAACAACTCCACCTTTACAACGAGAGTTATCACCTCCTCCGGCTCGGACACCTATTCCACGATTGCTGCGGCAATGTCCTCACTCAAGGGCCCCAAGCACGGCGGTGCAAACATAAAGGTTATGGAAATGATGGAGGATATCCGTGCCCACGTAAGCGATTACTCCGACGAGGATGAGGTTGCGGCATATCTCACCAAAATCATCAACAAGGAGGCCTTTGACAAAAAGGGTCTTGTTTACGGTATGGGTCACGCCGTATATTCGCTTTCCGACCCGAGAGAGCGTGTGTTCAGGGGCTACGTTGAAAAGCTTGCCGCTGAAAAGGGCAGGGACAAGGACCTTACGCTTTACGAGAACATAGAAAAGCTGGCACCCGAGCTTATTGCCAAATACCGCCACATCTACAAGGGCGTAAGCCCCAACGTAGACTTCTACAGCGGCTTCGTTTACGATATGCTCGACATTCCGCAGGAGCTTTACACGGCAATGTTTGCCGTTGCACGTATAGTCGGCTGGAGTGCACACAGAATTGAAGAGCTTATCTGTATGGACAAAATCATACGCCCCGCATACCTGAGCGTTATGGAAGAAAAGTAGGGTGCTCTTATGAACAAAAGAATACGTTTTGGCATAGTAGGCACAGGCACTATCGCCCACCGCTTTGCCAACGCCATAAAAAACGTTTCTGAGGCAGAGCTCGTTGCAGTCGCCTCAAGAACAAAGGAAAATGCTGAAAAATTCGGTGATGAATTCGGTATACCGGTACGTTTTGACAGCTATGAAAAAATGGCTCAGTCAGACGCTATTGATGCGGCTTACATTGCTGTACCCCACTCGGGGCACATAGGCTGTTCGTGCCTGATGATGAATAACGGCAAACACGTAATCTGCGAAAAGCCGATGGCTGTAAACACCGAAGAGGCAGAAGAAATGTTCCGCTGCGCAAGGGAAAACAACGTTCTGCTTATGGAAGCAATGTGGGCAAGGCTTGTGCCCGGTACGCTGAAAATGCTTGAGCTTGTCAAAGACGGCGTGTTTGGCGAAATACTCGGTGTTGAGGGAAAATTCTGCTACACTATGGACGAGGACGAAATGGGTCACCACGTTTTCAAGCCCGAAAACGGCGGAGGCTCTCTGCTTGACGTAGGTGTTTACGGCTTGAATTTTGCAAGCTGGTATCTCGGCAAGGATGTAACCGCAATCAACGCACAGTGTGACACCTACGGCGGCGTTGACAGCCACACCTGCGTAATTATGAAATACGCAAGCGGTGCAATAGCCGACCTTTCCAGTGCGATTCTTTTAAGAAAGCCCAACGAGGGCTACGTTTACGGTACAAAGGGCTACGCCAGACTGCCACGCTTCTATGCTCCGCAGGAAATTGAAATAAGGCTCAACAACGGTGAAGCAAAGAACATTTCCGTGCCCTATGCAGGGAACGGCTTTGAAGAGCAGATAAAGCATTTCTGCGAATGTGTTGCACTCGGGTTTAAAGAAAGCCCGATAAACACAGCCGAGCAAACGCTGTACATAACAAAACAGATGGACGAAATCCGCAGAATGACAGGTATCGTTTATCCGCAGGATAAATAAAAGAACAAAGAGCAAGGGACTTTCTCGGTGAGAAAGTCCCTTGATTTTTCAGTTTACTTTATCCTTATACTGGTAGCATCTTACATAGTCAACAATGAATTCGGCAGGCCAGTTTTCTTCGGGCGTTTTGCTGATTTCACCCGTACCGTGTCTGTCGGAATGCTGCACGCCGTTGCTGCCTGCAAACTCGCAGGAGATAAGCAGGTATTCGGGGTTCTGCGAAACACCGCCGTCGGTGAGTCTGCCCGTTTCATAGCCGTCAACGTAGAATATGTATTCGTTTTCGTTCCATTCAAGGCCGTAGGTATGGTATTCCTCGTAGGGGTTGCCCTCCATAAATACCTTGCCGATGGAAGCGTTGCCGTTGTTGTCACCGTAGCCGTCGTAAACAATGCCGCTGATAACGGCATCGTTACCCCACCAATGGTCCTTGTAGTACATTGACTCAAAGATATCGACCTCGGTGCCGTCCTTGCCTGAGCCGTCAACCTTGTAAACGCCTTCATTCATCATCCAGAAAGCTGACCACATACCCGTTGCCGCAGGCAGGATACAGCGGATTTCAAAGTAGCCGTAGCACTGCTCGTACTTGCCCTGGGTTGTAAGCTCACCGGTGTACCAGCCGGGCTTGTATTCGTCAAAATCAATTTCGTCGTGCCACTGCTCGTAATATTTGTTTTCAAGCGGCTCTTCAAGGTATTCCGCACGGATTACAAGGTTGCCGTCACGCACGGATATCATATCCTCGTGCCAGTAGCCGCCCTTACGCATTGTAATCCACCACGAGGGGCCCCACTTTGATTTATCAACCTCTGTGCCGTCAAACTCGTCACACCATACGGGCTCGTCGGTAAACTTGCTCATATCAATCTGATTATCGGTCGGGAATTCGCCGAAATCGAGCACGTCGAGAAGTGCAGGGTTGATGAGAGTTACGAGTGCAATAAGGAACTTTACGCCGGATTTGAGTATTGTTTTTAACATAACCATTCTCCTTTGTTATTTGAGTGTTACTATCGTTACGCCCGTTTCGCCCTCGCCGTATATTCCAAGGCGGAAGGTTTTGACAAAGCGTGATTTACGCAGATAGTCGTGTGTTGCGGCACGCAGTGCACCCGTGCCCTTGCCGTGAATTATTGTAAATTCGCTCAAGCCCGTACGCAGTCCGCTGTCGATAAAGCGGTCAATTTCAATCAGCGCATCGTCAACCATCATACCCCGAAGGTCAAGCCTTGTAGTAGCGGCAAGGGTGCCTCTGCCCTCAAGGCTGTCACCCGTTTTCCTCGGGCCAGAAGAAACGGTCTGCTTCTGTTTGCCGTTAAGCAGTCGCAGATTATCGACCTTGACACGCATTTTAGCCGTGCCTGCCATAACCTGTACGTTGCCGTTTTTCTCAATCGAAAGCACGGTTGCCTGCTTATTAAGACCTGCAATAAGCACGGCATCGCCAACCTCAAGCGGACGGGGAAGAACATAATCCTCATCCTCGCTGAAATTATCAACGGGGTTTGCCGCCTCGTCCATAGCGTCAACGCCCTTGCGCACAGCCGCCCTTGCACGCCTTGCAAGGTCTGCCATATCCTTGGTTTTGTCCTTTTCTTTTTTGAGCTTGTCAAGCTCGGCGAGCAGAGCATTTGCCTCACGCCTTGCCTGGTCAACAATTCGTGCCGCCTGGGATTTCGCATCGTCAATCTCCTTTTGGCGGAGCTGTTCGATTTTCCCCTTTTTCTCCTCGGCTTCAAGGCGGATTTTTTCGGCAAGCCTTGTCTGCTCGTAAGCCTCCTGCTTTTCGGTTTCAAGGTCTTTTCTGCTCTTTTCAAGGCTTTCGATAACGTCCTCAAACCTTGTGTTTTCGGCGGAAACCAGCTCAGCCGCACGGTCAACTATCGTCTTGTCCATACCAAGCCTTTCGCTGATTGCAAAGGCGTTTGAGCGGCCGGGCATACCGATAAGCAGACGGTATGTCGGGCGGAGGGTTGCAACGTCAAACTCACAGCAGCCGTTTTCGACTCTGTCGGTTGAAAGTGCGTAAGCCTTCAGCTCGGCATAGTGGGTAGTTGCGGCAATTTTAGCACCCTTTAGGCTGAGGGATTCGAGAATTGCCATTGCAAGTGCAGCGCCCTCAATCGGGTCTGTGCCGGCACCAAGCTCGTCTATGAGCACAAGGCTGCGGTCATCTGTTTTGGAAAGTATATCTATAATATTCGTCATATGTGCCGAGAAGGTGGAAAGCGACTGCTCAATTGACTGCTCGTCGCCTATATCGGCAAGTATTTTTTCAAAAACGGAAATCTCGCTCATATCGCTTACGGGTATCATCATACCGCAGGAAGCCATAATTGTGAGCAGACCGACCGTTTTGATTGAAACGGTTTTACCGCCCGTATTCGGGCCCGTTATGACAAGCGTATCAAAATCCTTGCCGAGCCTTATATTTACGGGCACTACCTTTTTCTTATCGATCAGGGGGTGCCTTGCATTGCGCAGCTCGATTATGCCCCTGTCGTTTATTGACGGTGCGGCGGCATTCATACTGTAGGCAAGCTGTGCCTTGGCAAAAATTACATTCAGCTCAACGGCACATTCAAAGCTGCTCTTTATCGTTGCGGCAAAGCTGCCTGCCTCTACGGAAAGAGCGGAAAGTATGCGCTCAATTTCGTCACGTTCTTTTGAGAGAAGCACCTTTATTTCGTTGTTTGCTTCAACAACGGCAATCGGTTCAACAAACACGGTTGCACCACTTGAAGAGGTATCGTGCACAAGGCCGGGCACGGAGGCTCTGTGCTCATTTTTAACGGGAAGCACATACCTGCCGTTACGCATTGTGACTATGCTCTCCTGCAGGATATCCTTATATTTGGGCGAGCGTATCATTTTATCAAGCTGCTCACGCACCTTGCTTTCCTGCTGGCGTATTTTACGGCGGATTGAAGCCAATTCGGGTGAAGCATTGTCCGACATTTCTTCGTCGCTGACAATTGCGTTCGTGATTGAATCTTCAAGATATTTATTGGGTGTGAGCGCACCGAAAAAGATATCCAAACAGCTTTCGACGCCTGCGTTTGTGCTTCGCCACTGAACGAGCGATCGAATTACACGAAGGGTTTCGGCAATCTGCAGCAGCTCGTGCATTGAAAGCGTTGAGCCTGCATCCGCACGGTGGAGAGCGTTGTTGACGTTTTTCATTCCGCCGAAGGACGGACCACCGAAGCGTGCAAGAAGCATATGCGCATCCCTGGTCTGGTTCATAAGTGCCTGTGCTTCAAAAGCCTCATGCACGGGACGCAGACCGAGCGCAAGCTCACGGCTGTCCTCACAGCAGGTAAACTCCGCCAGGCGTTCCAGTATTTTATCAAATTCAAGAGCAAGAAGGTGTTTGTTCATTGCAAATGGTTCTCCTGTATTTTAGGGATAGTAACTGAATGCAAAATGCAAAGTGCACAGTGCAAAATTGAGGGAGGGCTCCGCCCTCACCTGTTATAAAAATATAATCGGAGCGAAGCGACCCTTAATTTTGCATTTTGAATTTTGCATTTTGCATTTTTATAATACCATACTTTTTTAAATATAGCAAACCTAAAATCAATGATGGTGATGATGGTGGTGATGATGGGAGTCATTATGGCTGTGGGGGCTGTGGCAATGCATATTTTCGCACTGCTCACCTACCGCTTCAAGCTCAAGTGTGCAGTGGTCAATTCCGTGCTCCTTCAGCTCGGCTCTTACCTTTTCCTTGATTTCGTGGTGGTCGTAATCCGTCACTATATGCATTGTTGCAAGGTTACTGAAGCCGTCTGCGCTCCGGATGTGAATATGATGAACATTTATGACTCCGTCAATTTCATAAAGGTGCTCTTCAATTTCCTTTACGCTTATATTTGCCGGTGTTTTTTCAACAAATATATCCGTTACACCTTTAAGGTTTTTTACTGCATTTATAAGGATAAATACTGCAACTGCAATTGACATAAGCGGGTCTATTACTGCAAAATCGGTGAATTTCATAACCGCCGCACCCACGAGCACGGCAAGCCAGCCGAGCACATCCTCAAGCATATGAAGATTCACCGCCTTCTGGTTAAGCGACTCGCCCTTATGAGTAAACCACGCTGCAAACAGGTTTACGATTACGCCTATTACGGCGAAAACAAGCATACCGTTATAGTTTATTTCAACGGGGTTGAAAATACGCTTTACCGCATTTAAAATAACCGCCGACGAGCCGAGCAGAAGAATTACGGTCGTTATAACGCTTCCCAGCACGGAATAGCGTGCGTAGCCGTAGGTGTGGGTTTCGTCGGGCTGTTTTTTGCTCTTGTGCTCCAGCAACAGCGATATGCCTATGCTTGCGGCATCTCCTAAATCGTGCACGGCATCGGACACGATTGCTACGCTGCCAGTAAAAGCACCGCCGAAAAACTCAAAAACCGAAAACAGTAAATTGAGTACAAAAGCAATCAGTATGTTTTTTTCTGTTTTCATTCCTTTCCTCCCTTTTTGTGGCCGATATGTTCTGCCGTAACGGTCAAGATTTCGGCGACGTGCCCATCATCAAGTGAATAGTAAACTTCCTTACCATCCCTTCTGCACCTGACAACGCCGTTTTCTCTCATTTTTCCGAGCTGGTGGGAAACGGCAGATTTGGTCATTGAAAGCACGTTGGCAAGGTCGCACACACACATTTCGCTTTTCAGCAAAGCAAAAATAATCTTACACCTCGTAGCATCGCCCAGAATTTTATAAAAGCCTGCCAGCATACCGAAAAATTCTTCGTCCGGCATAGCGTCTACCGCATTTTTTACAAGCTCTGCGTTAACTGCATTGCAGTCGCAGGTAAATTCGCTTCTCGGCATAAATCTTCCTCCTTCGGTTGAACAGTTGCTCAACTGTTTATATTATAGTTGAACAACCGTTCAATTGTCAAGCGATTGTTACGTTAAAGTAAAGAAATTTATAAACTTTGGCTTAAATCAATTGTATTTTTTTGTAAATTGTATTATAATACTAATACTTATAAGTAACCGGTTTGTTCTTGTAAGCAAAAGGAGGGAAATGAAAAAATGACCGCTTCGGTCGAAAGAAGAAAAGGCGTGCTTATAAACGTAGCGTACTTTGCGCTGATAATCGGTGCATTTTACCTGTTTATGCGCTTTGCGTTCTGGCCGCTTTTTCCGTTTATCTTTGCGTTCTTTGCGGCAATGCTGCTGCAAAAGCCGGTAAGACTGCTCACCGGGCGCACACCGATAAAAAAAGGCCTTGCCGCCTTTTTACTCACGATGTTCTGTACGCTGTTTCTTATCGGTATCATCGCTCTTGCCGGTACGAAAATCGTCACCGAGGTGAAGGGTCTTGTCGAATCGGTAATGTCTGCCTTTGACAGCCTGCCCGATTTTATTCTGACCGCCGAAAAATGGCTCGTTTCGCTTGTCGAAAAGCTGCCCTCGGCGCTTGAAACACCCATTACAGGTTGGATAAACAACCTTGCGGACAACCTTATTGCCGCCGCACAGCAGAGCCCGTCGCGTCCGTCAGGCTCAATTGCAGACCTCGGCTTCGACCTTTCCTCGCTTAAAACTCCGCTTTCCGGCGTTATCTCCACGGCGAGCAAGGTGCCGAGCATACTTATCGCAATAGTGATAACCTTTATCGCTACCGTGTTTATGACCTCGGACTACGACAGAATAGTGCTCTTTATCAAGCGTCAGCTTCCGAGCAAGAAGCGTGAAACGCTTTCCAAAACGAAAAATCTCACCATCACGACAATAAGCAAAATGCTCAAGGCGTACTGCCTTATAATCTGCATAACCTGTACGGAGCTGTTCATCGGTCTTTCCGCACTCAGGCTTCTGGGGATTTACAACGGCGGCTACGTTTTCACGATTTCGCTCGTTACCGCAATCGTGGATATTCTGCCGATACTCGGCTCCGGTACGGTGCTCATTCCGTGGGGCATAGTTTCCCTGCTTATGGGCAAAACGGGGCTCGGAATCGGTGTGCTTGTAATTTACGTCATCATAACCGTGCTCAGGCAGTACATTGAGCCCAAGCTCGTTGCAGGTCAGCTCGGTCTGCCGCCTATAGCAACGCTTATGGGTATGTATATCGGCCTCAAGCTTTTCGGCGTTCTCGGTATGTTCATACTGCCGTTTACAATAACGATACTCAAGGTCCTCAACGATGACGGCGTAATCCGCATCTGGCGCACGGCAAGGCCTGCCAAGGCGGAGGACGGACACTCCAGCGTTGAGCTGAAAAAATTTTCGCAAATCAAACCGACAATGAAAAGAAAACAGAAAGGAAACAAAAAACGATGAGCAAAATCATTGAGGTCCGCGGCTTACAGAAATCCTACGGACACAATCAGGTTCTGCGCGGACTTGACTTAAGCTACGAGCAGGGACAGATTATCGGTCTGCTCGGCCCCAACGGCTGCGGCAAAACCTCACTTATCAAAATTCTTACAGGTCTTATTCACGACTATGACGGCGAGGTCCTTATAGACGGCCAGAAGCCCGGCATCTACACAAAATCCGTCACCGCATATCTGCCCGAGCGCACCTACCTGCCCGAGTGGATGAAGGCGAAGGACGCAATCGACTATTTCCAGGACTTCTTTACCGATTTTGACAAGGCTAAGGCGCTTGATATGCTCAGCCGCTTCCGCCTTGACCCCAACCAGAAAATAAAGACTATGTCAAAGGGTATGCAGGAAAAGCTGCAGCTGCTCATAGTTATGAGCCGTGCCGCAAAGCTCTACTGCCTTGACGAGCCTCTCGGCGGTGTTGACCCCGCAACGAGAAGCGCAATACTCGACGTTATTATGAACAACTACGCCGACAAATCCACCGTGCTTATCTCCACCCACCTTATCAACGACGTTGAAAGAATTTTCAACTCCGTACTTATGATTGGCGAGGGCAGAGTCAAGCTCGACGCAAGCATTGACGAAATCCGCGAAAGCGGCAGAAGCGTTGAAGATATTTTCAAGGAGGTGTTCAGCTTTGGTTGGTAAGCTTATTAAAAACGAATTCAAGGCAGGACTGCACTCCATTGCCCCGATTTACGTTGCCGCCGTTGCTGCGGTCGGCTTTATGGCAATAGCGCTCGCCTTTGAAATTGCATGGCTGACGGCAATTTCACTCGTAGCGGTTATAGTAATTGCGCTGGGCATACTTATAGTCACACTTATTTCCGTTGTTTCAAATTTCAACAAAACGCTGTTCCGTGACCAGGGCTACCTGAGCTTTACGCTGCCCGTAACCAGCGGTCAGCTTCTTTTCGCAAAGGCGTTCAGCTCCTTTGTCTGGATACTGCTCAGCTACGTTGCCGTAATCGGCATATTTGCAGGCATCTTCCTCTATTCATCCGAAATGGTGGGCGAAGAAAACATTGCAATGATTAAGATTCTCATATCAACCGTTGCGGAAATCCCCGATACGGCTGCCGTTATAAAGGTTGTCGCCTTTATCTGCATCAGAATCTTCCTCAAAATAGTCTGCCTTATTGCTCAGATTTATTTTGCAATCTCGCTTTCAAACGTCCGCCCCTTCCAGCGCCAGAGCTTCCTGCCGGCAATTCTCATTTTCGTAGTTATCTTCGGCGTTATGAACACGGTAAGCACGCTGCTCACCGCCTATATTCCGCTTTCAATCGTCATTTCCGTTCAGGGCATTGAGCTTTCAAACAGAATGATGTCCGCAGGCGGTATGGTTTACGGCGTGGCAGACATTATTTTCGAGTTTGTTATAACCGCTCTGTTCTTCTACCTGAGCTCCTGGTTTATGAACCACAAAATCAACCTTAAGTAATTGGAGAAAATATGCGTAAATTTACGAATATACTTTTGTGTGCCGCTCTTATTCTGTGCTTGGGCTTAACCGCCTTTGCGCAGGATGAAGGCACGGAGCAGGATATCAGCTTTGCCGCCTACTGCAAAAGCGAAGAGGATATTTCCGCCGCAATCGCCGCAGGTGCAGATTACGTTTCCCTGGCCGACAGCGTCAGCCTTACGGCGGCTGCAGAAGCACTTGAAAGCTCATCGGCTGTTCTTATTATTGATGCCGACAGCATCGAGGATGCGGACGAAAAGCTTAAAAAAACCGCTTCACTCAGCCAAGCGGGTAAGGCCGTATTCCGCATTAAAGACAGTGCAAAAAAATCCGTCGGGTGGGCAGAAAGCAACGGTGTTCAGCTCATAGGCTATTACAAGGGCAACATCTACCCCGTTGCAATTGCAAAAATTTCGGGCTATGCACAGCCCGTGTGCCGTGCGATACAGATGCAGACGAATAATCAGGACGGTGTTATTCTTCACAACAGCGTCACCTCGTTTTTTGAAAAGCACGGAATAAAGGGTATGTTCTCCTTTGCCGATTCCGCAAAAAGCGCAAAGCGCACGGACTCGGCACGAAGCTGGGACGACCTTATTGCGAGAGGCTACGATATAATCGAAACCGCCTACCCTGCCGATTTTGCAGAGTATCTTGCACAGAACACGGCTGAAAGAGAAAAGCTCAGCGCAAGCGTTGAAGCAGCCGTTGCCGTGAGCACCGAGGGCTGTAAGCCCAACCGTGTTTCCACCTACGAAAACGCCCTTGCCAATGCCAAGGCTCTGCTCCAAGACGGCAGCAGCGCCACATACGCAATGGCAGATGCGAGAGCAGTACTTGACGAAGCTGTTGAAAAAATCAGCCTTGACGACGGCTCAAAGGTAACGGGCGACTTCAAAATCACCCCCGCAAGAGCTGCGTGGGCACTTTTCGGAATTGCCCTTGTGCTTTCGTGGCAAATTTATTTCAGAAAGCATTGGGGTAAAACCAATTAGCCAATTAGGAATTATGAATTAGAAATTGGTTTTAATCGTAAACTGATATAATACCGTTTCCCCGTACATCAATAAGTTTACTGAAAACAGCCTTATTTATTGAGGCAACTAAAAGGAGGTTATGCTTTTATGTTAAAAAATGAGTTTTCTGTTCCGAGAGCGGAAACTGCTGAATCCGTCGGTGTTTCTTCGGCGGCAATTGCGGCAATAATCCGTGACATTGAAGAAAAACAGGTTGAAAGCCATTCAATGATGATAATCCGTCACGGCAAGGTTGCTTTTGAAGCGTGGCGCAAGCCCTACGGCCCGGACATACTGCACACAATGTATTCCGTAAGCAAAAGTGTAACCGCCACCGCCGCAGGCTTTGCCGTAGCTGAGGGTCTGCTGACCCCCGACACACGGCTTGTTGACGTATTCCCCGAATACGCCAACCCCAAGGACGATGACCTTGAAAGAATCACGCTCCATTCGCTTATGACTATGACTGCAGGTAAAAATGTAAGCCTGCTTGCAGACAAGACCTCGACCACGTGGGTGAAGGACTTTGCGGAAACCAAGCAGTCCTACGCACCCGGTGAGGGCTGGAGCTATATCAGCGAAAACACCTACTGTGTTGCCGCAATGATTGCAAGGGTTACGGGTATGAGCGTAACCGATTACCTCACCCCCAGGCTTTATGAACCGCTCGGAATAACCAAAACCCAGTGGGAGCGTGACTCACACGGTACGGAAACGGGCGGCTGGGGTCTTTTCCTCAAAACGGAAGACCTTGCCAAAATTGCACTCTGCTACCTTAACGGCGGCAAGTACAACGGCAGGCAGGTTATACCGAAGGGCTGGTGCAAGCTTGCAAGTGCCAACCACACGGCGGGTATTCCCGGCTCGCCCGAGCACGGCTACGGCTATTTCATCTGGGGCTGTGACTGCGGCAAGGGGGTTTACCGCTTTGACGGTATGTTCTCACAGTTTGCCTATGTTTTCCCCGAAAAGGATGCCGTTGTTGTTATGACGGACAACGAAATCAACGAGGACAAGGCAAGGCGCTGCCTTGAAGCTCATATTGACGAGCTTTTCTTTGACGGCGAGGCACCCGAGGCAAAGGCAATTCCCGAATTGCCCGAGCTTGAAGAAATTGAGGCTATGCCCCGTCAGCCCGAAACCGAAAAGCAGGTTGACGGCAAAACGATAAAAATTACGCCCAACCCCGTTTTACAGGCTATGGGCTTTCCGCTGAGTGTCCTGACCTTCCCCGCCATTTATATGTGTGCGGACAAGGCAGGCCCGATTGACAACGTAAAATTCAATTTCTACGAAAACGAATGCACAATGTACTGGACCGAAGGCGACGAGAGCAACATTGTACATATAGGTCTTGACGGCGAGGCAAGAAGAAGCAAAATCCGCCTCGGCAAGCTCAACTATACTTTGAGCTCAAGCGGTGCGTGGCTTGACGAGCACAGCTTTGAAATCTGGCTCAGACCGCTTGAAGCAATCGGCCAGCGCAGACTGAAATTCACCTTCAAGGGCAACAGCATTACCGTAACGCCCTCGTGCTCCCCGTCCCTGCAATATCTTGCGGGCGAGCTTGCACCCACGGTACAGTCAATGATACCCGGTCAGGCTGCCTACGCAATGTTCAAGCTGATGATGCTCAACGCATACAAAATCCTCGACGCAGACCAGAAGGCAAAGTTCATTTAACAACATCAATTGAATTTGCCTGAAATGTATATTACGTAACTTAACGGAGCGATTCCTATGTCACCTGTTTCATTCGCTTTATGCACAGCGCTTATTCTGATTGAATTTATATTCGTGCCGCTGTACCTGAAAAAAATGTGGCCGACGAAGAATTGGGGCTCACTCTGCTTAAAAATGGTCTGCGCCTCGGCTTACCTTGTGCTTGCCGCAGTTATCACGGCAAACATCGGGACAAACGAGTATTCTCTGATGATGCTTGGCGGCTTTGCGTTTTCGTGGCTGGGCGATTTTGCGTTGCACATACCGAGGCCATCAAAGCTCTTTTTCGGAATAGGTACGGCGTTTTTCGCAACGGCGCACGTTTTCTTCTGCATTGCATATATCGGCGCACAGAAAAGGCTTTTCCCCGAAATACCTTTGTTTTATTGGTGGGAATTTGCGCTGACTGCCGCAATCGTTGCCGCCTACTTCACCGCCTGCCTGATAAGAAAGGTGCCCTTCGGCATACTGGCGGTGCCTATGGTGCCCTACGGCTTTTTCGTAACGATGATGATGCTCAAATCAACGGGGCTTGCAATCAGACTGCTTTATTCGCAGGGTATTGAGGCTGTTGTGCCTGCCGCATTGTTACTGCTCGGCGGCTTTATGTTCATTCAGTCGGACGGCTCACTGGCACTCATCACGGTTGACACAAGATATAAAAAGTTTAAATTAAAGGTATATAATATAATTACATATTTCGGTGCGCAGGTCTGCCTTGCACTGACAATACTGTTTATTAAGTAGGAATTATTAAATTCATATATTTTTTCAAAAAGAGGTTTTCAAAATGAAGTACGTAGGAATTGTTCTGCTTTGTCTGTTAGGTCTGCTTGTTGTGCTGATTGCTATTGCGGCACTTAAAGCAGTTAAAATCAAGGCTAAGCCCAACACGAATACTCCGGCAATCAACCCCACAAAGCAAGAGGCGGACGATTACGCCGCCAAGCTTTCCGAAATGATTAAGGTGCCCACGATTTCACTTCGAGGCAACACCGACCTTTCACAGTTTTATAAGTTGCACGAGGTTATGAGAAAGAATTTCCCCAATGTTTTTGAAAAGATGGAGTGCACGGAAATTGAAGGCAATCTCCTGCTCCGTCTGCCCGGTAAGGACCCCAAGAGAAACGGTATTCTCCTTATGGGCCATCAGGACGTTGTTACGGCCGACGAGCCCACCTGGGAAAAGGACCCGTTTTCGGGCGAGATTTCGGGCGGCAACATCCACGGCAGAGGTGCTATGGACTGCAAGTCCACCGTTTTCTCCGAATTCCAGGCTCTTGAGGAGCTTATAGCGGAGGGCTTCGAGCCGCCTTGCGACGTTTACCTTGCAACAGCCGTTGACGAAGAGATTTCCGGCGGCGGCGCACCGATGCTCGTTGACTACCTCAAGTCAAATGGTGTGCACCTTGACGTTGCAATGGACGAAGGCGGTGCCATTCTCAAGGGTCAGCTTCCGACAATGGACGGCTGGTGTGCCGCTATCGGCATACTTGAAAAGGGATATATCGACGTTAAAATCAAGGCAAAGGGCAAGGGCGGCCACTCCTCCACACCGCCTAAGAATACTCCCCTTACAAGGCTTTCAAAGTTTGTTGCGGATATTGAAAACGACCAGCCCTTCAAGGCTGAAATTTCCGCACCTGTTTACGCTATGCTTGACCAGGCCGCTCCCTACCTCGGCTTCCCGCTGAGAATGGTGCTTGGCAATATGTGGCTGTTCAAGGGTCTGCTCACAAAGGTGCTTCCCGTTGTTTCGCCGATGTGCAACGCATTTGTAAAGACAACCTTTGCCTGCACAATGGCAGGCGGCTCACAGACACCCAACGTTGTGCCGACCGAGGCTTACGTTGTCTGTAACCTCCGCCCCTCACCCCACCAGAATGCCGAGGCTTCACTCGCCGTGCTTCAGAAGTATGCAGACAAGTACGACCTTGAGCTTGAGGTTATTCACGCAAGAAGCGCCTCCAACTGCGTTGACTATAACGGCGAAGAATTCGGCTACCTTAAAAAGTGCCTTAACGAGTGCTACCCCGATGCTGGCGTTATCCCCTACCTTATGACTGGCGGTACGGACTGCCGCCACTACGAGGCAGTTGCAGACAACTGCCTGCGCTTCTGCCCGATTAAGATGAGCAACGAGCAGCTTGCCGCAATGCACGCCGCAAACGAAAGCATAGGCGTTGACGAGGTTGCACATTGCGTTAAGTTCTACAAGCACTATATCAAAAACCACAAATAATCTCTAAAAGATTCAACGTGCGCTGTGCTGCGACAAAGCACAGCGCACTATTTTTTTATCTTTTATTAACATTTTGTGAATAAGTTATTAACGTTTTACCTTCGTGTTACTTTTTTGTTACTTTGGCATAGTATAGTGTATGTGTGTGTTTATAATAAATATATTAATTATTTTATTTTAGAGATAGGAAGAGAAAATAATTATGGAAATAATGTCAGAAATCAAAGATATGTACAAAGGCATCAACACAGTCCGCGACCTTATTGACAACAGCGCTAAGGTTTTCGGGGACAAGCCTTTTATCAAATACTTCAACGGTGACGAAATTGTTGAAAAGAGCTTTATCACCCTGCGTGAAAACAGCCTTGCCCTTTGCAGATATATACGTGACCTCTGCCCCGACAGAATGCACATTGCTGTTATCGGCAGAACGAGCTACGAATACATTACCGCCCTCACAGGTACACTCATAAGCGGTAACGTTTTCCTCCCCTTTGCCCCCAACACCTCGGCGGACGAAGCAGCAATGCTTTTTGAGGACGGCGACGTTGAGGCACTTTTTTACGAAAGCGCTTACGAGGAAACTGCACAGCAGATTCTTCAGAAATATGACAGACTTAAGGTTGCCGTTAATATGGGCGACGCTGAATGGTTTAAGGATAAGTATGAAAAGTACTCCTCCGACTCCGAGTACGCTTCACTTTCCGAAATCGAGCTCAACCCCGAAGAATGTGCCGCTATTATCTATACCTCCGGCACAACAGGCGTACGCAAGGGCGTTATGCTCTCCTCCTCCAACCTTATTGCAAACGTTACCTACCCCGAAATTGAGCTGAGCTCGGATGACGTTTATCTTTCCGTTCTCCCGATGCACCATATCTTCTGCTTCTCCTGCGACTATTTCAAGCCCCTGCTTGACGGTCTTACGGTATGCCTTAACGGCGATATGAGCAACATCGGCAGAAGCCTTGCAACCTTCCAGCCCACAACAATGCGCCTTGTGCCGATGATTTGCGAATCACTCATCCGCAAGGTTAATATACTCCACAAGCGTTTCCCCGACAAGAAGCCCAGAGAGGTTGCCGAAATGGTATTCGGCAAGAACATCCGCTGGATTGCAGTCGGCGGTGCTTACCTTGGCCCCGGACTCGTTGCCGAATACGAAAAGTACGGCATTATGCTCCGTCAGGGCTACGGTATGACGGAAACGAGCCCCAAAATCACCACGGCGGATTTCACCGACTACTGCAAGGATTCAAGCGGTAAAATTATCAAGAGCATTTGCGACGTAAGACTCGTCGAGGGTGAAATTCAGGTCAAGGGCAAGTCCGTAATGATGGGCTACTACAAAAAGCCCGAGGAGACCGCAGCAGCCTTTACCGAGGACGGCTACCTCAAAACCGGCGACCTCGGCAGATTTAACAGCGACGAAACCCACCTTTACGTAACGGGCAGAATAAAGAACCTCATCATTCTTTCAAACGGTGAAAACATTTCCCCCGAGGAGCTTGAAAAGAAGTTCGTTGACGAAAAGGTTATAAAGGAAATTATAGTCAGCGCCGAAAACGACCGTATCGTGTGCGAGGTATTCCCCGACGAAGAATACGCAAAATCCGTCGGCATTGAAAACATTGAGGAATATCTGCTCGAAAAGGTAAGAGAAGCCAACCGAGGCGAAAAATCCTACCGCGAAATTTCGGCACTTCACCTGAGAACGACACCGTTCCCGAAAACGACTACAGGTAAAATAAAAAGAAACAACATCCGCTATTGATGGAGGGAAAAATTATGCAGATTAAGCTTCCCGACGGCAAAAGAGTCGAAGCATATCCCGTAATACCTGCACAGCACCTTATGCACTACCTTTCCGAGCACCACAGCACGGATGCTCCCGTTCTCAACATCGTAACCGGCTACTATTGGCAGGGCGAATTTGACACCGAGGTAATGAAGCAAGCCATTTACGAGGCTATGGACAGGTGCGACTGTATCCGCCTGCGCTTTGCAAAGGTCGGCTTTATTATGAAAAAGGTAGTTCAGTACCTTGCAGATGAGCACGGGATTGAAATTATCGAAGAGGATTTGTCCCACTTGACCTGGGACGACGCTCACGAATTCCTCAAGCAGCGTTCTCATTCTCTTATTGATATGTTCCACAGACCCGTCAACGAAATACGCATAATTCACCTTGAAAACAACTACAACGGCATTTATATGAAGCTGCACCACCTTGCCTTTGACGGCTATTCTTCAAAGGTATTTCTCGGTGATATACTCGCAATTTACCTGCACAAAAAATACGGTACGGCTTACCCCAAGCCGATGCGCAGCTACCTTGATATGGTAAAGAAGGAGCTTGAATACAAGGACTCCGAGCAGCACAAGAAGGACATTGCCTTCTGGAAGAGCACTATCAAGGACACGAGCGAGCCGATATACACGGACTATGTGCGTCCCAGCCGACTTATTGAGCAGAGAATTGAGGCGAAAAAGCCCAACCTTCGCAAGGCAAAGGTACTCGACGGCGACAACCCCTCCTCCAGAACGCTCAAGTTCAGCCTTGATGCCGAAACATCCGCAAAGCTTATGCAGATGTGCGAGGAAAACTCCCTTTCCGTCCCCTGCGTACTTATGATGGGTATGAGAAGCGCTCTCTCCTCCTTCAACAGCGATGAAAAGGATATTTCCTACAAGCTGATGATTAACAGAAGAGCAACTCTGCTTGACAAAAAATCGGGCGGCTGCAGAATGCATTTCTTCTCAATGAGAAACATCGTTGAGCCCGAAATGACCTTCAAAGAGGCTGTAAGAGTAATTGAAAAAGCGCAAAACGAAATTTTTTCACACTCCAACATAAGCCCGATGGAAGCAGTTATTCAAAGACATCTTGCAATGAAGTGCTCAATGCGCTATACTTATGAGTGTATAACCTTCTCGTATCATCCTTATTTCCCGATGCCGTACTACGGCGAGGAAATGAAGAATTCAAGCAGAGGCTTCTGGTACAATAACGATGCCTCCGTTCAGCCGCTTTACCTGACGGTTATGCACAGAAGCCACGACCAGGGTTTGGACTTCAACTTTGAATACAGAATATGCAACAACCCCGGTGAAGAGTTACTCCATTTCTACGACAAAATCCACGACACGCTGATGCTCGGTATGGAAAACCCCGATATTACCGTGCAGGAAATTCTTGATAAAATCAGAGAGGATAAGGTAAAATAAGATGTTTGAAGAAATCAAAGATATGTTCCTCAACTATGTTGAGCCCGACGACGAAATAACCCCGGACACGAGAATCAAATCCCAGTTGAGGATGTCTTCCTTTGACCTTATCTGCTTTGCAGATGATATCAACACGGCATACGGCGTAAAGCTCACCGCCGAGGATTTCAGAAACAACCGCACGGTCGGTGCACTTGCCGAATTTGTTAAAAGCAACATAAAATAAACAGTATGCTTTGCCTGCATTTTTGTTCCGTACAGAAATGCAGGTTTTTTATTGCAATAGTTACGAAAAGCAGATATAATCTATGTTAACAAATCTTTTTTCAAGGTGACGGATATGGAAAAAAAGCTTTTTGACGGAATAATTCACGGCGGCGATTACAACCCCGAGCAGTGGCTCGGCACGCCCGAAGTACTTGACGAGGACATAAGGCTGATGAAAGCGGCACACGTCAACTGCGCTACACTCGGCGTTTTTTCGTGGGCTGTGCTTGAGCCGGAGGAAGGTGTGTACAATTTCGGCTGGCTCGATGAAATAATGAACCGCTTGCACGCCAACGGAATTGACGTAGTTCTCGCCACACCCTCTGCCGCAAGGCCTCACTGGCTGGCAGAAAAGTACCCCGAGGTTTTGCGTACCCCCGAAAGCGGCATACGCAACGAATTCGGTGTACGACGCAACCACTGCCTCACCTCACCGGTTTACCGTGAAAAGGTACGAGAAATAAACCGCAGGCTTGCCGAAAGATATAAAAACCACCCTGCGCTTAAAATGTGGCACGTTTCCAACGAATACCGTGGCGAATGCCACTGCGAGCTTTGCCAGCAGGCTTTCCGTGAATGGCTAAAGGAATACTACCACGACAGCCTTGACGAGCTGAATTTCAAATGGTGGAACGATTTCTGGAGCCACAGGGTAACGGACTGGTCGCAGATAAATTCGCCCAAAAGCCGTGGCGAATACCACACGCACGGCTTACAGCTTTGCTGGAACAGATTTGTTTCGGACAGCCACATTTCATTTTTTGAAAACGAGATTATACCGCTGCGTGAAATCACACCCGATATTCCCGTTACGACTAACCTTATGAATATGCACCCCTGCATAGACTATCAGAAATTTGCAAAGCACCTTGACCTTGTTTCGTGGGACAGCTATCCCCATTGGGACAAGGGCTTCAACGAAAGCGAGGCGGCAAAGACCGCCTTTGCACACGACGCATTCCGCTCAATGAAAGACGGACAGCCGTTTTTTATGATGGAGTGCACACCCTCACTCGTCAACTGGCACGGGGTGAACAAGCTCCCCCGTTCAGGCAGAAACGCTCTTGCGGCAATTCAGGCTGTTGCCCACGGCGCAGACAGCGTACAATACTTCCAATGGCGCAAAAGCAGGGGCGGCTACGAAAAATTCCAAGGTGCGGTTGTTGACCACTGCGGCCACGAAAACACAAGGGTTTTCCGTGAGGTTTCACAGCTCGGAAAACACCTTGAAAACCTCAGCGAGGTTACGGGCAAATACTGCGATGCAAGGATTGCAGTCGTTTACGACTGGGAAAACAACTGGGCAGTAAAGGACTTTGCAGGCTACAACAACGAAAACCGCAATTACCTTGACGAATGTGTCAAATGGTACACACCGTTTTTTGAAAAGGGCATTAGCGTTGACGTTATTTCAATGGACAGCGATTTTTCAAAGTACGACCTTGTCATAGCCCCGTTTCTGTATATGCTCAAGGACGGCACGGACGAGAGAATTGAGGAATACGTAAAAAACCGCGGCAATTTTGTCGCAACATACCTGACGGGTGTTGTTGACAAGGACGATTTGTGCTTCCTCGGCGGTCTGCCTGCCAACAACCTCAAAAACGTTTTCGGCATCTGGGCAGAGGAAACAGATTCCTTGCCCGAGGGAATAACCAACAGCGCCGCCTGCTTCGGAAAAGAATATGAGGTCAGCCACGTGTGCGACATAATTCACGCACGGGATGCTGAAATCCTCGGCGAATACAAAAAGGATTTCTATGCAGACACACCTGCGCTGACGAAAAACCGCTTCGGCAAGGGTACGGCGTATTACGTCGCCTTCCGCAACGATAAGGATTTCGCACGTGATTTCTGCGAAAGGCTGATTGAAGAAATAAAGCTGAAGCCCGACTGCGGAGTCAGCACACCCGACGGTGTGTACGTGAGAAAAAGAGGCGAATGTATTTTCATCACGAACTTTGCCGACGAGGAAAAAGCCTTTACGCTTGACAGAGAATATTTTGATTTGATAAACGGCGAACCCGTCAGCGGAAAAATCACCCTGCCCGTATGCGGCTACAGGGTCATAAAATAAAACTTAAGGGACTGATTTCCAAACGAAATCAGTCCCCTGCTTTTATTTTTTGCGTTCTGCCCTTTCAATCTGCTTTGCCCAGGTTTTAACCGTTTGTGCAACAAGAAAATCACACATAGGCTTAATATCCTGTCGTGTATCCCAGCTTTCCAGAGCATCGTAATACGTCTTTTTATCCTCCTCGTGTATAACTATCGGAGGATGAGTGTTGAGCACGAGAATATAGTTCATCAGCAATCTGCCCGTTCTTCCGTTACCGTCCGCAAAAGGATGAATATTTTCAAATTTCAGGTGGAAATAAGCAGCCGCTTTAAGTGCATCTGCCTCATTAATATTCTGAATTTCTTCTATTAGTTCATCCATTTCCGCCTTAACGTCCTCCGGGGCGGCGCCAATCTCGCCTTTGCCAGTAACAAAGTCGTGTTTTTTGTATTCACCGGGTCTTTCACCGAGCTTATAACGGCGTACGTCATAGGTGTTCTGTGTCAGCAATCGCTGAAACTCCTTGATAAGCTCTTCATCTACCGGAAGGTGCAAATCGAAAGCTGATAAAAATTTTTCGTTGGCCTCTTTTGAATTGCGAATTTCAAACAGAGTACGCAAATCGCCCGTATAGGATGTTACACCGTCGTTTTCAAAGATTTCTCTCGTGTCATTGTAGGTTATTCTGTCGTTTTCTATTTTGCCGGAGTTATACGCAAACGCTATGCTGTGCCCGTTAAGTGCTTCGGCAAGCTGTGCATCCGTCGTTATATTCCTCTGTTTCCACAGTAAAACGGCTTTATTATACTTTTCCAACAGTACGCACATCCTTTCATAAAATACAGTATAACACATTTTTAGCTTTTGCAAAAACTATTATTCACTTCTGAGTGCTATTACGGGGTCTTTCTTTGCGGCTACCCTTGAAGGTATAAGGCCCGCAACAACGGTAAGCACAACGCTGATAGCTATAAGCGTCAGCCCTCCGTAAAGCGGAAGCTGTGCAAGATGCGGAATATTCGCAACAGAATTGATTATTGCGTTTATCGGTATTATCAGCAGGAGTGAGAGCAAAATACCCATCACGCCCGAGACAAGGCCGACAATTATTGTTTCGCAGTTGAAAACACGTGAAATATCACGCTTGGAAGCGCCGATTGAACGAAGGATACCTATTTCCTTTGTTCGCTCCAAAACGGAAATATAGGTGATAATTCCTATCATAATGGACGATACGACAAGCGATATCGCAACAAAAGCAACCAGAGCGTAGGTTACAAGGTCGATAACCTGTGTAACGGAGCTCATAATAAGGCTGACATAGTCCGTGTAGGAGATAACGTTTTCGTCCTTGCCCTCATCTGTCTGCTTACTGTTATATTCGTCAATAATTTCGGTTACTCTTGCCTTTGCCTGAAAATCAAGCGGATAAATAGTTATTGTCGAGGGTGAGTCAAGGTCTGCAACGCCGAGAATTTCAAGGTTTTCCTCATAGGTGGAGTCGGAGAATTTCGGCTCCTCCTTTTCGGGCTTCTGCGGCTTTTGCGTGTTCTGATTGCCCTTGTCCACCGTGTCCTTGATTTCGTCTTCGGTCGGCACGTCAATTTCGCCGCCGCTTTCAACAGCTGTAATGACGGCAGAGAGAAGCTGCAGCTTCATATCCTTGCTCATCATCTGCAGGTAATTGTATACGGTTGAAGAATCCGCATCGCTGCCGGCAAGCACTTCGTCGAGCATTGCCATAAGCTTCTTTCTGTCGGAAACCGTGCGTATATCCTTGAGCATAAGGCGGACAAATTCGTTCATTTTGTCCTTGTCTTCGCCTTCAAAATTCTTGTCGATAAAGTCGTAAATTTCATCCTCCGTCATAACGGGGATATCCTCGTTGGCAACCGCAGTTACCTCGGGCAGACTGCTCGTCTTTGCGGCAAATTCAACCGCAGGCATTGAAACAGCGGATGTAGCCGTTGTATTCTTGTCCTTTTCACTTGCAAACGGCAGACCCGTAAACACATCGATTTTCGGCGCCTTTTTCTGTGCCTTTACAACGGGAGCTTCATCGGTTGCTTTAAGAATATACTCAGTAAGCGAGCTCATATAGCCGATTGTGCCGCCGTCTGCGGCTGACTGCGCCGTTTCCTTCGGGCGTGCAATACCGACAATTTTCAGCTCCTGAGCCTTGTCAACTTGCGTCTTCATATACTCGCTGTCTTCGCTCTTGTCAACCCACTTGTCGCCGTCCTTGCCATAGCACAGGGCTGTGGGAATAACCTTAAAGGTGAGCCCTATAAATTCGGTATATTCATAGCCCTCAAGCTCAACCGGTGCTTCCTTGCCGTTTTCGTCCGTGGTCGGCTCCTCGGGCACATTCTCAAGCTCGCTTACGTCGGCAAGGCCGAGTGCATAAAACGTCAGGTCGCTGATTTCGTTGTTTTCATCGACAAACAGCACCAGCTCGTTGTGGTTTTTCGGCCACGCACCTGCAAGAATGTCGTACTGTGTGCCGAGCAGAGTTTCATTGCCGATAAGCTCTTCCCAAATTCCCGAATCCATACCACCCAAATCAGCAAGGTCGGGGTTAGGTCTTACCTGCTTGACGCCGCCCGTCGTATCCGCCTTGTAAATACGGAAATCAACGTCATAGCCGTATTTTATATCGGTACAAAGTGTATACACTTCCTCGTTGAGCTGCAGGAAATTCTTAAACTGCGAAAGGTCGTTGAGACGGGTCTGCATAGCGGCGTTGCCGACACTGCCCTGCAAGCTCGGCAGCTTATAAATCTTATCGTTGCCGTGCTCTGCGGCGTTGACCTTGTTTTCGGTCATCGTACCCAGAAGCTGTGACAAATCAAAGCTTTCCTTTTCAATTATAAGCGGATACGAGGCAAGCGTGTCCTGCTCAATTGAGCTGATAAACGCCTGCATACCGTTGGAAAGCGCAAGAATGAGCGCTATACCGATTATGCCTATACTGCCCGCAAAGGATGTGAGCACCGTCCTGCCCTTTTTGGTGAGCAGGTTATTGAAGCTCAGGGAAAGAGCCGTTGCAAAGCTCATTGAAGCCTTGGGCTTTTTCTCCTTCTTCTGCTTTGCCTTCTTTTCCTTTTTCGGCTCGGCAGGCTGTATCTGCTCTGCCTCTTCGGGGGTATAGGGGTTGGTGTCCTTGCGGATTTTGCCGTCCTTGATAAGCACAAGGCGGTTTGCGTATTCCTTGGCAAGCTTCGGGTTATGCGTAACCATAATAACAAGCCTGTCCTTGGAAATTTCACGGATGAGCTCCATAATCTGTACGCTTGTCTTTGAATCAAGCGCACCCGTGGGCTCGTCCGCAAGAAGAATATCGGGGTCATTTACCAGAGCACGGGCTATTGCCACACGCTGCATTTGACCGCCCGACATCTGATTGGGCTTTTTGTGAAGCTGGTCGGCAAGACCAACCTTTTTGAGCACTTTTTTCGCCCTCTTGCGTCTTTCCGTTTTGGAAACGCCCGAAAGCGTGAGCGCAAGCTCAACGTTTGCGAGCACCGTCTGGTGAGGTATGAGGTTATAATTCTGGAAAACAAAGCCTACGGAATGGTTGCGGTACACGTCCCAATCCTTATCCGTATACTGCTTTGTCGAGCGTGAGTTGATAAGCAGCTCACCGCCGTCATACCTGTCGAGACCGCCTATGATATTGAGCAGGGTCGTTTTACCCGAGCCGGACTGACCGAGTATTGCAACAAACTCGTTATCACGGAAATTCATACTCACGTTATCGAGAGCCTGAACCTTGTTAATGCCCGAAAGATACGTTTTTGAAATGTTTCTCAGTTCAAGCATTTTTCTTCTTCCTTTTTGTTTCTTTTTCTTTTTATTTCAGTTTAAGTACTGCGTTATAATCATCAATACCGTAGTTGCCTGCGGTATTTTTAAGCAATTCGGCAATATCCGCCTTTTTGCCGTCAAAGGTTTTTGCGTTGACCTTTTTAAGCACGAAACCGAGACGTTTGAGCGCCGCATTGAAAACGTCGCCCTCGGGTGTGCCGATAACCATTTTCTGGTTACCCTCAAAAATGCCTCTTACGAGGTCGGTAGCAAAGCGCTTGACAGTCGTTTTTCTGATTGACTTGTCGCACTTGATAAACAGAAGTCTTGCAAGCGTGCCGAGCGTAACCGAATTGAGCAGCTTACCTGCCTGCTTAACGGCAAAAACGGCGCCCTTGCTTGTGCTTATGCCGAGCTTTCTGAGCACTCTCGGCGTATCGTTGACCATATCCTCAAGGAGATTTACAATCATTGCGTCAAAGGTATCCTTAAGGTACTGCTTGCAGTCCTTACCCTTGGTGTCCCAGTCAAAATCGGGAGTCGGGATTGACCTGATTTCAACCGTGTCTCCGTCCCTGATTGTAATATGGCGGATTATCGCAGGGTCAGCAATAATTGAGCCCGTACAGACATCATATATTTTGTTTCCTTTTTCGGTTACATATTCATTTATGCTCTGCTGATGCATATGACCCGTGAACACAATACCCACGCCCTCATCGGCAAGGAGCTGTATTGCCTTGGCGCTCTGCTTTTGCATAGTTGAGCCGATAAGATTAAAAAGAGGCTGCGGCGGCAGAAGCGGAAAATGGTTCATTGCAATCATCATCTGACCGTCTTCTTTTGCCTTGGCGGTCTGCTGTTTAATCCAGGCAATCTGCGCTTCGTCAAAATTACGTATTCCGTCACGGCTGCCGTCGTTATTAAGGGCAAGCAACCTCACGCCGTCGCAAAGCTGTGCAACGTAGGAAAGGTGCTCACGGTCGGCGGCAATCGCACCGCCGAAGCCGTATTCGTTATAAATATCAAACAGCTCGTCTCGCTGAATTCCCTCGGGCTCAAAGCGGCCGTTTTCGTTAAAGCCGAAGGGGTGTGCGCTGCAGTCGTGGTCCGCAGTTACAACAAACACACGCTTGCCCGCATTTTTAAGCCCTTCAAGCAGCTTTACAAAGCCCTCGTGGCTTGCCCTTTCGCCGTTGAAGCTCAGGTCACCCGCAATAAGCACGGTGTCGGCTTCGTCGGCCTTTTCAAGCCACTCAAAAACAGAGTTGTTTATGCTTTCGGTTTCGGCAAAGCATTTCTGCTCGTAGCGCATAAACTCATCGTATTCCTTACCGTAACAGCCAAGCGAATTTTTATAAAAATGTGTGTCGGTAATCAGATAAAAGCTGAAGGGCTGCATTGTAAGCACCTCGTATGATAATTTTTATTTATTCTTTTTCTTTATGTTAAGCAGTCTTACAACTACGGGGCAGAGCACTATGTTAATTGCAAGCTCAACGAGGAAATTGCCGCCTGCGAGACCGAGGAACATATACTCCACAGCCGTGCCGTAGCCCTCTGCAAGGCCCCAGCCTTCAATCGTTTCAAAGAAGAACAGCACACAGCCCAGCAGGAAAATTCCCGTATTGACTATAGGACAAAGCAGCGCCGCAACAACAACTGCGGCATAGCGGTTTTTCTTTTCGACTGCCTTGTAGGCAAGTCCTGCAACAAGGCCGCACAAAACGCCCTTGATCAAAACCGTTGCAACCGTGCCGGGCACGTTGATTGCCAGGAAAGCGGCGGCATCACCCGTCATAAGAACTACCGCACCGAACACCAATCCAAGCCATGCGCCTATTTTCACGCCGCAGGTAGCCGCACCGATAACGATAGGCAGCAGTACGAGTGAAATTGAGAACGGGCCAAGGCGGATAAACTGACCGAGGTATTGAAGAACAACCACCAAAGCCGTCAGAATTGCGCCAAGCACCATAGTCTCGGTTGACATTCTTTTTTGTTTTTTCGTTTGCATAATAAATCCTCCTTGCTGTCGCTTGCCGAACGGCAATGCAACGCATCTGAATTATTTATATAGACCCATTCGGGAATATACCGCAAAATTATTCTGTTTTATTTTTATTGTAGAGAATGTTGAGCCCCTTGAGCAGTAGATTCTCGTCAATTTTTATTTCGTGCCTGCAATGCTTCACTACCGTTTTGGCAAGGCCGCCCGTAGCGTAAACAGGCAATTCACAGCCCACTTCTTCGTTTATGCGGTCTATCATACCGTCCACAAGCGAGGCGTTGCCGTAAATTACACCGGAGCGTATACAGTCCACCGTGTTCTTTGCCGCAACAAGCGGCGGTGCCTCCAGCCCGACACGGGGAAGCTGTGCCGTGCCCGTTGCAAGGGCGTTGAGTCCCATAAGCACACCGGGAATAATAGAAACGCCGATGAAAGCACCCTTTTCGTTAACGACCATCATTTTCGTTGCCGTACCCATATCAACTATGAGCGACGGACTGCCGTAAATATGGTGAGCCGCAACGCAGGCGGTTATGAGGTCCGCACCGACGGAGGCAGGGTTATCACAGTGAATGTTGATACCCGTTTTTATTCCTGGGCCGACGGTAAGCGGCGTAACACCGTAAATAAGCTCTATTGCCTTTCTGATAACGGAATTGAGCGGAGGCACAACAGACGAAATAATCGCACCGCTCACCTTTTCTCTGCCGACGTTATGAAGCGACAAAGTGGAGAGAATCTGCCCTGCGTATTCATCCTCCGTGCGTGAAATATCCGTAGCCATTCGGGCAACGAAAACAAGCTCATCACCCTCAAAGCCGCCGAAAACAATATTTGAATTGCCGATGTCAACCGTAAGTATCATAAATTCCACCGCCTGTAAATAATAGCGTGCAGGGCACAATCAGCCGACAGTACCCTTATTATTGTATTATAACACATATTGGCAATCAGTTCAACAAATTTTCTTGTATCACAGTTTTAGCCTTGTGTTGCGCCGTTTAAAAACTGCACCGCAAAGCGCACACCCTTGATAAAGGCTTCCTTTTCGTAAATGTTGCATATATCGTTTGAGTTTTCTTCATAGTCGTCAAAATCGTTTTTCTGGTCTTGATTTAACGTATTATAAATTTTTTCTCTTTTTGCATTAGAGGATTGAACGATAATTCTGTCGCTGTCGGAAAGAACAGTTCTTTCTTCAATAAGATAAGTAAACCATAAATCTTCAAGTAAATTCTTCATAATAACCTCCGAATATTTTTTTACATACTATCATACATTTTTTAGTTTTTGTAATTCTTACATCCTAAAAGCTATAGTAATAATATCAGCACCTTATAAGGTGAATAATTAATATAATTGGAAAACTTGTGTTATTATCATAAAGGGAGGTACTATGTTATGAATTATTACGGGCGTTTAAAGGATTTAAGAGAAGATAACGATATAAAGCAAAGCCGAATTGCCGAAATTCTGCAAACCTCACAGCAGCAAATAAGCAAATGGGAAACAGGTGTACAGATGATGGGGGTTGACAAATACATAAAGCTCGCAGAATTTTACAATGTATCCCTCGATTATCTGCTTGGCGTAATTGATACACCGAGGAATTTAAAATAACACAGCAAATTACAGTTTGTCAGGATAAACGCAAGCGTAAAAGTGATTGTCAACAGCTCCCTTTCAAGGGAGCTGTCACGAAGTGACTGAGGGTTGCTTATTGTGGATTTTTAATCAATATAAAATCTTGCAATCCTCCGTCACGGCGTTGCCGTGCCACCTCCTTTAAAAAGGAGGAAATGCTCCGACTTTACGATATTCGTAAGAGACGGCTCTCCGATAAATTTATATATCAAACCGTATGGGAGATTCACGAATCGTCCCTACTTGACTCCGCAGAACATTTGTGCTAATATGTTTTGCGTAAGGTGTTGTCAGTAACGGATAGGCGGTTACACTCTTTGCCCTCGCAAGGGGGTGATGCGTATGCAGTACATAACATTATCGGATTTATTAGAGTTCGTTCTTGTTATTATCGGCATTATAGGAGTTGTTTTTACAGCTCTTGAGCATAAAAAGAATTAACCGCCAGACCCTGGAAAAGTTGGCGGTTAATCTTTAACTTGTCAAATTTGAGGGCGTAACCGTCTATCGGCAACGCCTTACACCCATATTATATGAGAAAATCATAGGTTTGTCAATATAAAAGAAGCAGAGTTTTACTCCGCTTCTTTTTTTATTTATAACACCTTTGAAAGGAAGTCCTTAAGTCTGTCACACTTGGGGTTGGCGAAAAACTCCTCGGGCTCGTTTTCTTCCTTGATGACACCCTCATCGATAAAGACTACCTTGCTTGCAACCTCTTTTGCAAAGCCCATTTCGTGGGTGACGACAACCATTGTCATACCCTCTTTTGCAAGGGACTTCATAACCTCAAGCACCTCGCCGACCATTTCGGGGTCAAGCGCAGATGTAGGCTCGTCGAAAAGGATAACGTCGGGATTCATTGCCAACGCACGCACGATTGCAACACGCTGCTTCTGGCCGCCGGAAAGCTGGCTGGGGTAAGCGTCCTTACGGTCTGCAAGGCCTACGCGCTCAAGCAGCTCGATTGCCGTTTTTTCCGCCTCTGCCTTGCTCTTGCCGAGCAGCTTCATCGGGCCTATAGTCATATTTTTGAGTATAGTCATATGGGGGAAAAGGTTGAACTGCTGGAAAACCATACCCATCTTCTGACGGTGGAGGTTGATATTTACCTTGGGGTCGGTAATTTCCGTGCCCTCAAAATAAATCTGACCGCCCGTAGGCTCTTCAAGCAGATTAAGGCAGCGCAGGAAGGTGGATTTGCCCGAGCCTGATGCGCCGATTACAACAATAACGTCGCCTTTTTTGATTTCGGCATCAATGCCCTTGAGAAC
>JAFXCT010000113.1 GCA_017521365.1 Clostridia bacterium
ACACAGCACCGCTGGATTTTAAAAATTCAGCGGTGTTTTTGTTTTTACGGAATAAATTGACAAATACACTTGTTATTGAAAATAATATTTGCTATAATAATTATAATTGTAAAATGGGGAGGAATGTTATGCCTTCAAACGATATAGCGGCTTTTTTGCCGGCTGCTGTATTTGTGTTGCTTTTTGTTTTAATCATATTGCTTTCGGTTGCAATAGCTATGATTTATTCGTTAGATAAGAAAAGCAAAACAAAAAACGATGACAGCGAAAAAATAGGCAGGCTTATGGCGGACGAATTTGAAAGAAACCGCCGTGAAATGTCGGCAGGACAGAACGATATGCGTGCACAAACGGCACAGAGTATCGGCGAAATGGCAAAAAAGCTGGACGAAATGACAAGGTCCAACTTTGAAAACCAGAGCAGAATGACCCAAACGCTCAACGACTCTTTAAGCTCAATCCGACAGAATAACGTTGAGCAGAACGAAAGGCTGACACGCGGCGTTTCCGATGCGATAGGCAGAATGCAGGAAAGCAACGAAAAGAAGCTTGACCAGATGAGGGAAACCGTTGACGAAAAGCTGAACGCAACCCTTGCGGCAAGGCTTGACAGCTCGTTCAAAACCGTTTCCGACCAGCTTGAAAACGTCAACAAATCGCTCGGCGAAATGAAGGAGCTTTCAAACGGTGTTACCGCAAACGTTTCTACGCTCAACAAGGTGCTCACAAATGTAAAAGCCAGAGGCACCTGGGCAGAGGTTTACCTTGAAAACATACTTGACCAGACGATACCGGGTATGTATGTCAAAAACTTTTCACCCGTTGAGGACAGCCGTGCTGTTGTCGAATTTGCGGTAAAAATTCCTTCGGGCGATTCTTCGGGCACTGTAACCTACCTGCCTATTGACTCAAAGTTCCCGATGGAGGACTATGTAAGGCTCTGCGATGCGGCAGAAAACGCCGACCCGACAGCACTTGCCTCCGCAAGAAAGGCACTTTTTGCAAGAATCAAGGACGAGGCAAAGCAGATAAGCAAATACATAGTTGTGCCCACAACCACACCCTATGCGATAATGTACCTTGCAACGGAGGGCTTGTACGCCGAGGTTGCCGCCTCACCCGAAGGTCTGCCAGAGCAGCTGAGGAGTCAGTACAACATTATGATTGCAGGCCCCACAACGATTACCGCCCTGCTTTCCTCGCTTTCAATGGGCTTCAAGGCAGTTGCAATAAACGAAAAGGCAAACGAGGTGCGCAAAATGCTTGCCGTTGCCAAAACACAGTACGACAAATTCGGCGTGCTGCTTGACAAGGCACGAAGCAAAATTGACGATGCAGGCAAGGCACTCGATATGGCACAGGACAGAAACCGCATAATTCAGAAAAAGCTCAAGGGCGTTGAAGCCGTTGAGGATATTGAAAAATTAGAAGAAAAATTTTTTGAAGGAGAATAGATTATGTCAAAGTACAGCGAACTTATTTCCAAGATGACCCTCGAAGAAAAGGCAGCCCTTTGCGACGGTGCGGATTTCTGGCACCTCAAGGGAATGGAAAAGTACGGCATTCCGTCAATTATGGTTTGCGACGGCCCTCACGGCCTTCGTAAAAAGGACTACAGCAAGACGGGCGACAGCCTGAACAACTCCGTCCCTGCAATCAGCTACCCCACAGCCGCTACAACAGCAGCCTCCTGGGACCCCGAGCTGCTTTACAAAATGGGCATTGCGCTGGGCAAGAAATGCCTCAAGGAAGAGGTAGGCGTGCTTCTCGGCCCCGGCATCAATATGAAGCGCTCTCCCCTTTGCGGCAGAAACTTTGAATACTTCTCCGAAGACCCGATTCTTGCGGGTGAGCTTTCCGCAGGCTTTATCAACGGCGTTCAGTCAATGGGTGTCGGCACTTCGCTCAAGCACTTCTGCGCAAACAGCCAGGAAACACGCAGAATGACCTGTGACAGCGTTGTTGACGAAAGAGCACTGCGTGAAATTTACCTCACCGCCTTTGAAATTGCCGTCAAGAAGGCAAAGCCCTGGACGGTTATGAACTCCTACAACAAAATCAACGGCTTCCACGGCTCCGAAAACAAGCACACACAGCTTGAAATTCTCCGTGACGAATGGGGCTTTGACGGCGTGGTAGTCAGCGACTGGGGCGCATGTAACGACAGAGTTCTCGGCCTCAAAAACGGTAACGACCTTGAAATGCCCTCCTCCGCAGGTGCAGGCGCAAAGAAGATTGTTGAAGCTGTCAAGAACGGCACGCTCGACGAAGCCGTAGTAACAGAGAGAGCGCTCAACGTACTCAAGCTCATTGACAAGGCTGCTGCAGGCGCACAGAAAAACTATCCCTACAACGACCTTGATGACCAGGATTTCGCAAGAGAAATTGCCGCAAACTGTATGGTGCTTCTCAAAAACAACGGCGTTCTTCCCCTTAAGAAGGAAGGCAAGATTGCAGTTATCGGCGAGCTTGCAAGAACACCCAGATACCAGGGCGCAGGCTCCTCTCACATCAACCCCACAAAGCTCGACAACGCTCTTGAAGAGCTTAAGAATATCGGCTACGACGTTGAATTTGCACAGGGCTACGAGCTCAAGAAGAATAAGGCAAAGAAAAACCCTGCCCTTGCAGCTGAGGCAGCACAGCTTGCCGCAAAGTGCGAAACCGTTGTTCTCTTCATCGGTCTTACGGATGAATACGAGGCAGAGGGCTTTGACAGAACGCATATGAATCTGCCAGAGGCACACGACAAGCTCGTTGAAGAAATCCTCAAGGTAAACAAGAACGTAATCGTTGTTCTTGCCGGCGGCTCACCCGTTGAAATGCCCTGGAATGACGGCGTTGCCGCAATTCTCAACTCCTACCTCGGCGGTCAGGCAGGTGCAGGCGCAGTTGCCGACATCATCAGCGGTAAGGTCAACCCCAGCGGTAAGCTGCCCGAAACATACCCGATGGTTTATTCCGACACACCCGCATACAATAACTTCCCCGGCAACCCTGCAACGGTTGAATACCGTGAGAGCATCTACATCGGCTACAGATACTACGAGAAGGCTGCAAAGAACGTCCGCTACCCCTTCGGCTACGGTCTTTCCTACACAACCTTTGAATATTCCGATATCAAGCTTGACAAGACAGCTATGAGCGAAAACGACACGCTCAAGGTCAGCTTTACAGTCAAAAACACAGGCTCTGTCGCAGGCTATGAAATTGCACAGCTCTACGTTGCAGATAAAGAGAGCACACTCTACAGACCCGTCAAGGAGCTCAAGGGCTTCAAGAAGGTATGGCTTGAGCCGGGCGAGAGCAAGGAAATCGAAATTAAGCTTTGCAAGCGTGCATTCGCATTCTACAATGTAAATATCAACGACTGGTGCGTTGAAAGCGGCGAATTTGACATTCTTGTCGGTGCATCAAGCGCAGATATCAAACTTACTGCGGCAGTAAGCGTTGAAGGCACAACCGAAAACATCCCCGACTACTCTGCCGTTGCTCCCCTTTACTATACGGGCGACGTTCAGGCTGTTCCCGACGAGCAGTTCGTTGCAGTTCTCGGCAGAGAGCTTCCCACGGCTACTTACGCCCCCGACAGAAAGCTCAGCATTCAGGACACCTTTGAAAGCTGTGCCCACACCAAGAACGGTGCACGTATGTATAAGCTTATGTCAACGGTTGTTCCCGCCGGCTTTGCACAGGCCATTGCCCTCCAGACTCCGTTCCGTGATTTCATCAGTATGAGCGGCGGCGTATTCAGCGAGGATATGGCAAACGGCCTTGTAAAAGCACTCAGCGGCGAAAAGGGCGGTATCCGCATCATCCTCAAGGGTATTCCCGGTGCAATCAAGGGTGTCGGCCCGCTTCTCAAGCAGATATAAAAAACGGCATATAGATATAAAATATCCAATTAAGCAAAATAACCCAAAATTTTCCTGAAACGGATTAAATGTTTGTCGTATTTTTGATTGCGGATTTGCTAAAAATATTATATATTAGTATGTGTTAAAGCTGTATCTACTACTGAAAGGAGTACCAACCAATGAACTACACAAACAATAAAAGCGTTCTTTCCTGGATTGAAGAAAAAGTAGAGCTTGTAAAGCCCGACAAAATTGTCTGGATTGACGGCTCGCAGGAGCAGATTGAAGCTCTCAGAGCAGAAGCTTGCTCCACAGGCGAAATGATTAAGCTCAACCAGGACCTTCTTCCCGACTGCTACCTTCACCGCACCGCTGTAAACGACGTTGCACGTGTTGAAGGCAGAACATTTATATGCGCTCCCACAAAGGAGATGGCAGGCCCCACAAACAACTGGATGGATCCCGACGAAGCATACAAGATGCTTTACGACATCGCAAAGGATTCCTACAAGGGCAGAACAATGTACGTTATCCCCTACTCAATGGGCCCCGTAGGCAGCCGTTTCTCCAAAATCGGTATTGAGCTTACAGACTCTATCTACGTTGTTCTCAATATGGTTATTATGACAAGAGTAGGCACAAAGGTTCTTGAGGCTCTCGGCGACAGCGAAGACTGGGTACGCGGCCTCCACTGCAAGTGCCAGATTGACGAAGAGAAGAGATATATCTGCCAGTTCCCGCAGGACAACACAATCATCTCCGTTAA
>JAFXCT010000114.1 GCA_017521365.1 Clostridia bacterium
TCTCTTAATTCTTTTATTTCTTTTTCATATTGCTTGATGTGTCTGTATTTTCCGGGCATAAAAATTCCTCCTATGATAGTTATCTTAATTCTACCATAGGAGGGTGTTTTTTTCATTGTACGTTTTTTACGGTCCTGTGCAAACCGATGTTATGGTGGTTAATCTTTGAAAACTTATTTCAGTCCGTTGGCTTCCATAATTGCGAAGTCGTCTGCATCGATATCGCCGTCGCCGTCGGCATCTGCTGCGTTGGACTGTGCTTTGCCGAGCTCTTCCTCGGTAAGCATACCGCTTGCAACAAGGCCTGCGATGAATGCGTCCTCACCGTCGAGCTTGTAGTTGCCGTCAACATCCTGCTTAACGCTTACAACGAAGGTGTTGGTTGTGCTGCCGCTTGTAACCTTAACCGTGCAAAGCGTAGTGAGCCTTGTTGCGGCAGAAAGCTGAGCACCGCTTGCGCTGTAATATTTCGTTGTGTGCGAGGTGAAGTTTTTGGTAATTTCACTCTGCAACATATTTTCGATGCTTGAGCCGCAAAGAACGTACTTTGTGCCGTCTGCAACAACGCCAAGCTCCTCTGCAGGAACGGTAATCTTCTGTGCTACGTAAAGCTCGCCACCGTTAACGGTGTTACGCACGGAGTTGAGGCCGTAGCCGACGGAAATATTGCCGACAAGTGAATTTACGGTCAATTCAAGCTCGCCGCTGTAAACCACAAGGCTGTCGTCAACCTCAAAGGTAACTGTTGCAACGTTGCCCTCGGCGCTCATAAGCTCCTCGCTGATAACGGCGAAGAAAACCTGACCGTTGCCGTATTCAAGGTTGGAGGCAAAGTATTCGCTTGAAGCCTCGCCCCTCGCAATGCTTACGGGAGTGAGAACGCTCGGGTCGTATTCAAGCAGAAATTCGCCGGCGCAGTAGCCCCTGTTCTCGTTTACGTTGACCTCAACGCTTACCGTGTCACCCGGGCGCACCTGATAAAGGTCGCTCACGGTGAATTCCGGCAGAACTGCGGCATTTGCCGTAAACGCAACGCAAAGGCAGGAAAGAGCCGTAAGCGTAACGAGAACGCAGGCACAGATTTTGATTAATCTGTTTTTCATAGTTCAATCTTCCTCTCGGAAAGGTTATTTTTCAAGAATTTATCAGCCTCTGAAAGCGTCGAAAAATGCGGTGATAATTCTGTTGATAAGGATACCGAAAATCTTGCTGAAGATATCGGTTTCGATTTCGCTGTTTTCCATTGCTTCCTCAACAAGGAGAAGTACCTCGGAATCGTATTCCGTTTCGCCCTCGTGGAGAGTGATTACACGGCCGCCTCTGTTGTAAGCGTGGCCGTAGGAGTGGAAGGTACAGCCGGGTGTGTTAACAATGTCAACGCCCTGGTAGTTTACCGTGAATGTGTTGATGTGGTCGTGGCCGGAGAATACGGCAACCGTGCCCTGCTCAACCATAGCCTCAAACTGTCTTGAATCCTCAACACCGGGGCAGGGAGCTTCGAGAAGGAAGCCGTCCTTGATGGCGGAGAAATTAACCATTGTAGTGTCGTACTCCTTGCCGTTGACAAACTTGCTGTCAAGGCTGAGAGCAACCTCTGACTTCTCCTTGTAGAGAGCCTCCATAATTTCGCCGACGATGATGTGCTGGAAAGCCATTGAGGGGATTACCTTACCGCCGTTTGCAAGCGTGTAAGCGCTGTTTACGGTTTCAAACCACTGTACCTGGTCTTCCCATACGCACTCGTAGCCGCCGTTGCCGTTTGCATCTGTATAACCGCTTGTACCGGAATCGAACATATAGAGGTTATAAGCAACCTTAAGAAGGTCCTTTGAGGAGAAGATGGGAAGGTTGTGTGTACCGACACCGCTGAGTGAGGGAACGGCGTCGTAAGCAAGGCAGTACTTACCGCCTGCATTCTGATAGTATCTGAGAAGCACGTCGTTTTCGCCTCTGCCGCCTTCACGGTCGTGGTTACCGAAAACGAGAGTGAAGTAGGTTTCCTTTTCGACGAAAATCTTGGCAATCTCTGTAATAGCAGCCTCAATGTTGCCCGTATCGTCAACACAGTTGTCGCCGCCGAGAACTACAAGGTCGGGGTCATACTTGTCGATTGCGTGATTGATGAACTGAACCATAGTCTGGTTTGCAGGATAAACGTCCTGACAGTCTGTGATGTGGAGAATTGTGAATTCGCCGTTCTCGTCAAAACGGAGAATGGGGCTGTCCGCTGCCGAAGCCATAACGCTGCCGGTAAACAGCATAACAACGGCAAGAACAAGTGCCAATGCTTTTTTCATAGGTATGTACTTCCTTTCAAAGTATATTATCCGTATTATAATATCATATCTTTTTATAAATTTCAAGTACCGAAGCACATTAAGATAAGCCTGCAAATTTCAACTTTGCATTTCTCGTTTCTTTCTATTGACAAAAGCCCGTTCCTTTGCTAAAATAACAAGGCACATTTAAATACGGAGAGTTGTCCGAGTGGTCGAAGGTGCAGCACTCGAAATGCTGTAGGCCAAAAGCCTCTAGGGTTCGAATCCCTAACTCTCCGCCAAAAATCGACAATCTTCGACAGAAGGTTGTCGATTTTTACTTATTACCTCTTCACTCTTCACTTTTCACTAATCCTTTGGGTCGATTTTTGGAAGTAATAAGTAAGAAGTAAGAGTGAATAAGTGAGGGCGGGACACCCGCACCCGATTGTAATTTCAAATTAAGTGTGATATAATTAACTCGACAAATAAGAATTTGTAGGTGCAAATAATATGCAAAAGAATAAATATAAAAGTGAATTCGTTTTTTTCGTTATATCGATATCTGTGCATTATGCATTGGTTAATCTGGCAATCAAATTATCTTCTGTAATAAATAAACCTAATAGTGTTAATGCATTAACGGGAATTGTTTTTTTGATAGGAATAATTGTTTATCTGAAAAAGAAAAAACTCCTGTCATATTACGGTATCAATAATCTGAAAGAACTTGAATATAAAAATCTGCTTTTTTGTTTACCTATGATTATCATTGCATTAGGTAATTTGAGATATGGTATACATATTAATAATTCATGGGAACAAATTGTTTATATCTCCTTGGAAGCGTTAGGAGTAGGATTTGCCGAGGAAATATTATTCCGCAGTTTTTTGATGAAAGCGATAATAAATAAAAGCGCGACAGCAGCAATTATAATTTCAAGTATAGTTTTCGGAATTATACACATCTTTAACTTGTTTTATGGTGCGGATACAATAACGACACTGGCACAGGTCATTTACGCAACTGCTTTGGGTTTAATGTTCTCAATGTTTTTTTACAAAACGAACAATATTTTACCTTGTGTAATATGTCATAGCCTCATAAATATGACTAACACCTTTTTACCAAGTGATTTATCAAATGAGCAGTTATATATAGGCTGGATTATTATTATAATCCCAGCAGTTTTCTATTCCTGGTATTTGTATAAAACCAAAAAGTCTCTAGTAAAAGTTGTTTGTAGAAATTCAGTATAAATCAAAAGCGTACAGTAAATTCCAATTTGTCGAATTGTTGCTATTTTAAGCTGCAAACACAGAATTAAAAGGGTAAGGCAACGCAAGTTGATTTACCCTTTTGATTTTTCCGATAAATACGTTAGGGATTCGAAAGGGCGTTAATCCTGATAATTCTCACCCTGCTTTACGAACATTTCGTAATATCTGCCCTTGCGTGACATCAGCTCATCGTGGCTTCCGCTTTCGATAATTCTGCCGTTTTCGATGTGGTAAATACAGTCGAAATCCCTTACGGTTGAAAGGCGGTGGGCAATCATCACCGTTGTTGCCGTGTTTGACACGTCGAGGATATTCTGCATAAGCCTTGCCTCGGACAAGGGGTCAAGAGCAGAGGACGGCTCATCAAGTATCAGCAGACCGAACTGTTTGGTAAAGAGCCTTGCAAGCATCAGCTTCTGCGCCTCGCCGCCCGAAAGCGAAATGCCGTCCTCGGTAAATTCACGGGAAATCATAGTGTCGAGGCTTCCGCCCGTTCTTTTGAGTATATCGGACAAGCCGACCTTTTCAAGCACTTCACACAGCTTTTCGTCCGAAGCGTCGTTATATACCGTTAAATTGTCACGCAGGCTCATTGCAAGAACACGGATATCCTGAAAAACGGTGCCTACGTTGAGCCTCAGTCCGTGGACGTCATAGTCCTTTATATTCCTGCCGTTGATAAGCACCTCACCGCTGCTTACATCGTACAAACGAAGCAAAAGCTTTGTAAGCGTGCTTTTGCCTGCGCCGTTTTCGCCGACGATTGCCACTCTCTGCCCCGGCTTTATATCAAGGCTGAAATTCTCAAACAGCATTGAAGCGTTATCGTAGCCGAACGAAACGTTTTTAAATTCAACCGCATAATTTCCGTCAGGGGCAGGCAGGGCGTTTTCCCTTTCCGGCTCAATTTCCGAGTCGGCTTCAAAAAACTCCGCAACCTTTTCGCCGTTTGCTATACCCTGAATTATCTGCATAATGCTGCTTGCCGCATCGTTAAGGCCGGATGCCAGGGCGGTTGAAGCAACGGTAAGCGAAGCGTACAAGCCGATTTGCGCTTTGTCGCCTGCAATAACAAAGAATATGATATACGCAAGTATACAGGCTGCCTGAACCGGGGACAGTGCACCCTGCAAAAGGTGGAAGGGCGCAACCTTTTTTATAAACTGCTTATACACCGTCTGAAAGCTGTTCATTGCCGAGTTTATTGAGCCCAACAGCTTCAGCCCTGCGCCCGAAGCACGGAGCTCGGCGGCGTTTTCCTTGGTTTTCAGCACTCGTGCGGAATATTCCATAGGCCGCCACGCATCGACGAGGCTTTCTTCATAATCCGCCGTAGGCTTTACGGCGGGAATACCCGCCAAGGCGTTTACAGCAACAAAGAAGCCTGTAATGCCGAGCAAAACCGGCCCTGCAGAAGCGATTATCGCAACCATAGCGACCATTGTTGCTGTTCCACGCAGAATATCGGGCAGAATCATCACAACGTTCTGTGCGTGAACGGGGTAATTATCCTGCGCAAAAATGAATTTCACAAAGAAGTCGGGACTGTCATAGTACTTGAAATCCGTAAACAGCGCCTTACGGTTTACGTCATTTTTAATTTTGTTGCTGACCTTAACGAGTGTCATTTGCGTATAAGCCATTTGAATTACTTTTTCAAGTGCGGCAACAAAAACTATGAACAGGGTAAAGAAAACAATTAACAGAATCACGTCTTTGTGCGGTGCGTCGTTCATAACGGAATCAATTGCCTTTTGCGGCAAGAGCGCCGTAAGGTATGCGGACAGGGGCTGAAGCACGACGGACATAAGCAAAACCGTCAGCATATAACCCTTGCCGTATTTCCAATAGGGCTTCAGAAGGAACAAAATATATTTAATCTTTGAAAGCTTTTTATTATCGTTATTTTTCTTCATATAATTAAATCACCGTTATTTAAAATATTTTTAAAATGAATTTTTGATATAACAAACATACCCGCTTTCAAGCAGGCTTCTGTCAGCTAAAACAGATGCCTGAAAAAGCAGAATCCGTATGAGTATCTGTGGATTTTACATCAAATCCATTTTAAAAACATCAACGCAGTGACTTGACAGGAGTGTAGCCGTGCAACGAATTTTCCATACCTTCGGTAATTACCTGAACGTCCTTCAGTTTCACGTACACTCACCTCCTATATGAAGTTCAGCTTTATTATAAATCATTTTCAAAGCAAAAGCAAGATACCGATTAACGACAAAAAAGGGACGGTGTTCCCGTCCCTTAATAAAACTGAAATTATTCTCCGCCGCCGACTGAGCCGTCCCAGGTGTCAACGGACTTTGCCTTCATCTCTTCCTCGTCAAACCAGCGTGTTGTAACAGCCTTGGTTTCGGTGTAGAAGCGGAAGCCGTCCTTGCCAAGACAATGCAGGTCGCCGAAGAAGGACTGCTTGTGACCCGTGAACGGGAACACGCCTACCGGTACGGGAATACCGACGTTTACGCCGACCATACCGCCGTCTGTTCTCTTTGCAAACTCACGTGCGTAGTAGCCGCTCTGTGTGAAGATAACCGAGCCGTTTGCGAAGGGGTTTGCGTTCATAACGGCAAGACCCTCCTCGAAATCCTTTACTCTCTTTACGCAGAGAACGGGGCCGAAAATTTCTCTCTGACCGACGGTCATATCCTCTGTGACATGGTCGAAGATTGTGGGGCCTACGTAGAAGCCGTTCTCGTAGCCGGGAACAACGGGATTTCTGCCGTCGAGAATAAGCTCGGCACCCTCCTCAATACCCTTTTCAATCCACTTGTGGATAGACTGTCTGTGTGCCTCGGTAACAACGGGGCCGAGGGTGGATTCCTTATCGTAAGCAGGGCCGAGCTTGAGCTCCTTTGCAAACTTTACAAGGTAGCCGACGAGCTCGTCTGCAATGCTCTCCTGTGCAACGATAACGGGGAGTGCCATACAGCGCTCACCTGCGCAGCCGAAGGAGGAGTTAATAATACCTCTTGCGCTTCTTTCAAGAGCTGCGTCCTCAAGAACAAGTGCGTGGTTCTTTGCCTCGCAGAGAGCCTGAACTCTCTTGCCGTTTGCGGCGGCTCTTGAGTAGATGTGAAGGCCGACGCTTGTTGAGCCGACAAAGGTGATACCCTTAACGTCGGGGTGGTCCATAAATATTTCCGCTTCGTTTCTGGAGCAGGTGACTATGTTGATAACACCGTCGGGGAGGCCTGCCTCCTGCCAGAGCTCGGCAAGTCTCATACAGGTCATAGGCGTCATTGAAGCCGCCTTGAGAACGATAGTGTTACCGCTGACAATGCAAAGCGGTGACATCCAACCCATAGGAATCATCCCGGGGAAGTTAAAGGGAACGATACCTGCAAAAACGCCGACAGGCTCTCTGTAAAGAGTGGTGTCGTAGCCGGTGGAGGTGTCACGCATACTCTCGCCCATAAGAAGTGAGGGAGCCGAGCAGGCAAGCTCAACGGGCTCCTTTACCTTGAGGATATCGCCCTTTGCCTCGTCCCATACCTTACCGTGCTCTCTTGCGCAGATTTCGGTGAGCTCGTCCATATGCTTTTCAAGAAGCTCACGGAATTTGAAAACAACCTGAACCCTTTTCATAACGGGCACGTTTGACCAGGTTTTGAACGCTTCTTTGGCGCAGGCAACGGCTTGGTTTACCTCATCCTTTGTACAGCAGGGTGTCTGTGCAATGACTTCGCCCGTGCTGGGGTTGTAAACATCCATATATTTTTCGCAAGAGGACTCAAGCCACTTGCCGCCTGCGAAATACTTAAGCTTTTTAACTGACATTTTAAAACACTCCTATCAAAAGCAATCAATTAATTTTATAACTTTTTCAAAAATCTGTCAATAGCTTTGCTTGCCCGAAATACCTGCAATCGGCAGAGTTTTACAGTTTGCCGGGCTCTTTATTAATATATATTCGGTTATCGACTGTAGTACCTTGTTTCATCTTAAAGTTGACTTTTTGTAGGGGCGGATATTATCCGCCCGTGTTGATAACGCTCAGTTTGCCGGCGGCTGATAGCCGCCCCTACTGTGAAGTTTTAGGTGAAACAAGATAGTAGGGGACGGTGTCATTCCGTTATGAAAAACTCATCAATTTTACGGCGAGCTGTACGGAAGGGTCTTGACCCTTCCGTAAAGTCTGATAAAACCTGTCGGAACGCTCAAGAGCATTCCCTACATTACGCTCTCAATAAAAGAGATAAAAACCAAACAGCGGGACGTTGAGAGCCCTCCCCTACAAAATGTCCTTTGTCGGGTTCGTTTTGATTTGACGGACGACACAAAGGTCGCCCCTACAAACTGTAATTTGTGCACATTGCAATTTCAGCCTTATACCAACATTAAAAAGCATTGTCAAAATCACAGTTTGAATTTTATACGCATAATACAATTTGAAATATAATAACACCGCAGTCGATATACCGAATACCAACTGTGGTGTTTTCCATTCTCTTATTTTCCGGAATCTATAACATCTATTTCAACGTTTCTTTTGATGAATTGCTGATATAATAAAATCTCCCTTTTCGGTTACACTAAAAGCAAAACCGAGAAGGGAGATTTTTTATTTTATGATTGAACAGGATACCATAAAGCTTTTGCGTGAGTGCGATGCAGGGGTGAAGATGGGTGTCAAATCCATTGACGACGTTGTGGAGTACGTTGAAAGCGACACGTTTGAAAGGCGCTTGCGTGACTGCCGCCGTGAGCACGAAAAGCTCGACGGTGAAATCAAGGAGCAGCTCGACCGCTTTAAGGACACGGGCAAGGAGCCCAACCCTATGGCAAAGAGTATGTCGTGGATGAAAACCAACGTAAAGCTCGCCGTTGACAATTCCGACCACACCATTGCCGACCTTATGACGGACGGCTGCAATATGGGCGTGAAGTCACTCAACAAGTATTTAAACAAATATCAGGCGGCTGACGAATACTCAAAGGACATCGCCAAACGCCTGATTAATCTTGAAGAAAAGCTTGCGGTTGATATAAGAGCCTATTTATGATTTTGAGGCGGTATCGGTTACGACCGCCGCCGTTACGCAGTAAACCTCTTTTGCGCCCGCTTTCAGAAGTGTTTTGCGGCACTCGTTAAGCGTTGCGCCCGTGGTTTTGATATCATCGCAAAGCAGTACCGTTTTACCGCTCACAACAGACGTGTCGTTTACGCTGAAGGCACCCTTCAGGTTTTCGGCACGTTCTTTTGCTTTGAGTTTGTGCTGGTCCTTTGTGTTGCGTGTTTTGAGCAAAGCCTCTTTACACGGCAGACCGAGCAGCTTTGCACAGCTTTTTGCAAGCAGGGCAGACTGGTTGTAGCCTCTCTGCCTTTTGCGCCTTGCGGTCTGCGGCACACAGGTAACGAAATCGAACCCAACGCCGTCAAATTTTTCTTTCACACTCTCCGCCATATATTCGGCAAGGTAGGCGTGCACGTTGCGGTCTCCGCCGAACTTAAAGCGGTAAATTGCGGAAACTATACTGCCCGAATAGGCAAACGGCGCAGTAATATTCAGCGTGAATTTGTTTTTTCCGCAGTCGCACTCACCCTCGGGCTTTCCGCAGCCCGTGCAGGGATTTTCAAGCCGCTCAGCCGTTTTCAGGCAAGCATCGCAAAGAAAAACGTCACGCTGAATTATTCTGTCACAGCCGTGACAGCGTGCGGGGAACAGAAGCCCCGCTATATGAAAAAGCAGTCCGCTTTTCAAAATCAGCCTTCGCCCATGCACTTGACCATAACGGCCTTCTGTGCGTGAAGTCTGTTTTCAGCCTCGTCAAAGATTTCTGCTGCGTGCTCCTCAAATACCTTTGCGGTAATTTCTTCCTCACGATGAGCAGGCAGGCAGTGAAGCACCATTGCGCCCTCGTTTGCAAGAGCCATAACCTCGTCGTTAATCTGGTAGTTCTTGAATATCTTCTTTCTTTCCTCTGCTTCGCCCTCCTGACCCATAGAGGCCCATACGTCTGTGTAGAGAACGTCTGCATCCTTTACTGCGGCGGCGATATCGCTCGTACAGCAGAATTCGCCGTTTTCGCTTGCCCACTTCATAATATCTGCATCGGGCTGATAGTTGTCGGGGCAGGCAATGCTGACCTTCATACCCATCTTGATACCGCCGACGATGAGGGAGTTTGCCATATTGTTGCCGTCGCCGACGTAGCAGAGCTTGAGGCCCTCGATTGAGCCCTTGTGCTCACGGATTGTCATAAGGTCTGCCAGCACCTGACAGGGGTGGCAATAGTCTGTAAGGCCGTTGATAATCGGAATTGAGCCGTACTTTGCGAGGGTTTCAACCTCCTCCTGGTCAAAGGTACGAATCATAATACCGTCAAGGTAACGGGAAAGGACACGGGCAGTATCCTCTACCGGCTCGCCTCTGCCTATCTGCAGGTCGCGTGAGCTGAGGAAAAGTGCACTGCCGCCAAGGTCGTAAATGCCGACCTCGAAGGAAACTCTTGTTCTTGTGGAGGATTTCTGGAATATCATACCGAGGGTCTTACCTGCAAGATACTTGTGCTCAATGCCGTTTTTCTTGGCATATTTAAGCTGGTCTGCAAGGTCAAGAATATCAATGATTTCCTGCTTGGAAAGGTCGGAAAGCTTAAGTAAATGTTTCATATTAATTCGCTCCTGTAGTTGTTTATATGTATGTTTATACAACAATTTCTTTATATAGTCAATATTTATGCAAATATTCTGCATATTATACAAAAACCCAACAAGAAATAATGTTGGGCTTTGTCAATTTGAAATTAAAGCAGCTCTACACCGTTTTCCTTGCAAACCGCTACGGTTGCCTCGTCCCAGACGGACACTTGCACCTCGCCGACGTGTGCCTTGCCGAGCATAAGCATACAAAGGCGTGACTGACCGATACCGCCGCCCATTGCAAGGGGAAGCGTACCGTCCAGCAAAAGTGAGTGGAACATAAGCTGAGCTCTTTCGGGACAGCCTGCCTTGTCAAGCTGTGAACGCAGTGCCTCGGCATCGACACGTATGCCCATTGAAGAAATCTCAATCGCACAGCCGAGCACCTTATTATAGAAAAGAATATCGCCGTTGAGTGTCCAGTCGTCATAGTCGGGGGCTCTGCCGTCGTGCTTCTGACCGTTCTTGAGCACGTCGCCAATCTGCATAATGAAAACCGTACCGTATTCTTTTGCAATTGCGTTTTCACGCTGCTTGGAGGTAAGGTCGGGGTACATTTCCTCAAGCTCGTAGGTGGTGATGAACTTGACCTCACGGTTGAGTTCAACATCAATCTGAGGATAGTTGCCCTTTACCATATCAAGCGTATCGCAAACCGCACCAACAATAGCACGCACAGTTTCCTTAAGGTACTCAACGTTGCGCTGCTCACGGGTGATAACCTTTTCCCAGTCCCACTGGTCAACGTAAATCGAGTGCAGGTTATCCATTTCCTCGTCACGGCGGATAGCATTCATATCCGTAACAATACCTTCACCCGGTTCAAAGCCGTACTTGTAAAGCGCATATCGCTTCCACTTTGCAAGCGAGTGCACAACCTGTGCCACCGTGCCCGTTTCCTTTATATCAAAGGCAACGGCACGCTCAACACCGCTTAAATCGTCGTTGAAGCCCGTTGAAGCCTCGACAAAAAGCGGAGCGGAAACACGGCTCAGGTTGAGAGCCTTGCACAGCTTCTTGTTGAAAACATATTTGATAAAGCCGATTGCAAGCTGCGTATCGTGCACCGAAAGGGTGGATCTGTAGCCTGCAGGAATAACGGATTTGCTCATAATTAAAAGCTCCTTGTGAAACTCGCAAAGCAAGCTGTATACCATACAGCCCACTTTGAACAATATTAAGAATTATAAAACCGACAAATAAATTTGTCAATAATATTTATATGTTACTGTCATTCAGCCTTGCCCGACATAAGATATTCGAGCAAGTCGGCAACGCAGCCGTTGTTGCAATGGCAGGCAACGAGCTTGCATATTTCGTGAATTTCCTTGGGTGCCTGACCTGCGCAGGCAGGGAAGCCGACGGTTTTCAGCATATCCCAATCGTTGAAATAGTCGCCGATTGCGGCGGTGTGCTCCTTGTCAACGCCGAGCATTTCGGCCAGCTCCATAACACCAGTGCCCTTGTGTACGCCGGGGGCAAGCATTTCAAACGAAACGATGGACGAGGACATAAAGTTGCCCGCCTCGGGGTGGTTTGCCGCCTCTTCTTTCAATCTTTTTATCGCAGGCGGAAAGCCCCAGAAAATAACCTTGCACCAATCGTCGTCGGGTACGTTTTCAAAGCCCGTATTTATGTGCGGCACACGGTCAAAAAAGACCTGACAGAACGAAAACAGACCGGGCTTGACTATGTACGCCGTTTCTGCGCCGAAAACACCGACGTCAACGGAGTAAATGCCCTTGTATTTTTCGGCAATCATCCTGACAAACTCTCTGCCCTCTTTGCCTATGCTGTTTTTCTTAAGAGCCCTGTGCTCGTGAAAATCATAAATCAGTCCGCCGTTGAGAGCAACCGCAGGACAGCTTGTCTGCACGGTTTTCCACGCACGCTCGAGCGATTTTATCGGCCTGCCCGAAGCGAGGGTGAAATAACCTCCCTCGGCTATGAATTTGTCAATCGCCTCGCCGTTGCGCTTTGGCAACTTGCGTGCCTTTGAATTGAGAGTGCCGTCAATATCCGACGCCACTAACCATTTGTTTTGCATAGTTTTTTACCCGTTATTTATTCGTTATAGATTTATACATTGAAGGCGAAATACAGAACAATAGCTTCAACAGTTTCTCTTTTACAGATACATCTTCTATTCTTAAATAGTAAAAAATTAGTTTGCGTGTGTTCTTTCTGCATTCTTTAAACCTTGGTGTCGATTCATCATTCTCTTTCACCTTGAAATAATAATTATCCAGATTCCAAAAATAATCTTTCAACACGATATCAGAATTGGCAATTCCCATTTTCTTATAGAATAAAAACCTATCATAGAAAGCATATACCGTATCGAGTTTTTTAGGTGAAACAGTATGGGATACACTGTTTACCAATTGACGATAGTGATATAGTATATCGTTTATTACGACAATTTTTTTGCATCTGTAAAGAATGTGGTGAACAATCATTTCATCTTCGCATATTCTGCCTGTCTTGTAACGAAGATTTTCAAACAGGGACTTTTTGAAAATTTTGCAACAAGGAGAGACAAACACAGTCGGTATATGACCATTTGATAAAATTTCTGCGCCTGAAAATATTCCGGGGGTTGCGATGAAGTGGTCAGGTATATATTTATCCTCAAAACAATCTTCATTGAATAAATCAATGCTGCATACAGCCATATCTGCATTTTCTGCCTGTACTGTTTCATAAAGCTTCTGAACTATATTCGGTTCAAAGCAATCATCACTGTCAAAAAACATAATCCATTCGCCCACAGCAATGTCAATTCCACAGTTGCGTGCATCTGCTGCACCGCCGTTTTTTTTATGTATAACCCGAATTCGATCGTCTGATTTTGCGAATTCATCACAGATTTCTCCGCTCGAATCCTTTGAGCCATCATCTACCAAAATCAGTTCAAAATCACTAAATGTTTGATTCAGTATACCGTTAATGCAGGAGGTAATATATTGTTCTGCATTGTAAATTGGTATAATTATACTTATCTTCGGCATACCTAAACAACTCCTAAAAAATTATTCAAAAGGATAGGTTAACACTTTTCAAGATCGTTTTTTTAAGATTTTATTAATACGATTACGAACCAGCCAAAAAACCATAATCGTTCTCGGATAAAAGTATTCAAGGGCAAAAAGACGGTCGTTTATAGGGATTTGTTTATTGAATAAAGCATGAAAATAGTTTTTAAAAGTGTAACGCTTTAGTTTTTTCGCTAAATCCGAATTTATATCGGTTGATTCTTTGATTATTTTATAAAACCTTCCTGCACTGGAAATAAATCTGAACTCAAGAAGCCTTTGCATTCTTTTGAATCCGATTGATTTGTAAAAATCAATCTGTTGTTCCCAAGCCCAAAGCAAATCAAGTTTTTTTAATGAAAAAGTTGATCTTGTAATGCTGCTTTGGTTATTTCTATAAAAATACATCTCATACGGTACAGTAACTATTCGTTGAGATAAATACAACATTTTGGATATAACCGGACTATCTTCGTGATATCTGCCTAGTGCAAAAGGAAACTGAAACAAGAATTTTTTGTTAATTATTTTGTTGCAAGCAGAATGGTAACGTGAATCCTCAAAAACTTCCATCAAAAACTCTTCGGTAACTTCATTGAGAATATAGTCTCGGGAAAGTTCAGCGTGAAAGGTTTCTGGAATATGACCATCCTCAAAATTCACCATCTGTGATGTTGCAATATCTGTTTTTTCTTTCATCAGTGCAAAAAACATCAACTCAATCGTTTGAGGATGAATTATGTCATCACTGTCAACAAAACTTATCCATTCAGAAGTTGAAAGCGCTACGCCAGCGTTTCTCGCATCCGAAAGGCCGCCGTTTTCCTTGTGAATAACTTTAATACGGCTGTCTTTTTTCGCATAATCATCACAGATTTTCCCGCAGTTGTCGGGGCTACCGTCGTCAACGAGTATGATTTCGATGTTCTTATATGTCTGGTTGATTATTGAATCTACACATTCGTGAATATATTTTTCAACGTTATAAACAGGTACGATAATTGAAACTAAATCCATATAACGGCGCTCCTTTCTTGCAAGATTATCTTTTCTTCAATTCTTCCGCAAGTTTTTCATAATAAGGTAACAGCGGTGTGTTATCATACTTACAGTCTGTAATCGATATAAGTTCAGAAAAAGCTGTTTTAATTTCTTCTTCGGTTTTTACAAACTTTATGTATGGCAAGTATTTTATAAACTCATAGCTTCCGCTGATTTTGTGATTATAGTTGCTCAGTGCAATACAGGGTGTACCCGTTATTGCGGCAAAAATCATACCGTGAAGCCTGTCGGTTATTACTAATCGAGAAGTTCTCCACTTATCCAATGCACTATTTATTGCAGAAACACGTTGGGTTTTGTCAAGGTGATAATCCAATTGTAAATCCGTACTTATTTCGGACAGATCTGTTTGGTTAATCATTTTTCTAATCAAATCAATGGTTTCATTCGGAACAGATTTCTCTTTGTCATTTCTAAGGCACAAAAGAACATAGTCTTTTCTTTGCGCAGAAACAGACATATCTTGAGAAAGAACTATGTCCGGTACAAGATAACTTTCACATGAATAATGTTCTTGCGCAAAGTCAAACGAAGTCCTTTCACGCAGAAATAAAACCACATTGTTCTCTTTCGTATAAATCTTTTTGGTTTCTTCGAGTGCTGTTGCTCCATCTTCATCCGCTGTAAAATATATGGTTTGAGGAAAAACTATTTTACGGTTTTTCGACCAGGTTGTTACTATATCGTTGCGAATCTTCTGAGCCCCATATTCATTGCCAAAATTACCGCCACCGGTAAGCAATAAAACATCTGAAGTGTTGACAAACTTTTCCAAATATTTTTTCTCGTCATGGTATTCTCTGTAAGTCACTTCTTTGGAAACTTCTTGCTTGCAAAACTGCTGTGCAAAGGAAAGTATGTTTTCGGCTATCTTGTGGTCGCCAACATTTCCCAAATCTTCAGTTCCAAGCAAAAAAATCTTATTTTTCTTTTTGATCGAGTTATATTCCGTTATTTTTTCTTTGTCACGCAAATTTATCATATCAATACAAGAGTATATCAAACGATAACATACACGCAAAAGCGCACTTGAACCGATTAACAAGAAAGCAACAAAACTCAATTTTTCATAAGCAACTGACCGCGAATAAATTTTGAATAAATATTTTCGATAATTAAATATCTGTTTGATATTAGCTCTAAAAAACGAAATATCTGTAATATCCTCCATAATATTTCGGCGCAATTGAGGAAGGCTTAAATCCGAAAAGATTCTTGCTGCCTGAGCAATAACAATGTCTGTTATCATAAAGTGAGCCAACGGAAATCTTTCGACCAACGGCTTACAATCTTCAAACATATTCCAATATTCCAAAACACTCTTGCTTAATTCGTTCATTCTGCCCACGTTAAGCTTTTTAGACTGCACTCCCATAATGGAGTCGCTCCGCACCAAATAATTGTAAAGGCATTTATCTATACTAACTATTTCTCTGGCATGGGAACAATAACACAAACAAAAATATAAATCTTCTGCAAAAATTCTTCTGTTATCTACAAAACGCAGGTTGTATTTTTCTATTTTTTCTCTTCTGTAAATCCTGCTCCAAGCTTCCCAGCCTATTTTGCCATTCAGCAAAATCTTAAATAAAAAATCAATCTTGCTGTTTTCAACTTCTAAATTCCATAAGCCTAACACATGATAAGGCATAGCTTTTTTCACACCGTTATCCCACACACGATACCAATTGAACGCTACCATATCCGCACCGTTTTCCATATACGGCACCACGGTTTCTATAAGATTCTGCTCGATGGTATCGTCACCGTCAAGGAAATAAATATATTTACCTGTTGCTGTATCAAGACCTGCGTTTCTTGCGTCCGAAAGTCCGCCGTTGGGCTTGTGGATAACTTTAATGCGATCGTCCTTTTTAGCCCATTCATCACATTTCTGAGGACAGTCATCGGCGGAGCCGTCGTCAACGAGTATTATCTCTAGATTTGTATAGCTCTGCCTGCATGCGCTTTCAACGCACGCATCAAGATAATCTGAAACATTGTAAATCGGAATTATAACGCTGACGAGCGGAGTGTTCATATTTCTCTCCTACTAACATATTTGCTATTTTTGCTTTAAGCTGTCGTATTTTTGTACTATGCTTTCGGGCAAAGCATTTTTGACAGCAGCCTTAACCTTTATTGAAAACGGAACGCTCTCTTTGCCTTCCTTATTGATTTCCCTTTTTTGTTTTGCACTGTATTCCTCATTGCTTTCGCACAGTTTACTGCTAAAAAGATATTTAACATCTTCTGTTAACCATTCACTGCCATCAATACACACTCTATTCCTTAATTGCGTATATGTAGGTGTATTCAGTTCCGGTATGGCTCCAAGTGCAAGAAATGAATGACCGTTGAAGCAATGCGCTACCTTACAGTTGTTTCCCACTGCACAATATTCTATCGGCACAGAAACATCTTTATAGATATTGCCTATGTTTTTGTGATAACCGCACTGATAAATATCGCCAGAATCTAAATGAACAAAAAAGCTCCAAACACCCGCATAACAAAACTCTTTTCTTTTTTTATAAAAAATCTCTGACTTGAATTTAAAAAGATTAGAATCAAAAACGCTCCAGATTTTTTTGTATTCATCATATGAATACTTGGAAAGTACTGGAAAATCTTTGTCCGTCTCATCTCTTGCTATAGAAACATGACAAACTGCACCTGCTTTTTCCTTGCATATTTTAATCACATCATCAATGTATGGCATCAGTTCATCGGATGGTGTTATTTCTATAGTAAAAGAAACTCCGTGGTTTTTCATTAATGAAACATTTTCAAAAAACCTATCTAAAATATTCATTCGTACCAGTTCAAGATATTGGAACGAAAACTTTATAAAAAGATGTTTTAGCAGCTCCTGCGGAAACTCCGAAATTTGAAAAAAGCTCTTGCTTATGGTGCCGTTAGTAACGATCATTACATAATGACCTTCTTCCAACAACTCTTTAGCCAATTCAACTGTTTCTTGTGACAAAAGGGTTTCTCCTCCTGCACAAAGGTTAATGAGACAAGTGCCTTCCCAGCGTTCTTTTGAAAATGCTTTTCGTATTTCTTTGGCGGTCTTGGGGAAAGGGAAAACCTTGGTGTCAAATAATCTGTTATGTGTTATATAACAATAATGACATCTTAAATTGCAAGCACTAATTGGAACTACGCAGTCGATATATCGTTTTATTTTGTCCATTTGAAACTCCTAAATTTATTCAACAAACTGTATTGGATTCACACAAAAATGACCCCAGAAATTAGTTTGCCATTCCATATTGTTATTAAATCCCGGAACAGTTGCTACCTCGAAGCAATACATTTCTTTTAATCCATCCAAGTTATTATATCCACCGAATTCATTAAGTTCGTAGAACACTGGACTGATTGTATATCGACCGGGTACTAATGAACTTATATCCACACGCATTTTTATTGTGTTTTTTGAATCTGATCTTAAAGGGAAACTATCCGATGCTGTAGTCATCGTTACCGGTAAACCATCTGCTGATTTGATTATTATTCGGCAGTATGTTTTTTCAATGTTACAAGAACTATTAATTACGAATGAACAATCCATAGTACTGCCTACTGTAAAAATAGAATCTTCTGAATTATGTATCGAGAAAGCCGTCATATTTACAGAAGGATTGTTAAATTCTTGATCACGAGGCAACGTCTCAAGTGAAAGAAATGAACCCGACTTGCTATGTGAGCCCAGATACACCCCTATCGCCTCTTCGACATCACCTTCGAAGATTACTCTGCCTTTATCAAGGACGATACAGCGTTCGCAGAGCTGGCGGATGGTGTTCATATTATGGCTAACGTAGAGGACTGTTCTGCCCTGCTGTGTTGCGGCTTCCTTCATTTTGGTAAGACACTTGCGCTGGAAAGCCATATCGCCGACGGCGAGGACCTCGTCCATAATCATAATTTCGCTGTCGAGGTGTGCGGCAACGGAGAAGGCGAGCTTTACGTACATACCGCTCGAGTATCTTTTTACGGGCGTGTCGATAAAGTCACGCACCTCGGAAAACTCGATAATATCCTCCATTTTGGCATCAATTTCAGCCTTGGTCATACCGAGGATTGCGCCGTTCATATAAACGTTTTCTCTGCCCGTCATTTCGGGGCTGAAGCCCGTGCCGACCTCGAGCATAGAGGCAATTCTGCCGTAGATATCTATTTCGCCCTCTGTGGGTGCGGTAACACGGGAAAGGAGCTTGAGCAGGGTACTTTTGCCTGCGCCGTTGGTGCCGATAATTCCTACCGCCTCGCCCTTGTAAATTGTAAGGTCAATTCCGTTGAGTGCCATAAAGGTCTGGCCGACGAGGCGCTGCTCCTGACCGATTTTGGAGTTGGGGTCTTCCTTGCCGCGGAGCTTTGCCCACCAGCTTTGCAGGTCTGCCTGAAGTGTACCGCCGCCAATCTGGCCGAGGCGGTACTTCTTTTTGACACCCGTCATTTTTATTGCTATTTCACGGTTTGTGTTTTCCATTTTCGTTACCTCTGAATCAGACGGTATCCATAAAGGTTTTTTCAACCTTGTTGAATACCATAATGCCAAGCACTGCTACAGCTATTGTGAACACCCACGAGAAAATAAGGCTCGGAATTGATATTGTACCCTGACCGAGCAGAGCATAGCGGAAAAGCTCAATGGGTGCTGTTGCAGGGTTTATCATAAGAATTGTTCTGAAAAGCTCGTTATCAATCTGCGATATGGGGTAAACGATAGGCGTGGCATACATCCACAGCGAAACACCGAAGCTGACCAAAATAGACAGGTCACGGTATTTTGTGGTAAGACTCGAAATAATAATACCGCAGCCGAGACCCATAATGCCGAGGTTGAGAAGAACAACGGGAATAAGCAACCAGCTTAACCAGTTGGGGTGCACGGCACCCGTTGCAACGTAGTAGATAAGGAAAGCAAGCACGAGTATCATCTGTATTCCGAACTGAACAACCGAGGAAAGCACGTTGGAAACCGGCGTTGTAAGACGGGGGAAATAAACCTTACCGAAAACGGCCGAATTGGCAATAAAGGCGTTTGCGTTCGACGTCAGGCAGGTTGAAAAGAAGGTCCAGATTGCGTTGCCGCCAAGGTAGAAAAGAATCTGCGGAACACCGTCCGTCTCAATTCCTGCAATGCCGCCGAAAACGAAGGTATAAATAAGGCTGGTCATTATGGGGTTGAGAAAAAGCCACGCCGGGCCAAGCACGGTCTGCTTATATTTCAGCACAAAGGAACGCTTGGTAAAAAGAACTATAAGGTCTTTATATTGCCACACCTCTTTGAGCTTGAGGTCAAACCACTTGTGCTCAGAGGTTATGTGTGTATGATATTGCTGTGCTTCGTTGGACATACTACACCTCATTATATTATAATCTAAATAATTATATACCTTAAAAGAAATTTTGTCAACAGAACGAAAGCGGTAAATTACAGTTTGTTAAACATAAAAGCAGACACCGCACATTGAGGTGAGGTGTCTGCATAGAAATTCAGTTTTTCTTTGTTTTGTCGCTGACGAAGCGTTTGATTTTGTTTGAGGTGGTTTTTTCAAACTCTTTGTCACGGATTTTAACGTTGGCAATCTGCTTATAGATGGGAAGCTCTTTACAAGCGTTACGGATTGCTGACATAACCTCGGAAACAGACTTGTTTTCGCTGAGGAAGACCTCGGCAATAAGCCCTTTCGCATTGCCGCTTGCGTCGTTTTGCTCGCCGAAAACTACAACCTCGGTTACGAAATCAATGCCCTGGATATAGCCTTCAATTTCCTCGGGGTAGATATTCTTACCGTTGTCGAGGACTATGACATTCTTTTTTCTGCCGCAGATTATGAGCTGCTCCTTTGAGTTGATATAGCCGTAATCGCCCGTGTAAAACCAGCCGTCCTTAATGACTTCGGCTGTCAGGTCGGGGCGGTTATAGTAGCCAAGCATAACCGTGTCGCCCTTGATGCAGATTTCGCCTATTCCCTCTTCGTCGGGGTCGTCAATTCGCCAGTCAATACAGCGCAGCTTTATGCCTGCTGTGTGGTAGTCGTTGGCGTCGTCGTGGTTTGCACAGACAAGCGGTGAGCACTCGGTGATACCGTAGCCGTTGATGAGGCTGATACCGATGTTGTCGAAAAACTCGCCGACCTCGGGTCTGATTGCGGCGCCGCCGCAGACGATTTTTTTCAGCTTGCCGCCGAAATTCTTGTGAATTGTTCCGAAGAATGTTCTGCGCTTGTCAATACCGATTTTTCGCAGGAAGTTGCTCATTTTGATGAGCTTGTCAAACATTGCCTTCTTGCCCTGCTTTTCAATTTCTCTTGTAATTCTGGTTACAAAAAGCTCGGCAATTGCGGGAACAATGTAAATGTATTCGGGCTGATAGGTCTGAAGATTTTTCAGCACAGCCTTGAGGCTTTCGTTGATACAAAGCGTTGAGTGGTGGTGGAAGGATACGAGCAAATCCGCAACACTCTCATAGGTGTGGCTGTAGGGAAGCACGGACAGGCCAACATCGAAAACGGTGGAAACCTGCAGGCCGTAGCAGACACAGGACATAAGATTTTTTTCGCTGAGCATTACGCCCTTTGACATACCCGTCGTGCCCGAGGTGTAGACGAGCATTTTCATTGCGTCGGGCTCACTCTTGCAGGCGAGGTATTCAGCCTTGTCGAGTGCTGCGCCTTCGTCAAGCACCTTTTCGAAGGAAACGAAATTACCTTCGTTTTCCGTGCGGTCAAAGCCGATAAAAAGCTTTACTCCGCCGAGCAAGCCAAGGTTTTCCTTAAGCATTTTTTCGTAGCGCTTGTCGTAGAAAAGCACGGTTGCTTTACTGTCGTTGAGCAGGTGCACAAGGTCCTTTTCGGGCAGCTCCTTATCAAGCGGAATAAACACACCGCTGCTTCTGAGTGCAGTAAAATAAGCGGTAATCCAGTTGACGGAGTTTGCACCGAGGCAGGCAATGCGGCCGGCCTTTTCGCCGTTGGCGGCGAGGTATGCACCGAGTGAATAAACACGGTTGACAAACGCCTCGTAGGTCAGGCTGTGAATTTCGTCCCTGACCTTATATTTGTATACAATTTTCTGCGGACATTCTTTGAGCGCAAGCGCTATCATTTCCTCCATATCGGAAACCATAGTCACGTCATAGTAGTTGTATTTTACAGCGGACATTTTTCTTTACTTCCTTTCAGATTAAACAGCAGCCGCAGTAAGGCCGCCGACAGTTTATATTTTATCCTGCGCCGCACGGATTGTCACGCTACTGCTGCGTTTTTTGCTTCTACTGTTGTTTTTTGACCGGGTAGAGTTTGAATTTCCCTTTCTACCCACAGTAGAGTTGTTGATATATCAACGAAAAAGTGCTTGATTTTTTGGAAGCTATGGTATATAATACGGAAAAAGAAATTCAGAAGAGAACGACGAGGTGAACGGTTTGACCGAAGAACAGCTCAAAAAAAATATTGCAAAAAACATTTCCGAGCTGAGAAAAGCTTCGGGGCTTACACAGGCACAGCTTGCCGAAAAGCTGAGCTACTCGGACAAATCCGTTTCCAAATGGGAACGGGGCGACGGTGTGCCTGACGTTGTCGTAATGCAGAAAATGGCAGAGCTTTTCGGGGTTACTCTGAACGATTTTATCGGCGAAAACACGCCCAGGCTGCCTCGCAAAAAGCCCTACCTCACCAACAGAATTATAATACCGATACTCTCCGTCGGTCTGTCGTTTCTTGTTGCCTCGGTAATCTTTTTTGTCCTCCGCCTTTTCAACGTGTGGGATGAAAAATCGTGGCTGCTTTTCGTCTACGCCGTGCCCGTTTCGTTCATTGCGCTTACCGTTTTTACGGAGCTGTGGTGGAATCTTTTCCTTCGCTTTATTGCAACGAGCGGCATAGGCTGGTCAATAGCAATCTGCCTCAAGCTCACCTTCTGGAACGTGAGCGACCTCAACTATATTTTCATACCCGTTGCCATTTTACAGGTTTTGGCGGTTTTCTGGTTCGTTATGCGCTACCGCAAGAAGAAGCGTAAAGAGGAAGAGAAGCAGACAAGTGAATAAACTTTCGGGAAAAACCGTGCAGAAGGCGTCTTCTGTACGGTTTTTTGTTTTGATTTGCAGCTCTATTGTAAATAATTACAAAAATAACACCGGCAAAGAGCAAATGTTTAACTCAAATTATTCTTGACTGCTGAATTTCCAAGTGCTATTATATTATGCGTATATTTATAATACTTTAAATAGGAGATAGTATTATGTTTGACAAAGTTGACGCTCAGTATAATTTTACTGCCTGCGAAAAAGAAGTGCGTGAATTCTGGAAGGAAAACCACGTATTTGAAAAGAGCGTAAAAAAGAACGAGGGTAAGCCCGAGTTCACGTTTTACGACGGACCGCCCACGGCTAACGGTGTGCCTCACGTCGGTCACATTCTCACCCGTTCAATCAAGGACCTTATCCCCCGCTACCGCACGATGAAGGGTTACCACGTCGAGCGCAAGGCCGGTTGGGATACGCACGGCCTGCCCGTTGAGCTTGAGGTTGAAAAGGAGCTCGGCTTCAGCGGCAAGGCAGACATCGAAAAATACGGTATCGTTCCCTTTATCGACAAGTGCCGCAAGAGCGTTTGGAAGTATAAGGATTTGTGGGAGGATATGAGCGAAAGAATCGGCTTCTGGGCTGATTTTGAAAACCCCTATATCACCTACGACAACAAGTACATTGAGTCCGTATGGTGGGCATTCAAGCAGCTCGATGCAAAAGAGCTTCTCTACCACGGCCACAAGATTGTTCCCTACTGCCCCCGCTGCGGTACCGCCCTTTCCTCACACGAGGTTGCACAGGGCTACAAGAACATCAAGACACGCTCCGCTTACGTACGCTTCAGACTCCGTGACGAGTCTGACACCTGCTTCCTTGCGTGGACAACCACACCGTGGACTCTCCCCTCAAACGTTGCTCTTTGCGTAAATCCCGACGCTGAGTACGTTAAAATCAAGGCTGAAGACGGCTGCTACATCCTTGCAAAGGCACTCATCGGCGGTCTGTTTGAAGAAGGCAAATACGAGGTTGTTGCCGAGTATATCGGTAAAGACCTTGAATACACAAAGTACGAGCCTCTTTTCCCGTATGTTAAGGACAAGTACTACGACAAGGCCTGGCTTGTAACCTGTGACGGCTACGTAACGCTTGACAGCGGTACGGGCGTTGTTCACATTGCACCTGCCTTCGGTGAGGACGACTCCAAGGTCGGTAAGAAATACAAGCTTCCCTTCGTTCAGCTTGCTGACGAGCGTGGCTGCTTCCCCGAAGCCGCTTCCGACTACGCAGGCCGTTTCGTTATGGACTGCGACCCCGATATCATCACGCGCTTAAGCAACGAGGGCTCGCTGTTCAAGGTTCAGACCATTGAGCACCAGTACCCCTACTGCTGGCGCTGCGACAGCCCCCTGCTTTACTACGGCAAGCCCAGCTGGTTTATCGCAATGAGCTCACTTCGTGACGAGCTTACGGCTGACAACGCTTCTGTCAACTGGCTGCCCGAAACCTATCGTGACGGCCGTATGGGCAACTTTGTCAGCAACGTTATCGACTGGGCAATTTCCCGTGACCGTTACTGGGGCACTCCGCTTCCCGTATGGGTTTGCGACAAGTGCGAAAAGCACCACGTAATCGGCAGCGTTGAAGAGCTCAGCGCACTCACCGGTGCACCTGCAGATATCGACCTGCACAAGCCCAGCGTTGACCCGCTTACCTTCGCTTGCGAATGCGGCGGCACAATGCACAGAGTACCCGAGGTTATTGACTGCTGGTTTGACTCAGGCGCAATGCCCTTTGCACAGCAGCACTATCCCTTTGAAAACAAAGACCTGTTTGAAAAGCAGTTCCCGGCTGATTTCATCAGCGAGGGCAGCGACCAGACACGCGGCTGGTTCTACTCACTCCAGGCTATTTCAACTGCCATTTTCGGCAAGTCTCCCTATAAAAACTGCGTAGCGCTCGGTCTTGTCAACGACAAGGACGGCATCAAGATGTCCAAGCACAAGGGCAACGTTGTTGACCCGTGGGAGGTTATGGACAAGCACGGTGCAGACGCTATCCGCTGGTACTTCTACGTTTCCTCCGCTCCCTGGATTTCCACAAACTTCGACGGCGATGCAATCAACGAGCATCAGCGCCGCTTTATGGGTACAATGTGGAACACCTTCCACTTCTACAATCTCTATTCAGGTATTGATAACTTCAACCCCAACAGCTATAAGCTCAGCGACTGCAAGCTTACAATGATGGACAAGTGGATTCTCGGTCTGCTCAACTCCGTAATCAGAAAGGTTGACACGGAGCTTGAGGGCTACCACATCACAGAGGCTGCAAGAGAGCTCGTCAGCTTTGTTGACCTGATGAGTAACTGGTATGTCCGCCGCTGCCGCCGCCGTTTCTGGATGAGCGAGCTTACCGAGGACAAGATTGCCGCTTATATGACCCTTTATACTGTTCTTGATAACCTTATCAGACTTGCTGCTCCCTTTGTACCGTTTGCAACGGAAACAATTTACCAGAGCCTTGTCCGCAAGAACAACCCCGATGCTCCCATCAGCATCCATATGTGCGATTTCCCCGTATGCGACGAAAGCTACATTGACGAAGCACTTGAGCGTGATATGAAGCTCGTTTACGATTCAGTCGGTATTGCAAGAAACGCAAGAAACCTTGCAAACCTCAAAATCCGTCAGCCGCTTTCACGCCTTCTCGTCTGTGTAGAGGGTGAGGACGCACACTTCAACGAGGAA
>JAFXCT010000115.1 GCA_017521365.1 Clostridia bacterium
GCAAAAGACGGAGGATTGCAAGATTTTATGTTCATTAAATTGTTTACAAGCAACCCTCAGTCACTTCGTGACAGCTCCCTTCAAAGGGAGCTTTTGACAATCACCTTTATGCTTAAGAACATCCCGACAAACTGTAATTTGCTGATTTCTCTGTTATATTTTCGCATTATACATAATCCTGCATAATAATTCAATGTCAAATGTATATAAATTCCAAAGGATATTAACGCTCTAATTCGAAATAATATATAAGGGTGATAATAAATGAAGGATTATAACATTGAAGAAAAGAAGGCAAAGCTCTCCAACTGTCAGATTGAGGACGATTCATTTGATATGGTGAACAAGTACGGCAGGTGCAACGTTCAGCCGACAAACAACACGGACAACACCTTCCCAGCAATAGCGCAGGGGCTTTCAGAAAAGCATAAAAGAGGAGAAAAATAACTGACGCAGGTGCTTCATAAAGAAACACCTGCGTTGTTTTATCATCTCAATGCCCATTCAAGATTTGAGGCAATAATATATGAACATTCGGGATTCATCGGGTTCACGGATGCTTCGGGCGAAAACTCCTCGCTGTCTGCCCAAATAACCAACCCTTTTTCTTTATCAAGTTTCAGATAACAACTGCTGATATCACAGAAACAGCCTTCCTGCCAGCCGACAATGCCGAAAGCTCTGACACCGCTGAAACGCAATTCAAGTGTCTCCTTTGCAGACTGACTGTTCAACGAAAGATATAGTATTTTCTCTTGCTCTGTACCATTTCTCATAACACCGTCATCATCTGTAAAAGAACCTGAAAAATAGTTGACACTGAAAATACAACTGTCGTGAAAACCGCCGTATACAGTCATCAGTACATTAATGTCAGACTGCGTTGCAATTTCTTTCCATTCATTCATAACGATTATTCCTCTGCTTCTTTTCGCACAAGTGCGCCCGAATGCACGGGTGTATCACACTTGAAGCTGCATTTCATCATCGGGTGGGGTGCAACTTCGATATGCTCGCCTTTTTCGTTGAGCAAATCTTCAATTTTAACTCTAATCGGCTGACTGCCCGAAACCATAATTTCAAGCTCATCGCCCTCAAAGAAGCGGTTACGCTGGGTTACGTAAGCCCTGCCGTTTTCGCAGTAATTGATTTCTGCCATAACGTTCCAGTTGCGGCGGTATGTGCCCTCGTAATAAATCTGCGCATCGTCCTTCGGGTCGCCGAAGAAGAAGCCCGTGCAATACTCTCTGTGGCTGACCTTGCGTGTTTCGTCAATCATCCACTGCTCGGGTCTGTAATCATCCGAGGGATTTTTAAGGTAGCCGTCAATCGCCGCTCTGTAGGCGTTGGTAACAACAGCAGTATAGTACGACGACTTTGCTCTGCCTTCAATTTTAAACGAGCTTATACCTGCCTTTACCATTTCTGGAATGTGCTCAATCATACACATATCACGGGCGTTCATAATGTATGTACCGCTGTGGTCCTCCCCTATCGGCAGATAGAAGCCGGGACGCTTTTCTTCCATAATGGCGTATTTCCAACGGCAGGGCTGAGCACACTCTCCCCTGTTGGAGTCCCTGCCCAGAAAATAGTTGGAAAGAAGGCACCTGCCCGAGAAGGAAACGCACATTGCACCGTGTACAAAGCACTCAATTTCAAGGTCAGACGGTGTCTTGTCCCTGATTTCGGCAACCTCTTCAAGCGAAAGCTCACGTGCAAGCACAACACGCTTTGCGCCCATATCGTACATTGCGTTGGCGGCAGCGTGGTTGACAATACCCGTTTGAGTTGAAATGTGGATTTCCATTTGTGGTGCAAGCTTTTTAACCATTGAAAGCACGCCCATATCGGAAATAATCATTGCGTCAACCTTTGCCCCAACCGCTCCCTCGATAATTGCGGGGAGCTTTTCAAGGTCGGCATTATGGGCAAGCACGTTGCAGGTCTGGTAAACCTTTATACCCTTGCCGTGGCAGAGCTCGACTGCACTTTTGAGCTGTTCGGGGTTGAAATTCTGCGGTGCGGCACGCATACCAAGGCTCGTTGAGCCGAGATAGACGGCATCCGCTCCGTACATAACGGCGGCTTCAAGGCGTTCCCTGTCGCCTGCCGGAGATAAAAGTTCGGGTTTAAACATAATATAAATTATCCTTCGTTGTCTTTGAGTACCTGTGCCCAGTTTGCCTGGAACTGGCTGTAGGTTGAGGCAAGGTAAATCTTGCCCTTTTCGTTGTGGCAGAAATAGAAGTAATTGGTATCCGACGGATTGAGTGCGGCCTCAATTGCGGCAGCACCGGGGTTGCAGATGGGGCCTGCCGGCAGACCTGAGCGTGTGCTGTTGGTGTCGTAACCGCTCATATACGTGTTTGCCTTTGCCGCACCGAGCTCTTTTACGAGGTGGTTTGTGACGTATTTCTTGGTTGAATCACAGCCGAGCGTCGGATAAGAAGAACGGTTGTTAAGACGGTTGTGAATAACGGAGGAAACGTCTGCCATCTGGCTCTGGTCGGCAGCCTCTTTCTGAATGATAGAAGCAATTATAATAATTTCGTCCATCGTGTAGCCCAGTTCCTGTGCACGCTTCTCGTAAACCTCACTCCACTTTGTTTCAAAGTTTGCAAGGAATTTGCGTATAACGCTGTTCGGGTTTTCGCCTATACCGCCTGCCTTGTCGCTGACAAAGAAGTCGTAGGTATCGGGGAACATATAGCCCTCGAGATAATAGGCCCTTGAACCGTCGTTGGTAATTTCATCGACAAAGCCGTAGTCAAACTCAACCTTGGCAAGTGCGTCGTAGAGATATTCCTCGGGGCAGACATCGTATGCGGCAAGCTTCTCGATAATCTGCGGAATTGTCCAGCCCTCGGGGAAGGAAAGGCGGATTGTTTCGCCCGAAGTTCTGTTCTCGCGCATAGCGGTAAGCATACCCTCAACACCCATATCGGCTGTAAGATAATGAATACCGTTGATATAGGTTTTTGTGTCAAAGTGCCTGAACTTTGTCATAAGCTTACAGGACCACTCGTGCTTTATAAGCCCGTTATCGCCGAGAACGTCAATAATTTCCTTGTAGTCTGCATCCTTTTCGATTTCTACGGTTACAAGCTCGTCGTCACGGTTGATAGCAAGCACGTCGTTTATGCAGGAAATGCAGTAAACAGAAGTGAGTACTGAAGCAAGCACAACAACAATACACACAAGTGCCTTGCGAAGACGGGCAACC
>JAFXCT010000016.1 GCA_017521365.1 Clostridia bacterium
ATTGCTCGGCACATGGGAGCAGAATGCGCAGAATTTCAAGGCAGGCGAAACCGTGCCCGGCATTGTGCGCTCGGTTGAAAAGTACGGCATTTTCGTTGAGCTCACACCAAATCTTGCAGGGCTTGCCGAACCTGCACCCGATGTAAAAGCCGGGCAAAACGCCACCGTTTACATCAAAAGCCTGATACCCGAAAGAATGAAAATCAAGCTGATTGTAGTTGATGCGTTTGACGCAACCTATCCGCCTGCCGCACCGCAGTATTACACCGATGCAAAGCATATCAGCCGCTGGGTGTATTCGCCCGAAAGCTGCACAAGAGTGATAGAAAGCGTTTTCTGAATTACAGTTTGTTAAACAGACTGCTAATGAAAAATGAATAATGAAATCGCATACGCTGATGAATAATGAATAATAAAGGGAGGGCACCGCCCTCACCCATTTATATATTCGGGTGCGGGTGTCCCGCCCACAATTATTCGTTTTTCATTATTCATCATTCACTATTCATTACAAAACCCCCGTCGTTCACGGGGGTTTTCACTTTACATATCCACTTCTAACACAGTATTGATTATATTCGATGCCACCATCATTGCGGCGAGAGATGTTATTACGACAATTTGCTCATCCGTAAAATAATCCTTCAGCTCGTCCATCTGCTCGTCGTAGACCTCGTGGGGATTATCGGCAATATTTCTGCCGTAGGAAATGAGTGCGTGCTGCTCCGGAGTGAGGACAAGGCTCTCAAAATCCACACCGTTTTCATCGAGGAAATTTCTGAAAATCTGCGAGCAAACGGCGCAGTCGTTTTCCGTTGAAATTGCGTAACAGAAAAGGTTGGCTGTCAGCTCGCCGAGGAAGGATTTTGCCTGAGCAAGTATATCGTGAAAGCCGTTGAGCACCCTGAAGGCAACGGGACTATTGAGCAGGGTAAGCTTCATATTGTTCATAGGAATTTTCTTTGCGTATTCATCGTGCAGCGCCTTTATTTCTTCGCTTGCTTTGTTATAATCTACGGGACTTATTCTTGCCATTTTCAACACCTCTGCCTATATTTTAATCGCTTTGCAAATGCGTTGCAATAGTTTTGGTTGATTTTGTGCAGCATATTTGATATAATTGATTTTGTATTGATGTTTCTTTTAAAACAAATGAAAGGAAATCGTTTATGAAAAAAATTCTTGTAACGGGCGGAGCAGGCTTCATCGGCGGAAATTTCGTCTATTATATGCTCGAAAATTATCCTGAAACAAAAATCGTCTGCCTTGATGCGCTCACCTATGCAGGCAACCTTGAAACGCTCAAAGGCGCTTTCGGCAACCCGAATTTCAAATTTGTCAAGGGTGATATTACCGACAGAAAGCTTATTTATGAGCTTTTTGAAAACGAAGGCTTTGACACGGTTGTAAATTTCGCCGCCGAGTCACACGTTGACCGCTCGATTGAAGAGCCCGAGGTTTTCCTTAAAACGAACATTCTGGGCACACAGGTACTGCTCGATGCGTGCAACAAATACTCCGTGCCCCGTTTCCACCAGGTTTCGACAGACGAGGTTTACGGCGATTTGCCGCTGGACAGACCCGACCTTATGTTCACCGAGGACACACCGATTCACACCTCTTCACCCTATTCGGCAAGCAAGGCTTCGGCAGATTTGCTCGTGCTCGCCTACCACCGCACCTTCGGCACACCGGTTACGGTTTCTCGCTGCTCCAACAACTACGGCCCGTACCAGTTCCCTGAAAAGCTCATTCCGCTTATGATTGCCAACGCCACTCACGGCAAGCCCCTGCCCGTTTACGGAGAGGGTCTGAATGTGCGTGACTGGCTTTACGTCGAAGACCACTGCCGTGCAATTGCAATGATACTCGAGGGCGGCAGAATCGGCGAGGTCTACAATATAGGCGGCCACAACGAAAGAGCAAACATTCAGGTAGTAAAGACCATAATCAAGGCACTCGGCAAAAGCGAGGAGCTTATTACCTATGTCAAGGACAGACCAGGCCACGACCGCAGATATGCTATCGACCCGAAGAAGATTTCGGACGAGCTCGGCTGGCAGCCGCTGACACTTTTTGACGAGGGTATCGAAAAAACCATACGCTGGTACGTTGAAAACAGCGGTTGGTGGGAAAACATCCTCAACGGCAGCTACCGCAGCTACACCGAGGAAATGTTTACTTGAAATTTACTATTGTATAATATTTATATTAAATCTACACAAAAAAAACAAAATTATTTGGTAGAAATTACAAGGTGTAAATCTTGTTAATATATGTTATAATTAACACGCAAATTTCCTGAATTCAAAAAAGTTTTAGGAGGAATAACCCATGCAGACAAACAAAACGCTGATGCGTCTTATCGCTGCCGTAATGACAGTCGTTATGATGCTTACAGCAATTCCGTTCACATCACTTGCTGCCGACGATTCTACAGACTACGTAGTTTTCGGTAAAGACGGCGACAAGAATGTAATCTGGCGTGTACTTGAAAAGAAGGCTGACGGCACACTCGTTCTTATCACTAAGGACACAGTCGGTTCCACGGTCAAGTACAACGGCGCCACAGTTTTCCCCGATTACGCAAACTGCTCAATCAAAACAGCCGTTGACTCCGCAATCACACTCACGGATGCTCAGGCTGCTTCCCTTGCAGACACAACAATGGTCTACAACGCAAGCGACAACGGCACAAAGACAGAGAAGACCCTTACAGTCAAGTTTGCTATTCCCACAATGGCTGACTTCACAAACTACGCTCTTGCAAAGGCTAACAACGTTTACTTCCTTGCAGATGCAGTTGCATCCAACGCATCTAACAAGCAGATTTACGTTGTAAACAAGCAGGGCAAGACACAGGCTGTTGCTACCACAATGGCACAGGGTGTGCGTGTTATGGTAACAATCAAGGCTGATGCTTACTCCGAGCTTCCCGCAGTTGACGGCGTTACATACACAGCTGCCGACGGCACAACAGCAATCAAGTACGCTGTTGCAGGCGCAGAGATCAAGGTCACACTTGACGAAGCTTACAGCCAGTCCACACCCGTTGTCAAGTTCGGCGGCGTTGAAGCAACAGCAACAGACGGTGTTTACACAGTAGGCACAGGTACTATGACAGTTGAGGGCGTTAAGGTTAACCCCGCAGACTACACAGCATACGATGCAGCAGTTGCCAAGACAGAAGGCCTTGTAGCTGAGCACTACACAGAAGAAACTTGGGCAGCTCTTACCGAGGCTCTCGCAGCAGACGTTGCAGGCCTTACAGCAGCAGACCAGGCTACAATTGATGCAGCAGCAAAGGCTATTGAAGATGCTTTCGCAGCACTTGAGGCTCTTCCCGCAAACTTTGAGGAATACCAGAAAGCAGTAGCAGCCGCAAAAGAGCTTCAGGCAAGCACTCTTCACAACCTCAACGCTTCTCCCGAGGGCGAAAACAGAGCTTTCAATACTCTTATCAATATGCAGCTCAAGAACGAAAAGACCATTCTTGCTTTGACAATCGACAAGCAGGCAGAGGTTGATGCAGCAACAAAGGCTCTCAACGACCTTTGTGCTCAGGTTCCTTACAAGGCTGCTTCTCTTGAAAAGTGGACAAACGCTGTCAAGGGCGCACGTAATCTTGACCCCGCAATGTACGACCCCGAATACGTTGCAGAGGTTAACGCAGCAGTTGACGCTATCGTAGCCGCAAAGGATTACGAGGCTATCAAGGATACTCTCGACATCAGAGATCAGGCTGACATCGATGCAGCAGCAGCCGAAATCAGCGCACTCTATGCTGACAAGGGCGACCACTTCATTCAGACTGATTTCTCCGCACTTGAAGCAGCTCTTGAGCGTGCAGCAGGCTACGCAGAAGAAAACTACTACAAGGACGAAGACGTTAAGCGTGAAGAAGAAATGGGCGGTACAGCAGCTTGGACAAACTTTGCTGACAAGCTCGTTGCAGCTCAGAACTATATGGACAACAAGGACAAGTACACAACTGCTTTCTCCTCACAGTCCTACATCGACACCGCTACAACTCAGCTCGTTGAAGCTATGGATAAGCTCGACGGTTTCGTTAAGCTCGGCAAGTGGGACAGATTCGTTAAGGACGTTGAATGGTTCTTCTATGACGTTAAGTACGAAATAGACGGTATCATCGCTCTCCTCAAGACGGTTGCCGGTCTTCTCGGTATGCTCTTCCGCGGCGAAATCGACCTCTACGGTCTGTTCGAGATGCTCGACGTCGGCGAGGACGTTCTCAACTTCCTCATCAAGATCGGTATCAAGCCCAAGGAATACATCGATCCCGGTGCAGACCCCGAGAATCCCGATGCTCCCGAAGCAACAGCATAATTAAAGCTTAATAAAAAATTAAGGCGTATGAGTTTTAGCTCATACGCCTTGTTTTTTACTGTTATTTAACTATTGTGCTCAACGTATTCATAAGCGATTTGTTTCGTGTTGCCGAAATATTGTTGAGGAAAATTACATCGTCAATTCCGTTTTTCTTTGCGAACTCGTTTATATCGCCTTTCCAGTAGCGGTAATCAATTACGTGCACTTCGGCGTAATTTGCGGTAAGGAAGGGCACCATTGCGTTTCCGAAGGACTCCTTGATTACCAGGCAGGAGGAGCCGTCGGTTATATCTGAATTGACTATATAGGCATAGGGCTGGTCGCCGCCGATAAAGGTGTTGTATTTTGAGCCCCTGCTCCAGCCTGAAACGTCAGAAATTACGGGCCACTTGACCTTGTTTCCCTTTTTATCGGTGTATTCAAGCTTTACATTTCCGACGGGCTTATAAGCGTAAACCGTGTCGGGGTCTTTTTCAAGTGCAGGGTCCTTGTCCGTATCGTTGTAAAAAGCGCCTACAAAATCGTCAAACTTCTTTTCCTCAAAATCGGTAAGCGCTGCAGGTGTAAGCCCTGCCGCCGCAGCGTATTCACAGTAGGCGTAATATGCGCCGAGAGCCGTCCAATGGTGGTCCGTGCGGAAGTAGATATATTCGTCCCGATGTGCCCTCAGCGGCTCGTACAGCTTGATTTTAACAGCCTCAGGCGACGTTACGGAATAGATATAGTTTATCGCATCGTTCTGGCTTGTGGTGCTGACGTTCTTGCGTATATCGTCATCAAGCATTATGTCAATGCTCGTAGGAATAACCATACAGAACACACGGGATTTGCCCTTCAATGCATTTACCGCTCTGTTCACCGTTGCGGCGTAGCCGTCCGCAGTTGAACGGATAAAGCTGTAATACTCGTAAGCGGCGTTGTCAACAATAATCACGCTGCTGAGCTTCTGTATCAGAGGGTCGTCCGGCTTGTCGGGCGGTTCGGTTGTCGGCGGTACGGTTGCGCTTTCACCGCCTGTCGGCGTTTCGGGAATTACGGGAATCTCGTCACCCATTTCATCAACGAAGCCGCTTATGCTGTCCCCTATTCCGTAGAAGGATTTTATCTTGCTGTTGGCGTTGATAAACATTTCCCTGAAAGGGAACGTGTCGGAATACCACGTGCCTATTCCGTCAAAGTAGCTGCCGTCAAGCAAAGCCGTTACGCTGAATTCGGGAAATTCGGTCAGCTCTCTTTTTTCTGCTTCGGAGTAAGTCGGTCTCAGCGGCAGGTACAAAGCCACGGTTGCGCCGACAAACAGCAGAACGGCAAAAGCGGCAATAACCGCCCTTGACTTATTCTTGTTTCTTTTATTCATTTTTTCTTTATTACTCCTTAAAACTGGAAATACAGGAAGGGATTATAGCTGTTGCCCACAAGCGCCGCAGTTGAAAGCAGAAGCATAGCGCAGGGGTAAACCGCCGAAACGGTTACCGCCGCAGCAGAGCCCAATTTACCGCCCCTGCGTTCAAGGCGAAGAAGTGCCGTTTTAATAAGCTTTGCAAGCGGCAGGCAGGCAAGGCAGGCAACGATGAGCAGAAAAACGTTGCTCTTGAACATTATATCCGCCTCGTAATTGGTAAATGCGTTTGAATTGCCGCAGAAAAGTCCCTTGAGAACTGTCCACGCAAGCGGCAGGCGTTCAAACTTGAACAGCACCCAGCCGAAGAAAACGACGGCAAGCGTGTAAGCGTGCGAAATAACCGAAGGCAGCTTTTTGAGAACTTTGCCGAAGAACAGCTTTTCGATAACGAGGAACACGAAATAGTAAAGTCCCCACAGCACGTAGTTCCAGCTTGCACCGTGCCAGAAGCCCGTAAGCATCCACGTGATGAGAAGATTTACAACCGTTCTTGCCATACCCCTGCGGTTGCCGCCGAGAGGGATATAGACGTAGTCCCTGAAAAATGAGCCGAGGGAAATGTGCCACCTGCGCCAGAACTCGGTAATTGAGGTTGAGCAGTAGGGATAGTCGAAATTTTCCTTATACCTGAAGCCTGTCATCATACCCATACCGATAGCCATATCGGAATAGGCGGAAAAATCGAGATAAATCTGAAGCATAAAGAACAGCATTCCCAGCCACAGCGCCGATGCCGGACGAGAGGAAAGAATACGTATATTCTCACTAAGCTGCGTTAAATCCGCCGCAGCCGCATCGCTCAGCAGCAGGGTGTCAGCAAGTGAGCCGCAGGCGTTGGCAAGCAGGGCTTTTTTACCGAGTCCCGCCGTAAAGCGGATTATACCTGCGCTTATATCATCAGCTTTTATCGTTCTGTGTTTAATCTGTTCGGCGATGTCCTTATAGCGGACGATGGGACCTGCCACGCATTGGTGGAACAGGCTTGCATAAAGCAGAACGTTGAAAAAGTTTTTCTCCGCCTTAACGTCTCCCCTGTAAACGTCAACAACGTAGGTTAGAAGCTGGAAGGTGTAGAAGGATATGCCGATAGGCAGAGCGATTTGAGAAACAACGGACGGAAAGCCCGTGAGTGCTTGCAGATTTTCCTGAAAAAAGGTGCCGTATTTAAATACGCCGAGCAGACTCAAATCCGCTATACAGGCGACAATGAGTGCAAGCTTTGCAGACCTCTTTCCCCTGCCCTTTTCAACGGCAAGCGACAGCAGCCAGTCAACAAGCGCCATTGCCACGAGCAGCAGCACGTATTTCGGCTCGCCCCACGCATAGAAAATAAGCGAGAAAACGAGCATTACCGCATTCTGCACGGGCGTACTTTTTGCCAGATAATACAGGCAGAGATTCAGCGGCAGAAACGCAAAAACAAAAAACAGACTTGAAAAAACCATTTCTTTCCATTACCCCAAAGTGTTCATAACTGACGATAAAAATAGCCGAACACAATGTCCGGCTATTCCTTAAACAACTTAAATATATTATATTTTATTCAATTAATCAATAGTTATACGCAAATTGTAATAATTTGTAACTTTTTTAAGAATTATTTAATTGTTAATTCTTAATTTGATTATTCCTGAGGAACGAGCTTCTGGTTGGGAATATCGTTCTGAAGGAACTGCGGATAGTCCTTGTTTGTGTAAACGTTGATGTCCGCATTGTCGTCGTTCTCAAAGAACCAGCGGTAGAATTCGCCGTGACCGTCGTGAGTTGTGCAGTGCATCATATCCTTGACAAACCAGGTGTTATCGGGAAGCGCACAGGTGGATGCGTCGATATGGTTGTCGGGAGAGATGTGGTTGTGGCCGTCGTTAACCTTCTGAACGTAGCCCTCGCCGAGGCTCTCGCCAAGGTAAGCCGCAGTTGCACCGACGGAGGAATACTTGAGGTCAACGGTACCGTCGGAATCGTTGTGCCAGGTGGGAACAAGGGGTGTGCGCTGAACGCCGTATGCAGAAACAATCATAACGGGAACGCCGCTGTCAAGCACACCGTTGAGGATTTCGCCTGCCTTGCACTGAACGTTGTAGTGGTAGTAGTCAATTCTTGCTTCAAGCTCCTCGTTGGGGTTGTCGCCAAGCATAAATGCCTTTGCGTCAAGGTAATATTCGTCGGGCACGAAAGACCAGATACCGCAGTTTGCCTTGAAAACGGGAATAAGCAGCTCGTCAAAAACTCTGCCTGCACAGTTGTCAACAACACGGTTTACGGCATCAATAAGTGCGCCGAGAATACCGCTGTATTTAAGGCCGCTTATAAGTATCATAAGGAAGTTTGCAAGGCCCTCGTCCATAATTGTGGGAAGGGCTGTTGCACCGTAGCGGTAGAGCGAATCCTCGTTGATTTCAAGTCTGCCGCAGTAAAGGTCGCCTGCAACGGCCGTACCGGAAATCGGGCAGTTCTGGAAGATAACGGACTTTACCTTTTCACAGCCGAACTGCTCAAAGTAAGCCATAGTCATAACGCCGCCCATAGAAGAAGCACGGAGTCTTACTTTTTCGTGGCCCGTGAGCTCAAGCACGTGGTCAATGTAAGCGTCAAGGTCCTTTGCAATTACAAGCGGGTCGGCACGGAAATCGTAGCCGAAGTAGTAGCTGTATTCAAAGCCGTGTGTCGGGTCGGTCGGAAGCTCTTCCTTTGTTGTGATATCCGCCGTAGAATCACCGTTTTCAGCGTTTGCAAGCGGGCCGAAAACATCTGCAACGGCAGGAATGAGCTTATCCGCAAAAGCGTCGTAATCCTTGGTTACAATAACGGAAACCAACGGAATGAGAAGCTTTGCAATGAGCTTAACGTAGGTCATTGTTTCGGGGCGGAAAATAACCTTTTCGTCTTCCGTGCCTGCGTTCTGGTAAAGCGTTGCGCTGCCAAGAGCGGCGACGTAAACGATAGGCTCTTCGCCGCAGTTACACTGCTGAGAAGCGGCAGAGGTCTGCAGAACAACACCGCAGCTCATAACCAGCACGAGCACAAGGCTCACGGCACATTTAAAAAAGCGTTTCATAAATAAATCCTCCAAGCTTTATATATTCTGGATTTATTTTACTATAGCACATTATTTTCTATTTTTCAACTGTCACGTTATTTGATTGCTTCGGATAAAAAGGCGGCGGTGAATTTGACGCCCTTTATGAACGCTTCCTTTTCGTAAATTAAACATATCTCGTTTGACAGCTCCTCGTAGCTGTCAAAATCCGCTTTTTGTTCGGGCGTGAGTGTGGAATATATTTTATTTCTGCTGTCCGAAGACGAGTTCACTATGCTTCTCTCGCTGTCGGACAGCTCCGTCTTTCTCTCAATTTCATAATTAAACCATAAATTCTCCAAAAAATTTTGCATACTTATAAGCTCCGTTTTTTAAAAGTGCGTTTATTATAGCATGTTATTTTAAAAAGTGTTGAATTTATAACCGTTTGGATATAGAAAAAATTTTTGTGTGCATATCACAGTAGGGGCGGCTATCAGCCGCCAGCAAACTGAGCGTTATCAACACGGGCGGATAATATCCGCCCCTACAAAAAGTCAACCTTAAGATGAAACAAGGTACTGCAATAACATTCTCTATCTTAACATCCCTACAAATTGCGGTTTGTCTAACTCTTTTCCACCTCATCCACCGCTGTGCGGCGGTCCCCCTCTGACGGAGCCGTCCCCCTTTGTCACTTTGTGACATTTCCCCCACACCGTGGGGGAATCTTCCCCTCAAGGGGAAGGCTATTAACGTAACTACTATATCTAAA
>JAFXCT010000116.1 GCA_017521365.1 Clostridia bacterium
TTAGTTATAGCAGTACCTTTTCTTGCCTTCCCCTCGAGGGGAAGATTCCCCCACGGTGTGGGGGAAATGTCACAAAGTGACAAAGGGGGACGGCTCCGTCAGAGGGGGACCGCTTGCGGTGGATGAGGTGTACAAAAGAGTCCTACAAACTCTAATTTGTCGGCTGTTTTGCAAAACAAAACAGCCGTCGGATAACCCGACGGCTGAATGTTAACTGTGTTAAGTTAAAGACCTAAGTAATTAGTCTTCCTTCTTGCGAAGAACAGCTGCTGTTGTTGCGGAGAGAGCAAGAACTACAACTGCTGCACCTGCTACTGCGGAAACACCTGTGTCGGGAGTTTCAACTGTAGCTGCTGTTGTTGTTTCAGCTGTTGTTGCCTCGTCCTTCTTGTCAGCATCAGGCCACTCAGCGTTTACAAGGCTGTCGATAGCTGCCTTGGAAGCTGTGATAAGCTGGTTGATAAGAGTAACGTTTGCCTTTGCAATGCCCTTCCAATCGATCTTTGCAAGCTGCTCGCCGATTGTTTCGCCGAGAACTGCTTCGTAATCGATTTCTGTTGCAGCTACTACAAAGTAGTACTCCTGACCGCTGACAACCTTTGTCTCTGTGAACTTGTAGGGATTGTCTACTGCGCCGTCTGCATCAACGTCGTCGTAAGCAACAACTGTTTCGTTGAGAGCGTACTTTGTAAGGTCAACTTCCTCTTCACCAAGACGTATCTTAACAGCTGCGATGATGTCTGCTGCTGTAAGCTTTGCACCGGGAACAGCGTCATAGTTGAGTGTGATTGTGTTGGGCTTGCCGTCTTCGCTGGGAACAAGGTTGCCCTCAAGATCGAAAAGGTTAACGCCGATAACAACCTTACCGGGCTGTGCTGCTGTTGTGGTCTCTGTTGCTGCGAAAGCTGTGAGGCTGAAGCAGGAAAGAGCCATAATGAGTGCAAGAACAATGCTAAGTTTCTTCATAGTGAATTCCTCCTGTTTTTTGATACATATTCATGGAAACCTAATATGTAATGAGATTATACTACAGTCAAGAGGAAAATTCAAGCATTTTTTAAAAAAATTTGACCGTAAAAGGGCAAATTTACCCCGAAATACCGTAACAGTTTTGTAACAAATGCTTAATTTTTCCTTATTTTGGTAAATTTAATTAATTTACAAACTCAATGCGTGCCGTGTCAAACGTTGCCGTTGCAACCGTACGCACGGTTTCGCCGGGCTGACCCAGAGGCACGATGGTCTGAAGCGTATTTTCGTTTATTCTGTTGCCGTCCTTATCGTAGCAGTTGTACGAAATATACATAGTTTTGCTCTGGCTTGCGTGCTCAAGCGTTTCTACGGTGAGCACTATTGCAAAGGTCTGCCTGTCGGTCGGTTCGCAGGTGTGGGAAACGATTTTTACGCTGTCGGTAAGTCCGTCGGCACCCGTAAAGCTGAGCGTTCCGCCGTAATCGAACACGGGCTCGGGTACAGGCTTCGTCGTTGAGGTTTTGCTTTCAACGGTTGTTTTCGTTGTACGGGGAACAGTCGTCCTCGTCGTCACCTGTCGGCGTGAGGTCGTTTCACGGGTGGGCACGTTTATTTTTATCGTCGTGCGTTCGGTGGTTGACGGGCGCTCGGTGAGATGGTTAGGCGAGGTTGCCCTCGTGGTATAAAGGGTAACCGTAGGACGTCTGGTGTATTTTTCCTTCGTCGTGTGCTCGCCTATGCTTGCCGAAGGCTCGGCAACGCTCTCCTCAACCGTGCTTTCCTGCACGGCGGAGGAGCCGTCGCTGTTTAACTGAGTTTCGTTTTGTTCGGGCTGTTTTTTATTGGCACAGCCTGCGGCGGCGAAAATAATAACAGCCGCCGAAATCAAAGCAAGTGCTTTTTTCATTTTATTTTACGGTCAGATTTTGCTTGCAAGGTCTTTGATGTAAGCCTTGAAATCCTCACCGATTTCCTTGTGGCTGAGTGCAACCTCGCAGTTGGCCTTCATAATGCCGAGCTTGTTGCCCATATCGTAGCGGATGCCGTCGAAATCAAGAGCGAGAAGGTTGCCTTCCTTGCCGAGACGGGCAAGTGTATCCGTGAAGTAAAGCTCTTCGCCTTCGGGAGTCTTTGCAAGGTCCTCTGCAAGGTAATCAAATACCTGGGGCGGTGCAACAACTCTGCCGAGGATTGAGAAGCAGGACATAATCTGCTCTTCTGTCGGCTTTTCAATGATGTCGTGAACGTCCATCAGCTTTTCGTTGTCGGCGTGGGGAGTAACGTCAAGCGAGCAATACTTGGAAACGTCCTTTCTCGGAACTTCCTTGACACCGACGATGCCCTTGCCGGTCTTTTCGTAAGCGTCAACAAGCTGCTTTGTTACGGGGTACTCGTCGTTGATGATAACGTCGTCACCGTAGAGGATTGCAAACGGCTCGTTGCCGATAAAGCTCTTTGCACACATAATGGCGTGGCCGAGACCCTTTGTTTCCTTCTGACGCAGGAAGTAAACGTTAGCGATATTGGAGCAGGCAAGAACGTCCTCGTAAAGGTCCTTTTTGGAGGGGTTATCCTTGAGCTTGTCTTCGAGCTCGTAGCTGTGGTCGAAGTGGTCTTCTATAACGCCCTTACCGCGGTTTGTGATGATGAGGATATCCTCAATGCCTGCGGCGGCAGCCTCTTCAACGATGTACTGGATTGCCGGCTTGTCAACAATGTTGAGCATTTCCTTGGGCACAGCCTTGGAAGCGGGCAGAACTCTCGTGCCCAGACCTGCTGCGGGGATTATAGCCTTTTTGATTTTCATAGTAAAACATTCCTTTCGGTTGATGAATAATTTGTTGGGTTAATTTATTATACTTTATTACTACACGGTTAATAACCAAGCTGCAAGATACAGCAGCGCTCTGTTTGCCGCAACGCAGGCAGCCGCCCACAAAAACGACGTGCCGCCGCGCTTGAACAGCTCAAGCTGAAAAGCCCGAACGTCAGACTTTTCCCTGCGTGCCTGTGCAATGTCCTTTTTTGCTTTTTTGTAATACAGCTTGTCGCCAATCAGGGCGGCAACAACGTGGAGTGCAAACTGAATTGCCATAGGCAGGTAAAGCGGCTTCATCTTTTCACGAAGCTCGGGCATATACCCGTCCACAGCGGCGTCAACCGCTTCATCGCCGCCTTCTTCGTATACGGCGGAAAGCTCGTACTGTATCGTTTCGTAGGTTTCGTAGAAATCCTCCGATGCAGGCATCATCCACACGCTCGTTGCAACAAACAGCGCAAGGAAAATTGCGCCCGCCTGATAGAGCTTACGGTAGAAGAACCAGAACGGTGAGAAAAACGCCGCACCCCAGTTAATGCTGAGCTTTTTGCCTGCGGCTATTTTGCGGAAGGCTTTAATATAATGCGTGCCGCCTACCCTGCAGAAAAGGGCAACGTCGCCGGCCTTCATATCGCCCACCTTTTCCTCGGCATCAAAGCCGGGCCGGAACTGGGCAACGGGAGGCTCTCCGCCCATCATAGGGTTAAACGGAACGAGCAGAGCACCGCAATCGGGGCAGCGGAGAGTACCGTTCGGGCTCACCTTTCCGCAGTCGGGACAGACGATGTCAAGTCTTCCGCCGTTCTCCTCGGGCGTTTCGGATGTTTCGGGTTTTTCGGGCTCAGGCTCGGGGTCAGCCTGCTTTTTCCAGACGAAGCCCTCTGCGTGCTTTTCGGCGTTGGCGCAGTCACCGTGAGCAAACCAGCAGGCACGGTGGTGCGGAGTGGCACACTCCGGGCAGACAACTATGTCGTCACCCTCGCAGAACTCAAGACCGCAGTAAGGACAGTTTTCACCAAGATATCTCATTCATTTGCAACCTTTCTTATTATAAGCCGCACTTATACAGTACTATTTTACACAATTTAGCACACAATTTCAATCTTTAAGTGTAATATTTTTGAAAGAATTATAAATTTTTATTCTATGCTTTACATATCCGCTTTTTTGTATTAAAATATACAATGTATTTTTATGTGACTCTATGTATGGCATTATGCCGGGAAAGGATTATTTATGCTTCAGTTTGAAGAACTCCGCCTTGAACTGCTTGAATGTAAGAAGCCCCTTGAGGAGCTTGCAGAAGCACTCGGTCTGGAGGATATGAAAAAAGAAATTGCCGTGCTTGAAGAAAAGAGCGCCGCCCCCGACTTCTGGGACGATATGAAGAACTCGCAAAAAATTCTTCAGCAGATGGCAGGTCTTAAAAACAAGGTTTCCGCCTACGAAAAGCTCAACGGCGATTACGAGGACACCCTCGTTATGATTGAGCTTTCCGACGAGGAGGAGGACGAGTCAATGTTCCCCGATTGCAGAGAGAGCGTTGACGCAATCAAGAAAGAGCTTGACAAGCAGACGCTCAGCACCCTTCTCAGCGGCGAGTACGACAGCAAGAACGCTATTCTCACCTTCCACGCAGGTGCAGGCGGCACGGAAGCACAGGACTGGGCACAGATGCTTGTTCGTATGTACACACAGTGGGGCACACAGCACGGCTATAAGGTAACTATGCCCGACTTCCTTGACGGTGATGAGGCAGGTCTCAAGTCTGCCGTTCTCCACATCGAGGGCGAAAACGCTTACGGCTATATGAAAAGCGAAAACGGCGTTCACAGACTTGTCCGCTGCTCACCGTTTGACGCTTCGGGCAGACGCCACACCTCCTTTGCTTCGCTTGAGGTTATGCCCGAAATTGACGATACAATCGAAATCGACCTTAATATGGACGACGTTAAGATGGACGTTTACCGTGCCAGCGGTGCAGGCGGACAGAAGGTTAACAAGACCTCCTCTGCAGTCCGTCTTACCCACATTCCCACGGGTATCGTAACCTCCTGCCAGGTTGAAAGAAGCCAGGTGCAGAACCGTGAGGTTGCACTGCGTATGTTAAAGTCAAAGCTCCTTGAAATCAAGGAGAGAGAGCACCTTGACAAGATTGAGGATATTAAGGGCGTTCAGAAGGACATTGCCTGGGGCAGCCAGATCCGCTCCTACGTCTTTATGCCCTACACCCTTGCAAAGGACCACAGAACGGGCTACGAAATGGGTAACATCAACGCTGTTATGGACGGAGACCTCGACGGCTTCATCAACGCTTACCTCAAGATGCAGTCACTCGAGAA
>JAFXCT010000117.1 GCA_017521365.1 Clostridia bacterium
CAGATACTTATTATGGGCGAAATTTCCACAACTGCGAACATAGACATTCCTGCAATCGCAAGAAAGACTGTATGCGAAATCGGCTATGACAGCGCAGAAAAGGGCTTTGACGGCAACAGCTGTGCCGTTCTTCTTGCAATGGACAAGCAGAGCCCCGACATCGCAATGGGTGTTGACCGTGAGGGCGCAGGCGACCAGGGTATGATGTTCGGCTTTGCCTGCGACGAAACCCCCGAGCTTATGCCTCTGCCTATTGCTATGGCACACAAGCTCGCACTCAAGCTCACCGAAGTGCGCAAGAACGGCACTATGGGCTACCTTCGTGCAGACGGTAAGACTCAGGTTACAGTTGAATACGACGGCGACAAGCCTGTTCGCATTGACGCAATTGTCGTTTCCTCACAGCACAGCGCTGACGTTGAGCAGGAGCAGATTCGAGCAGAGGTTATTGAAAACGTAATCAAGCCTGTTGTTCCGGCAGAATTCCTTGACGCAGACACAAAGATTTATGTAAACCCCACAGGCAGATTTGTTACCGGCGGTCCTCAGGGCGACAGCGGCCTTACAGGCAGAAAGATTATTGTTGACACCTACGGCGGCTATTCACGCCACGGCGGCGGTGCTTTCTCCGGCAAGGACCCGACGAAGGTTGACCGCAGCGCTGCCTATGCAGCACGCTATGTTGCAAAGAATATTGTTGCCGCAGGCCTTGCAAAGAAGTGCGAGGTTCAGCTTGCATACGCTATCGGCGTTGCCGAGCCCGTTTCGGTACGTGTTGACACCTTCGGCACGGGTACGGTAGCAGAAGACAAGCTCGAAGAGGCAGTTGCAAAGGTATTCGACCTCACCCCTGCCGCAATTATCCGCACGCTTGACCTTCGCAAGCCCATTTACAAGCAGGTTGCCGCATACGGCCATATAGGCAGAACAGACATCTCTCTCCCCTGGGAAAAAACTGACAAGGTTGACGAAATTAAGGCAGCAGTGCTATAATAAAAACAGCCGAACTTCGGTTCGGCTTTTTTTAAATGCAGAGTGCAGAGTGCAAAATGCAAAATTAATGGTCGCATTGCTAACGAGTTATTATTAATTTTTCATTATTCATTAGCGTAGCGACTTCATTATTCATTGAAATTGTATCGACATATACCGTTTACAACGGGCAATTCGTGAATTGCCCCTACAAGTAAATGTCATTCTGAACGCAGTGAAGAATCTTAAAAGGCAAAAAGATTTTTCGGCAAAGTCTCAGGATGACATAAGGTAAGGCTTTATTGAACACATAAAACGGCATATCCGTAAGACATCTTAATGAATAATGAATGATGAATAATGAATAATGAATAATTATAATGGGTGAGGGCGGAGCCCTCCCGCAATTTTGCATTTTGCATTTTGCACTTTGCATTAATAACAAGGAGGTTATTATGATTGATTTCCACTGTCACATACTGCCCGGAATTGATGACGGGGCACGCAGTATGGAGGAGGCGGTTGAGCTTTGCCGCATTGCCGTGCAGAACAATATCAAAAAATCAATAGTAACGCCGCACCTTGCCCGCCCCGAAGAGGTTGACGGGTTTATAAAGCTGCGTGACAGGCGCCTTGACGAGCTGAGGGCTGAGCTTGACAGACATAAGATTGAGCTTGAGCTTTTTCCCGGCACGGAGGTTTTCGTAAACGACGACATTTTTTATGCCCCGAAGCTTGATGCCGCAACAATCAACGGCACGGATTATATGCTTATTGAATTTGATTTCAGAGGGCTTAACATAAACAGGCTCATAAAATACACCAACGAGTTTGTTGCAAGGGGCTATCAGCCGATTATAGCACACCCCGAAAGATATATTTATATGCAGCGTGATTACGATATTGTCAATCACCTTGCCGATATAGGCGTGCTTTTCCAGCTTAACTCCGCTTCTCTGGCCGGCTGGATGGGAATGGAGGCAAAGGAGCTGAGCTTTGCAATGGCGGCAAACGGTCTGGCTTCGTTTATAGGCACGGATGCACACTCGGTTGCGCACAGGCCGACTAATCTGCTCGAACAGAGCAGAAGCTTCCCCCACTCCATACCTCCCGAGGTTTACGAAGAGCTTACGGGCATCAATGCACAGACCGTGCTTGACGGAAAGGCTGTTCAAAGAGACACGATGTACCCCATCAGACCCAAGCGTTTTTACAGATAAGGCTGTTTTCGGCAATATTTTTCTTTTTTGCCAATAAATAAATTAATAATTATCTTATTTACGGTTTACATTCCGCAAAGTTTGTTGTATAATACCGTAGAATGTATTATTATGCGCTTTTGAAGCAATCTGACAAAGAATTATTACACAGTCTTTGCACCCCGGTTTTTCAGAGGTGCCCATTTCCCATATTTCTGAAAGGATGAAAGCACAGATGGACACAAATAACGAAAGAGCTAACGCCCTGTTGGGTAACGGCCTTTTCGGCGGAGGCTCAAATTTTGATATCATCAGACTTATACGTGCGCTGATAAGAAGAGTCTGGGCAATCGTTATGGTCGGCGTTATTTTTGCAACGGGCGGTTATTTCTTCGCCAAGGCAACCTATGTTGAAAGCTACGTGGTAAGCTCAACCTTGCAGTTTACGACAACGAAGTACATAAAGGTTGCGGATGAAACCGGTAAGGAAGAGCTCGTTACCGTCGTTGTCGATTACGAGGACAACGATTACGCCAAGTACCGCCTTCTTCTCAAGAGTGACGTTATGGTCCAGCGCCTTGTTTCCGCAATGGACGGCAAGTACAGCGCAGGCGAAATCAAGAACGCAATCACGATTACCGACCCCGGTGTTTCGGGCTTCTTCGGCCTTGAGGTTGCAAGCACGAACGCTGATTTCTGTTCGGCACTTATGGTGGCGCTTATCGATGAATTCCCCGATTATCTTCGTTCCTCGGCAAGTACCCTCGGTATCCGTCTTGTAAACTATCCTACCGCTCCCGCTGTCAGCAACAGCGACAACGCTGTTAAGATAGCTTTCGTTATGTTCCTTGCAGGTGCGGCGCTTATTGCGGCAATCGTGCTTGTTGTTGAGCTGTTCAGCGATACGGTTAAGAATGCGGATGATATCCGAAACAAGACAAACGCAAGTGTTATCGGTGCTATTCCCTACGTCGGCAAGAGCACGGGCCTTATCAACAAAAAGCCCACGTTTACGGGCGGTCTGCTGATTACGGACGAGGAAAAGGTAAGCTTTGCCTTTGTTGAGTGCTTCAAGTCCATCAGAACAAAGATTGAAAGCCTTTACAACAACAAGGGCTACAAGACCTTTATTGTTACATCTACTTATGAAAACGAAGGTAAGACGACTGTTGCAATCAACATCGCCTGCTCACTCGCACAGAAGGGCAAGTCCGTCCTTCTTATCGATGCCGACCTTCGTAAGCCTGCCGTTATCAAGACTATCGGCGTAAAATACGACGACAAGACGGGTCTTATTCCGATTATCAAGGGCGAATCCACTTATAAAGAATCCATAAAGTATGTAAAGAGCCTTGGTCTGTTCATCCTTCCCAGCGGCGGTATTACGCAGAAATCCGCCGAGGTTCTTGACGCAGACAGAGTCCGTGAGGTTATCGAAACGGCACGTAAGGAGTTCGACTATATTATCATCGATACTCCGCCTTCACGAGTTGTTTCCGACAGCCTTGTTATCTCCGCGCTTGCCGATGCTATGATTTTCGTTATCAGAAAAGAGCACGCAAAGATTGGTGAAATCAACGAAACTCTCGACGAAATTGCAGCTACGAACATTGATATCGCAGGCGCAGTATTCACAATGAACGATGAAGAATCCCACGGTAAGATTCTTAACAAGGGTAACGGTCTGCGTTCCAACCGCTACTACTCAAGCAAGGGCTATTACGGCGGCAGCTACGGCAGTTACGGCAGCTACGGCAAGGGCTACGGCTACGGTTCGGGCTATGGCTACGGCTCGGGCTACGGTTATGGCTCGGGTTACGGTTACGGCTCAGGCTACGGTTACGGCTCGGGCTACGGCTACGGTTCGGGCTACGGCTACGGCTCGGGTTACGGCTATGGCAGAGGCAGAGGCTACGGCTACGGTAAGGGCTACGGTTACGGCTACGGCTACGGTCTGTTCGGCAGAAAGAAGAAGCACCGTTCCGAAAGTGCACCGCAGCAGGAGCCCGTTCAGAACACGGAAAACCTTGCTGAAAACAGCGGCGAAAACAACACAAACGAATAAAGCTTTGCCGAGTGTTCCTCAACGGTGCACTCGGCGCTTTTTTGCTTTTCGGGAAAGAAGAGACGGGGAAAATTTATTGAGAATCGGCTCCAAAAATTTTTGAGTGCCTTACACGGATAAAAGGCTGATTTAAACGGAAAAAACAGGTAAATTTTTTCTGAAAATAATCAAAAAACTTAACTGAAAAGCAGATGAAAAGCAACGGTGGAAATCCGATAAAAAACGGCAGAAAAAAGCGAAGAAAAAACAAGAAAAAAAGAACGGAAAACAAGCACCGCAAAAAATATGGTAAAATTTGTCGGAAGCCTTGATATAAAGCCAATTAATGGCATATAAAAAGCCGAAAAATCAGTCGGATAAGGCTCGGTTTATCGGGGTAGTTTTTCTGCCCGTTTCGTGAGTGTTTACGATGGCGAAAATCAGAGCCGTGCACAGCCGAAAACACAGAGGAAATCCGACGGAAAAGAGAGAGGTGTGCAAGCAGGCGGCAGTTGAGCAAAAAAACGAAAAAATACGGCAAAAATCTGAGAGCATTTTGCAAAAACCGATTCACCGAGCACGTGAAAACGAAAAAAGCTTTCTTTGTGTGTTCGGTGCGGAAAAACACGGAGAATTTTGTGAAAAAAGGAAAAACCGTAAATCTTCAGATTTCGGCAAGAAACGCCGCAGAAATATTGCGGATAATGAATTTCCGAGTGCATCAGCCCTAATTGTAGCGGTAAAACTTTGCCCGGAATACTACATCTTGTTCCCCCTTTTTTCGGGCGGTTTGGGGCTTCCGGCGTTAAGGTAAAACGAAGGTAAACCCGTACAAGCATTTGTGCACAAAAAACGCATATTCATATTGTGCAAATAGGAAAAATCGGTGCCGTTTTGCAAAATTCCGTTGACAAAGCCCTTAAGAAGTATTAATATGTTAGTAACTGAAAAAGTACAAAGGGGGTAGTGCCCCCATTTGAGGATGTACTTTTGGTTAAATTTGCTTCTGCTAATAAAACCCCGCCGTCGAAAACCGGGTCCGCTGCTTTTACGCTGACCATACGGCGGCATCAGTCTCCGGCGGTCTTCGTTTAAAAGCGGCAGATAGAAGGTTTTTGAGGCACGAAAGTCAAGGGAGGTATGTTAACCGAAGCTAATCAGTTCCCCTTTTCGCGGCATGGCAGCCGGTCAAGCGGCTGTCTGCAAATAAAGCAATACCCATTTGCTAAATTTTATGGAGGTGTATCACTTGAGTAATTTCAAAAAGCTCCTCAGCATGCTTCTTGCAGTCGCAATGTTATGCTCAACTTTCGCAATCGGTGCGGAGGCCGCATACAGCGAGTACAAGGACGAGAACATC
>JAFXCT010000118.1 GCA_017521365.1 Clostridia bacterium
GATGTTGAAGCAAAAGGTAGAAAAAGCTCAAAAGCGTATCGCTGAATTAGATAAACTGATTGAAGGTCTTTATGAATATAATCTTCTTGGCAAGGTCTCGGATGAACGATTTTATCGTATGTCGGCAAATTATGAAAAAGAGCAAAAAGAATTGCTTGCCGCAGTAGAAAACGACAAGCAAGCAATAAAAACAGCCGAACAAGAGAAAATAGACCTTGATACTTTCTTAAAAGCAATTCGTGGGTGCACCGAATTAAAAGAATTAACACCAACTCTTGTAAACACATTAATAAAGAGAATTGATGTTCATAACAGCATCAAAGGTGAAGATGGATTAAAGCATGTTCCTGTTGATATCTCATTTACTGCGGCGGGTATCATAAATATTCCGACAGAACAAGAGATTCTTGAAACAATTCAGGAAATGCGTGAAAATCCCCTAAAAACCGCTTGAAATAAGGAAAACGGCGTAGCCCTAACGGGCTACACCGCAACCTGTTTCCAGACTGTCCTTTAGAGTGCGACTCTGAAGACTGTCTTTTTTTATCCATTGCGAAAGCAATGGTATATCATCGCCGCAGGCGTATATCATCACACGAAGTGTGTATAAGCTTTCGCAATGATGATATACAGAACTAAAGTTCTGATGATATGCAATTCCTTTGCGGAATTGATTATATACACGGCTTTGCCGTGATAAAAGTTATTATCATTCATGCAAAAACCTCAGGGAACAAATCGCACTCAAAAAGTACGGTTTGTTCCCTGAATTAATTTTATATATTCTGTCTGCCTTCGAGGGCGCGCAGGAGCGTTACTTCGTCGGCATATTCGAGGTCTGCGCCGACGGGGACACCGTAGGCAAGGCGTGTTGTTGCAACGCCAAGCGGTTTGAGCAGGCGTGAAACGTACATTGCCGTTGCCTCGCCCTCAACCGTCGGGTTGGTTGCCATTATGACCTCTTTTATCTGCCCGTCGCCCATTCTGGCGATGAGCTCTTTAATTGTCAGCTCTTCGGGGCCGATACCGTTAAGCGGCGAAATAACGCCGTTTAAGACGTGGTACGTGCCGTTGAACTCACGTGTACGCTCGATTGCGATAACGTCCCTCGGGTCCTCCACAACGCAGACGACCGACATATCTCTGTCCGTCTTTGAGCAAATCGGGCAGAGCTCGTCCTCCGAAAGGTTGCAGCAGACCGCACAGCGGTGAATTTTCTCGTGCGCATCGAGTATTGCTTTGGCAAAGCCCTGTGCCTGCTCCTTGCTCATATCGAGCACATAAAAAGCAAGGCGCTGAGCCGTTTTGTGACCTATGCTCGGCATACGCTCAAACTGCTCGATGAGCTTAGCCAGCGTCGCTACCTCGTAGCCCATTAAAACAGACCCGGGATATTAAGGCCGCCCTTTGCCTTTTCCATACCCTGCATCATAGCGTCCTCAGCCTTACGCAGAGCCTCGTTGACAGCGGCAATAACCATATCCTGAAGCATTTCAACGTCCTCGGGGTCAACAACCTCGGGGTCGATTTTAATATCCTTGAGAACCTTTGCGCCCGTAACGGTTGCCTCAACGGCACCCCCGCCTGCAGAAGCAACGTAGTCTGTAGCCTCTACCTCTTCCTGTGTTCTCTGCATTTCTGCCTGCATATCCTGAAGTCTCTGGAGCATTGCTGCCTGACCGCCCTGGGGTGCACCGGGAATTCTTGCTTTCATTTCTATCTATCCTTTCAAAATTAATTACTGCTTATATCAATTCCGTTTGCCTGCGCTCTGCTGAGCAAATCGGCAAGCGGGTCGGTTTCGTGGGGAATCGGCTCCGGCTCGGGAATATTCGCCGGCTCGGCAACCTTTTTGAACTTCATCAGGCAGTCTGTGCCCGTAATATTGTAAAACGCCTTCTTCAGATCCTTACGGCTTTCCTCGTCCTTGAATTTGCCGACAAGGAAGGCGCTGTTGTGGCAGATGTTTACAACACCGTCTTTTACAACCGCATATGTGTTGAACATCATACTCGCAAGCGGAAGGTTGAAGGTTTTAAGCTCCTGAATAACGTCCGTCCAGCAGCCGAGTTCACCGTCGGGCAGAGTTTTCGGGGCAGGTGCAACGGGCTGAGCCGCAGCCTTCACGGGTATGTTTTCCTCTGCGGATGGCTGAGCTGTGACGGGCTGCTGTACCGCAACCGCACCCGTTCTAACCGCAGTTTCAACTGCGGCAACACGCTTGAGAAGTGCATCAACGGATGAATCGAGGTTGGGTGTGCAAAGGCGGACAAACGCCATTTCCGTTTCAACACGGCGGTTGAGACCCTTGCGCAGGTTACCTGCGGTGACTTCAAGCACGCCTAAAATGTGCATTATGTGTTCGAGCGTATAGCTCATTGCCTGAGCTTCAAGCTGTTTGAGTTCTGCCGCAGTACATACGATAAGGCCCTCCGGCTGTTTGACCGAGCGGATTATCATTAGGTTGCGGTAGTGGTCGATAAGCTGGGTGCACAGCCGCTCCATATCGCAGGAGGCGTTGTGCAAATCGTTTATAACCGAAAGTGCCTTGGCACAGTCGTTGTTCTTAATACAGTCGGCAAGCAGGAAAAGGTGGTCGTGACCCGTAAGGCCTGCAACGTTGCTGACAAGGTCTGCGGTAACATTCTTGCTCTGGCTTGCACATTGGTCGAGGAGTGAAAGCGCATCACGCATACCGCCGTCTGCAATTTTTGCAATAAGCGAGGCGGCCTCGTTTTCGAGCGCAAAACCCTCACGCTCTGCAACAAAATTGAGCCTGTCCGCAATGTCCTGCGGCTCGATTCGCTTGAAATCGAAGCGCTGGCAGCGGGAAAGAATTGTTGCAGGGAGCTTATGCACCTCTGTTGTAGCAAGGATAAATTTGACGTGCTCGGGCGGTTCTTCAAGCGTTTTAAGAAGGGCATTGAAAGCGCCGACGGAGAGCATATGCACCTCGTCAATGATATATACCCTGTACCTTGCCCTTACGGGGGTGTAATTCGCCTCATCACGCAAATCGCGGATATTGTCAACACCGTTGTTGCTTGCGGCGTCAATTTCGACAACGTCGAGAATTGCACCCGAATCTATACCGCGGCAAACCTCACACTCGTTGCAGGGGTTGCCGTCCTGAAGATTTTCACAGTTGACCGCCTTTGAGAGAATTTTTGCACAGCTCGTTTTGCCCGTACCCCTTGAGCCCGTGAAGAGGTAGGCGTGAGCAAGCTTATTTGCCTTAAGCTCGTTTACAAGAGTATTTGTGACGTGCTGCTGACCGACAACATCGCTGAAGGTCTGCGGACGCCAGGTACGGTATAACGCACGGTACATAAAATTCACCTCTCATATTACTTTTTATAAATGTTAACGGCTTTTATTGAAAGCGTAGTGTAGGGAACGGTCTTGACCGTTCCGATAGGTTTCATCAGACTTTGCGGAAGGGTCAAGACCCTTCCCTACAGCACTTTTTTTTCATTGATAATACAATGCACAAGATTAGCATTATAAGTGTTCGATGGGGGACTAAAAAAACTTTGTCTTGGTCACATGGTGTGCAGGCGGACTGTGGCGCACAGTACTTTCTGCTTAATGCTGCTCGGTTCCCCGCCTGACATGGTTCGCAGTGCACCGTCGCACAGAACCCACACACCACATGACCAAAACAAA
>JAFXCT010000119.1 GCA_017521365.1 Clostridia bacterium
TAAGCTCCTTGATAAGTTTGGGCAATTCGCCCTCAAAAGCCACTCCGTAGCGCACATCGGGCGTGATTTTAAGCGTTCTTTCAATACTGCCGCAGGTGAATTTTGCCGCCGTTTCAGTAGCCTCCTTAAGGCTCATATCGTTGAGCAATGCGCCGCAAAGCGTGCTTGCAAAAACGTCGCCCGTGCCGTGGTAAACGCCCGTAAGCCTGTCACGCAGGCAGTATTCAATCTCTCCCGTAGATGTGTCACAGCAGGCACAGCCCAGCTGTTTATCGTCAAAATAAACGCCCGTCAGAACGATTTTTTTCGGGCCGAGGTCACTGAGCTTTTTTATAATTCTTTCAACATATTCCTTTGTGTACGGACCCTCTTTGTATTCCTCGCCCGTCATAAATGCCGCTTCCGTAAAATTGGGCACAATAATATCGGCAAGTGAGCAAAGCTCAGCCATTTTCTTTGCAAATTCCATATCGAAAAGCGCATACATTTTTCCGTGGTCTGCCATTGCGGGGTCGCAAAGGAAAAAGTTGTCCTGCGTTTTAAAATCCCTTACAATACTCTTTACTATTTCAATCTGCTCAAACGAGCCGAGGTAGCCCGAATAAATTGCGTCAAATTTCAAATCAAGGCTTTTCCAGTGGTCTGCCATCGGGCGCATATCGCTTGTCAGGTCACGGTGCGTGTATCCCGTAAAGCCGCCCGTATGGGTTGAAAGCACGGCCGTAGGCATAACGGTCGTTTCAACGCCGCAGGCGGAAATAATCGGCAGAGCAACCGTCAGCGAGCATTTGCCGAAGCCCGAAATATCGTGAATTGCAAGGGCACGTTTTGCCGTTTTCATAAAATCCTTCACCGTCATTTTTGAAAAAATATCTTAACTTAATTATCATAGCTTAAACCGCAGATAATTTCAAGAAAAATTTGTTTTGCGGTGGTGAAATCTTCTGCCGTTATTCTCTTGTATTCTGCTCAAAATAATATTAACTTGAATTTTGTGAGGTGATACTGTGAAAACGACAACTACAAAAATGGTAACGGGTCTCGGCCTCGGCCTTGTTGCAGGCGGTGCGGCAGCGGCACTCGGTGCGGCTATGATGAGCCCGTCGCTCAAAAAGCAGACCCGTAAAAACGCTATGAAGGCAATGAAAACCGTCGAAAATATGATGGACAGCGTTAATTCTATGATGAAATAACATTTGAGAAATTACTTTTATTTTATCGCATTTTGCGGTATAATAAACCAAGCGGTCAGAAACCGCTTAACATAAACGGAAAAAGGGAGAAAGAAAAATGAACAAATCTGCTTTAATATGTGTCTGCGTCGGCTTGCTCGTGCTTGCCGCAGGACTTTTTGTTACGAATAAAGACTTGCTTCTGGGTGAGGATGAAACCACCACGGGGCAGACAGTTGAACATGCCGGCAAGGAGGAAACGGCAACGATTGCGTCTACAACAACGCTGCCGACTACGGAGGAAACTACAACCAGGGTTACAACCGCAAAGCCTGCCACAACACGCCCGAAGCTTACTAATCCCGCCTTCGTTGCTGAAAACATTACGGGTGCACCGTCTGCAACCGCAGGCACTTTTACGGGGTATATGTCTTTGACTTCAGTTGAATTTTCGGTAAACGACCCCGACAATTCAAGAGGTCTGCCTACAAGCACAATCAACCACAGCTTCGGTGTTGCAAAAGACGGCAAGCCCCATCAGATAAGCGTCGATTCGCAGAAGTTTTTTGAATCAAAGGGCTATAACGCCGTGACCTATGACACAAAATCCGCCGATAAGGTGCTTTATCTTACCTTTGACTGCGGCTATGAAAACGGCTACACGTTTAACGTTCTTGACACGCTTAAAGAAAAGAACGTCAGCGCCGCTTTTTTCTGCACGCTTGACCATATCGAGGCTGAACCCGAACTGATTTCACGGATGATTAAAGAGGGGCACATAGTCGGCAACCACTCGACAAATCACCCGAATTTCAGCAAAATCAGCCGCACGAAAATGGCGGAGGAAATAGAGGAATGTGACAACTATCTTCGCAGGAATTTCGGCTATACGTCGCCTTATTTCCGTTTTCCTGAGGGCGCTTACAGCGAAAGTGCGCTCGACCTTGTCGGCTCACTCGGCTACAAGAGTGTTTTCTGGTCGCTTGCCTATTCCGACTGGGACACCTCCGCTCAAAAGGGTAAGGACTATGCCTTTAATACCGTTACGGCACGTCTGCACCCCGGCGCAATAATTCTGCTCCATTCCGTGTCAAAGGACAACGCCGAAGCCTTGGGAGATATCATAGATTACGCACTTTCACAGGGCTACGTTTTCAGGCCGCTTACCGCATTGCCTGCATAAATATTTACCGATAATAAAAAAATATGTTGACGATTCGGCTTTTTTAAAGTAAAATGAATGTAACTACATTTATTGCGCTTAAGGAAGTGTCGCCGATGATTAAGGTTACGGTTTATAACGAATACGTTCACGAGCTTGAAGATGCAGCGGTTGCCGCCGTATATCCGAAGGGTATTCACGGCTGTATTGCGGATTTTCTCGGCGCAAACGAGGATATAACCGTTAAAACGGTAACTCTCTCAACCGTTGAAGAGCTTACCGATGAGCTGCTTTACGATACGGACGTTCTTATATGGTGGGGTCATATGGCTCATCACCGTGTGCCCGATGAAATTGCCGAAAGAGTATATAACCACGTTATGTGCGGTATGGGCTTTATTGCTCTTCACTCCGCTCATTTTTCAAAGCCCTTCACACGTCTTATGGGCACAACCTGCTCGCTCTGCTGGCGTGAGGGTGACAGAGAACGTGTCTGGAATATTATGCCCTCTCACCCCATTGCACAGGGCATAGGCAATTGTTTTGAAATTCCCGAGGAGGAAATGTACGGCGAGCGTTTTGATATTCCCACGCCCGACGAGCTTGTATTCCTCGGCTGGTTCAAGGGCGGAGAGGTTTTCCGTTCCGGCTGCTGCTGGAGCAAGGGACTTGGCAGAATTTTCTATTTTCAGCCCGGCCACGAAAGCAACCCGACCTTCTTCATTCCTGAGGTTCAGCGTATTATCACTAACGCCGTGCGTTGGGCAAAGCCCCTTTACAGGCAGGAGAAAATCGACTGCCCGTGGACGGAATCTCCCGAAGCAAAGCTATAGTTTCGAAAAGTATAATTACAAGAATAATCCTGCATCACTTTCGGCGGTGCAGGATATTCAGCGGTATAAAGGAATTTACTTGAGGTGTCTTTTATGAAAAAACCTATCTTTGCCGTGTGCGCTCTTGCTCTGGCGGTGTCGTGTACGCTTGCCGGCTGCGGCGGCAATAACAATCAGCAGCAGGAGCCGGTGAAAACAACAAGCTTTGAGGAGCTGCGTTCCTACTATGATGAGCTTGCCAAGGGCGAAATAAAGCAGGAGGTCGCAACGACAGAGGCAAGAAACAAGTATTATACCTTCGAGGGAGATGAAAACCTTCTTCCCCCCGGAGTTTATGATAAGCTCGAGGACATTGTTTACAAAACGTACAGCAGGCTTTACAGCAAATACGGCACGGACTACAATCCGCCCAAGATAACGATATACATAGATGCCGCATATTCGGGCAAGGGAGCAAACTATACCTCGGGTAAAAAAATATATATCAATCCCAATTGGTTTGTTGATAATCCCGACGATTACGACAGCATTATCTGTGCGCTTATGGGAACTGTCCAGACCTATAACGCTTCTGCACCTGATTGGCTCAAGAGCTCGATAAGGGCCTATGCTCGCGACCAGTTCCGCAGCTCGTATGCAGATAAGAACTGGTTTGTCACAACCACTTATGAGGGCGTTTCCTACGAAGAGGGCGACGTGCACGGTGCCGCCTTCCTCAAGTGGGTCAATTCCACAACCGATACGGATATCGTTTACCGTCTCAACAGAGCGTTGCAGAACGGAACATATAAAGAAGAATTCTGGAAGGACGAAACGGGGCTTACCTTTGGTCAGCTCTGGACGAGCTTCCAGAAAAACAGCTGATTGAAAGGAAAAAATGTTATGGTTTCCAATCTTTTTGATATTGAAGAAATTCAGGCAAATTACAGCTTCAAGGGCGAATACTACGATTTTGAAATTCTCAACAACGGTCATATAAACAATACGTATCAGCTTAATTTTGATTACAACGGCTGCGAAAAGTCCTATGTGCTTCAGCAGATAAATACGGCTGTATTCAAGGACCCCGAAGCGCTGATGAAAAACTATGTCGGGGTTACAAGCTTTATTCGCAACAAGGTTATTGAGGCCGGCGGCAATCCGCTCAGAGAGTCCATCAAGGTGTACTATACCAAGGACGGTAAGCCGTATTATCTTGACAAAGCCGGCAGATACTGGCGAGTTATTAACTACGTTATAAACACTATCAGCTACAATTTCCCCGACAATACCGAAATATGCCGTAAGGCGGGTAAAACCTTTGGTAATTTCCAGAAGCTTCTTGCGGATTATCCTGCTGAGGAGCTTTGTGAAACCATCCCTAATTTCCATAATACAGTGTCCCGTTATAATGATTTTATTAAGGCTGTTGAAGAGGATAAGGCGGGCAGAGCTGCCGAGGTTGCAAAGGAAATTGATTTTGTAAAAGCACGTAAGAAGGATTGTTCCGTGCTTCTTGATCTGCTTGAAAAGGGTGAGCTTCCGCTTCGCGTAACCCACAACGACACAAAGCTCAATAACGTTCTGTTTGATAAAAAGACGGGTGAGGGAATCTGCGTTATCGACCTTGATACCGTTATGCCCGGTCTCTCTCTTTACGATTTCGGTGACAGCCTGCGTTTTGCCGGCAATACTGCCGATGAGGACGAAAAGGATCTTTCAAAGGTCAGTTTTAATACCGAAATTTACCGCAGCTATACCGAGGGCTATCTTTCGGCCGCCGGTGACAGCCTGGCGCCGGCGGAGATTTATTATCTGCCCTTCTCCGTTAAGCTTATGACGCTTGAGTGCGGCATACGCTTCCTTACAGACTATTTAAACGGTGATATTTATTTCAGAATCAGCCGTCCTGAGCATAACCTTGACCGTTGCAGAACTCAGTTCAGGCTTGTTGAGGAAATTGAGGAAAAGTATATGGAGCTTATGGGGATAACTCAGCTTATTTCCCAAAAGCTCAAATGATAATCGGAGGCAATGGTCTTGCTGAAAAAAGCATTGATTTGTTTTGGCAGCGCCGTAGGTCTGCTCGTGCTTTGTTTGCTGCTTTTTGTATACAAGGGCGGCGATGAGGTTACGTTTTTCCAACGGCAGAATATTAATCAGTATCTGTCGGCTGTTCCTTTCGAGCAGGATGCGGGCGGCAACAATATAATTATGCCCGTTGCCGTTGCCTCAGGTACGGACGGTTATCCGTGCGACACCTTTCTCGGTGCACGCAATCAGATTGATTACGCAACGGGTTACGTTGAGGTAAAGGTGGCGGTGACACCCGAAAACGAGGTAATTCTCGCAGAAGGATATACTGCCTACGATGAGGAAAAATCCGTGCGCCTGAGCCGAGTAATAAACCAGCTTGCTCAGGAGTACGACGAGTTCGGTGTGGTAATTGAGCTGAGCGAATACAGCCGGCTGAGCTATCTTAACGCCGTGCTTGTTAATCGGGAGGTCGTGACAAAATCCGTTATAACGGGCGTGCACGAAAATGCGGTTTCATATGTTAAAAGCTTCTTTCCGCAGACTAAAGTGCTTTGCGATTATAACGGCGAAAACCGCCTGAGTCTTGCCGAAATCCGTGCTTCTGGTGCGGACGGAATACTTTGTGCGGGCGAAGTGTTTAACAGCTCTCTTGCGGAAAAAGCAAGGGAGGAAGGCCTGCTCGTCTGGGTCGATTGCGACAGCGACGTTTACGCAACCGTTAAGGCTATGAAATTCGGTGCGGACGGTATCGTTTCGGACAGACCCGGATTTGTTGCCGATATGCGGATGTGGTGGAGTGCGGATGCATTTGAAGAGGCTGTGAAAAACTCCAAAGAATAAGAATATTTATTGCTTTATGCTGTGTTCGGCTGCGGTCGGACGCAGCATTTTTTTGTTCGAATGCAGGAGTTGTCAATTGTGACGGTGTGTGAAATTCTGCTTTGTGCAATTTCAACAGAGCAAAGGTGTAAATTTCTGTCAATTGCATAAAGTTACAAAAAAGTAAAGAAATACCCCGTTTTCCCGTTGACAAAAATATTCCGTAGTGATACAATCTGTAGTTTTTATTATTATTTCTTTATATATAATAATTATATATAGATAATTTCTTTATTAAGGGGTCGGGCTACAAATGGAAGAAAACAAAACTCTTTCCGCTCAGCAGGGCGAAACTCAGGCTAAAAAGTCCACGGGCGGCAGACGCATACGTCCTATGGTGCTTATGTTTGAGCCTGTGTTTGACAATAACCTCAATATGGCTCTCGATTATGCCGCTTCGGTAGTAATCAACGACAGCAAGATGGGCGTTATGCTTCCCGAGTATTACAGCCCCGTTGCAGAAAAGAGCAACCGCATCTGCGAGATTAACCGCTGGGCTGTCGAGGAGTGTTGCGACGTTCTCAAAAGAGCCGATGCAAGAGATGCAAGCATCAACAGCTTTATCCTCGACCTTTCGGTCAAATACCTCGCAAAGCCCTACTTCTGCACACAGATTATGAAAATCCTCGATAAGAAGGAAGTTGAGGCCGACAAGTTCTGCTTCAACATTTCGGAAAACATCTACGCAACCGAAAGCGAGCAGGTTAAAAAGAATATCGCCGAAATGCGTGAGCACGGTTCCTTCTTTACGATTGATGACCTCGGCGTTGAATACACCTCAATGTCCAATCTGTCACAGTACGAGGTAGATTACATAGGAATCAACCGCAAGATGATAGAGCCCATCAACCCCGAGCTTTACGAGGATGAGGACAGACCGAGAATAGTCGTCCAGGGTCTTGTGGATTTTGCAAAGAAGCTCGGCGTCAAAACAATTGCCGACGGTGTCGATACACCCGAGCTTGCAGCCCTCCTCACAAAAATGGGCGTGCGCAGGCTCAAGGGCAAAAACTACTGCACAGACCTCTGGGACGAAAAGAAAATCAAATAACCATTCGATACTCAGCAATCCTCCGTCACGGCTTACGCCGTGCCACCTCCTTTCAAAAGGAGGTAAAGCCCCAAGGTACAGCGATATAAACTGCTTTGCCAATGGCTCCTTTGAAAAGGAGCTGTCGAGCGTAGCGAGACTGAGGATTGACATACATAATTTCTCGATTGGGAGATGAAAGCATTGGCAAGAAAGAAAAAAGAAACGGCTCAGCCCGAGCAGCCCGTCAACAACGGCTTTGTAGAGGGCGCAAGCGGTCCGTATATCCCGGCTCTTACTCCGGATGATATGGATAAGTACGATGTAAATACAACCGCCGAAACGGTCTATAAACGAAACTGGTTAATCAGAATTCTGGCTATCATCGTCGGCGTGCTCATACTTCTTCTCGGTATCGGCTATGCCTGTACCTCGGTTATCAACAGCGCAGGCCGCTTCACGGTAAGTATGACGGGTAACCTCTACGGTATCCAGCTTGTCGATAACGAAAAGTTTGAAAACCCCACGCTTACGCTTTACGGCTCAGCGGTAGAAAATATGGACAATATCACAAAGCATTGGCTGCTCAATAAAAACGGCGAGCTTGGCGACGACCCCGTTTACGACAGCTATGCAGATATTGATAAGGTCTACGGTGACCACAACGGTACAAACTACCTCGCCTATACCTTCTCGGTGCGCAACGGCGGCGAAGCCGTTCCGGGCGGTGAGGATGCAACGGTTGATTACCTGGCAAGTCTTGAAGTAGTCACAGCCTACAAGGGCGCAGACGAAGCAATTCGTGTTATGGTTTTCATAAACGGTAAACCCACTACATACGCAAAGCCCAGGGTTTCCGACGGCAAAAAGGAAACATTCGAGGCGGACAAAAACTTCATATCCGACACAATGGTTATGCAGTACACCCGCAAAGACTTCGAGGTCAACGATAGTGACAGATATACTGTCGTCGTCTGGCTCGAGGGCGAAGATCCTGAATGTGTCAACGACATTATGGGAGGTGAAGTCAAACTCAAGATGACCCTTGAGGTTCTTGACAGAGAAAAGGCCGATTAAGTTGGGGGAGACTTATTAAAGCCGCTTTTCAGTCACAGGGTTTGATTTTATTACCCGTAACAGTCAAAGACATTTTGGATAAAATGTGTTTCTAATTCCCTAAAAACACTACTCTTAAATGGAGGAAAAAACTATGAAAAAACGTTCACTCGTGGCAGCACTTGCGATGCTTATGGTATCTGCAATTGTTCTCACATCATCAACCTACGCATGGTTCGCAACTGGTACAACAGCTAAGGTTTCCAACATCTCTGCTAAGGTTGCTAACACACAGGGTAACATTCAGATTTCCGCAAATGGTACTGATTACAGCACATCTCTCGATTATTCGGATTTCGATGGTATTGCGGGTAACTTCAGACCCGGTAACTTCTCACCTGTATCCTTCAATCCTGATGCTAAGAGCTTCATCGCAGGCTCCATCAAGCAGGATGACACAACAGGCAGCCCCACACTCGGCAAGTTTGTTTTCACACCCACAGCTGTTTCTGACGGTTCAAGCTACTATGTAATGCTTAACGTTTACCTCAAGTCTGACGTTGACTGTAATGTTGTTATCACTCCTAACATGACAGGTTCAACATACGATTTCATCTACTCCGCACTTTATGATTCAACAGGCAATTACAAGATCTTCAACAAGACAAGCAGCCGTGGTTACACACCTGTTGTTTCCGCTATTGCTGGTGTTGATACAAACGGTAACGCAATCATGGATGCTAACGACACACTTGCTGACGGCACAACCAACGATTACACAGGTCTTGCAGCTTCTGCAGTTTCCTGTTCTGCTGAAGGTCTCACAGTTGCTCTTACAAAGGGCGTGCCCGCAACAATTACACTTTACGTTTGGGCAGAGGGTAACGATCTCGCTTGCTCCGGTGCAGTTCCCGAGGCAGCTTGTGGCGTTGTTCTCGATTTTGCAAAGCAGGGCTAATAACCTAGTTTAAAACTGTTTAGTGTAAAGTCATAATTACCGGGTCGGGTGTGACCCGACCCGGTGTTCCCCCTAATTGATTTCTCCCCCAAGGCAGGGGCGGTAAGTAATCCGCTTCTTGCAAAACAAAAATTTGTGATTTAGCTAAAACACAACTTTCTTTGTTAGCTGTCAGCTAACAGCTAACAAGCCTATTCCTTGCGGTGCGTTCACCGCACCGCAAGGGGTATGTGAAAGTTAAGTTCGCAATTCGTGTTTAACGCACTCCCCGTTTAACGTGTAGGGGAGGGTCACCCCTCCCGAAGTATAAGGGATATGGCGTTAAATTACGGGAGGCGAAACGCCTCCCCTACAGTATTCCTTTAATACCAAAGGTTACGAAAACAGTTGATTCATATATTTAAACATATAAATATATGAATGAGGTGTTTTCACCCCTCAACAATCCTCCGCCTCGCTTTGCTCGGCACCTCCTTTCAAAAGGAGGAAAAGCCCTCAAATACAGCGATGTAAATTGCTTTGTCAAAACCTCCTTTGAAAAGGAGGTGGCACGGCGTTAGCCGTGACGGAGGATTGCAAAATATAAATCCGGTAAAAATATCAAGTTCCCATAAATCAAGAAAATGCGAGGTATTTTTAATGAAAAAGATTGGTAAAATCGTGGGCAATGTCCTTGTAACCGTTATTCTTATCTTTTCAATATTAATGACGGTTATGGTTTTATCCTCAACGAAGCATGACTCAGGTCTGCCGAATCTTTTTGGAAAAGCTGTTTTCAATGTCCTCACCGACTCAATGATGAGCGAAGAGGGCTTCCCCGAGGGCTCGCTTATTATTGTTGAACTCACCGACCCGGAACAGGATGAGCCCTATAAGGTCGGTGATGTAGTAACATTCTGGCGTTACTATGAAGACCAACCCTACCTCGAAACCCATAGAATTGTAGCCGATACATATACACAGAATCAGAACGAAGTTGTTGACGGTGTTTGGAACCATGGTGGAGAGTATTATTACGTTACACGAGGTGATAACACTCCCGATATAGATATGAACCAGGATCTGAGTGTTGATTATCTGAACAACAAGCGTATCGTTGCAAAATGGACCGGTACTGCAATACCTCACCTCGGTTCAATCCTTTCCTTCCTCCAGTCACAGCTTGGTTTTATGCTTTGCGTAGTTATCCCGACTGCAATCTTCTTCTTCTTTGAACTGTTCAAGTTCATTTCAACCCTTATGGATGCTAAGAAGGAAAAGGCTGTTGCCGCTGTTAAGGACGCTGAGGAAGAAATCAAGCAGCGTGTTATGGCTGAAATGCTTGCCGCTCAGGCTGCAGCCGCTCCCGCTGAAGCCGTAAAGGCGGCGGAGGAAAAGCCGAAGCCCGTTGAAGAAACCAAAAAAACCGAAGAATCCGAAGAGGATATAAAGAAAAAGGCGGTTGAAGAATACATCGCCAAGCAGGAGGCGGAAAAAGCCGCCGCCGCAAAGGCAGCCGAGGAAGAGGAAATCAAGCGCAAGGCTGTCGAAGAATACATCAAACAGCAGGAGGCTGAAAAGGCCGCCGCTGAACAGGCCGCCAAAGAGGAAGAACTCAAAAAGCAGGCAATTGCTGAATACCTCGCACAGCAGGAAGCCGAAAAAAACGCTGCAGAAGATAATTAAGAATTCGGAATTATATATTTCTTATTTATTCTTTCTTCTTTATTATTTATTCTTTTAATAATATATATTATATACATTACTTATCTTCCCCGTAGGGGCGGATATCATCCGCCCGAACAATTCATATTCAAAGAGCACGGTGCTCTTAAAATAAAAATTTAAGTAAAGAGGGTAAACAAAATGGCAAAACGCAAAATAGGACTTTCCATCATCGTTCTTATCGTTGCCGCAACAACAATGGTATCGGGTACATACGCTTGGTTCCTCGTAGGTGGCTTCGCAGAGCTGTTCGACCTCGGCTTTGATGTAATCGAAGCAGGCGGCGGCATCGAAATCCAGGGCTCCGCAGCTAAGGCTTATGTCGCAGAAGGCGGCGAGGCTTCTTCCACAGGCTGGGGTGCATACCTTGACAGAGACTGCTTTAACGAAGGCGAAATCATTGCCGCAGACGGCAAGTACGCTCCCGTTTCAAGCGCAGACGGCTCAACATTCACAAAGGTAGGTCTTGAGGGCGGCTACTTCGCTTCTCTTACACCCGAAATGGGCAAGGATTACAACGAACTCAGAATTAAAATCCGTTCCACAACGGCAGAGGCGGTTACTGCAAGAATCAACGTTGCTCTTACAGGTAACGACAACGGTCACGAGGCTGTCAACGCAGCTCGTATTTCTGTAACCTACGCAGGCAACACAACAATTTTTGCCGTAGCAGGCGACAGCACACAGGCTGTTACAACAAGCGAAATCCCTGCCGCAACCGTTATCGACTCCAACGGTAACAGCATTATCGACTCCGAAGAAACTCAGGGCGTAGTTTCCCTCTCCTCACAGTCCGTAACAGAGCTTACTGCTTCTGCTGCAGATGCCAACAAGTACGAGGGCACACTTGAGCTTGCAAACGTTCCCGGTAACACCGGCTCCGAAGAAGTTATTGTCCGCATCTGGATTGAGGGCAACGACACAGACTGTACGGGTGAAAAGCTTTCCGCTAAGCACCTTGCAGCTTCTATCTCCTTCGGCTCCGCAAGTGAAGAAGAAACTCCCGCTGCATAACAGCAGCTTGAATACATAAATTAACCTACACAACGCAAAAGGGTAAACCGATATGAAGAAAAAGAGCATTTTAGACAACAGAATATTTCATATTGCAATGAATGTTCTCTCTTCAATCATTCTCATTTTCTCTATTGTCGTCTGTGCTATGGTTATCATCTCAACAAAATCCTCTACGGGTGTTGCAAACCTCGGCGGTTATTCGTTCCTCTCCGTTCAGAGTGATTCAATGGAGGATATCTTCTTCCCGGGCGATTTGATTATGATAAAACGTTATAACAAAACGCACCAATACAAGGAAGACGACATAATTTCCTTCATTGCCTACGATAACACCGGCTCTATGTATATAAATACGCACAGAGTTATCAAGGTGAAAAACACCAACGGCTACATCAGCTACGTCACAAAGGGTGACAATGCCGATGAGCCCGACAGAAAAGAGGTTCCGTCCTCACGCATACTCGGTACATATACCGGTAAGCGTGTCAGCAATCTCGGCAAGTTCTTCGATTTTGCCGAAACCTCGCAGGGTGTATTGCTGTTGATTGTTCTGCCCGCTGCCCTTATTGTAATCTGGCAGCTTTTCGGCTATCTTCGTTCTCTTGCAATCGACAAAAAAATTCAGCCTCAACCTGTTTACCAAAACGCTCAGCCTCGGTCTTACCCTCCTGCGGCTCAGAGCGATAAGGATGCTATCATAAGAGAATACCTCAGACAGCAGCAGGAAGAGGAAGCAAGGAAACAACAGATTATCGAAGAATACCTGCAAAAGCAAAAAGAGCTTGAGCAGGCAGAAAAAGAAAAGGCGGAAGAAGCCAAAATCAAGGCAATCATTGCCGAATTCCTTGCCCAGCAAAAGGCTGCTGAAGAAGAACTCAAGCA
>JAFXCT010000120.1 GCA_017521365.1 Clostridia bacterium
CACAAGCAAGAAAAAGGTAACAGAATAATTCTGTAGCTTTAATAGCAAAACAAAGCCCCGTTGTTCTGTTCAGGAAAGCGGGGTTTTCATTTTGTATAAGGAAGGAAACGAAATGGAAAACAATTCCAACAAGGGCTACGGTGTGATTGAAGAAAATCAGCCCGAAAAGAGCAAAAAGAGCAAATCGACTCTTGTTGCGGTGCTGCTGCTCGTTGCGGCAATACTGTGCTGTCTCGGATATATAGGAGTGCTTTTGTTTCAGCATTTCACGGCACAGCAAAGCTACGGCGAAATTGAGGATATCGCTATGATTACCCCTCAGTCAAACGAGCAGGCAACGAAGGTTGACCCCGGAGACGTTGCCGTTGGCAAAAGCCCGATTGACCTGCCTGCCCTGCAGGAAATCAACAGCGACGTTTACGCCTGGATTCGTATTCCCGGCACCTATGTTGATTACCCCGTGGCACAGAGCAAGGTTGACGACAACTACTATCTCCACCGCTCAATTTACAAAAAATACCTTTTTGCAGGTATGATTTATACACAGTCCTGCAATGCGCTGGATTTCAGCGACCCAGTAACTGTTGTTTACGGTCACAATATGCGAAGCACGACGATGTTTACATCTCTTCACTATTTTGAAGACCCCGAATTTTTTGATACGCATGATGTTTTTTACATCTACACGGCGGACAGAGTGCTGACATACCACATTGTTTCCGCCTACAAGTACGACAATCGCCACATTATGAATGCCTTTGATTTTTCCGACCCCGAGGTGCTGGCGGATTATCAGGAATACGTGCTCAACCCTGTTTCGACCCTGCGCAACGTCCGCAAGGGCGTAACGCTTGATGAAAACAGCAAGCTCGTAGTATTGAGCACCTGTATGTCAAACGATAAAAGCTCAAGATTTTTGGTAAACGGAGTGTTGGTAAGCGATGTCCCGATTGAGCAGTAAAAATAATAAATACGATTCCGACAAGGAAATAAAACTCAACATGGAAAAGGTGGAAAACTACAGCTTCGACGATGCCTTCAAGGAATATGTGCCGTCTGAAAAGCCGAAGAAGAAAAAGAAGAAGGGTTTTAAAATCCTGCTCATTCTTCTGCTCATATTCTTCCTTATAATCGCCGTTGCGGCAGGAGCTTTCTTTGTGCTTCAGCTCAAGGGTAAGCAGATGGTTTCCTATGATGATGCAACAATTCAGGCGGTTGACCAGGCAGAGGTTGAAAACGACGGTAAAACGGTTTATTACAACGGCAAAAAGTATCGCCTTAACGAAAATATCACCTCAATTGCCTGCCTCGGTATTGACAAAAAGAGCCTCGGCACAAGAGGAGATATTATCGGCACGGGCGGTCAGTCCGACACGAATATGGTGCTTGCAATTGACACAGCCAAGGGTAAGGTTTCCGTTATTGCAATTCCCCGTGACATTATGGTTGACATCGACCTTTACACGGTTGACGGCGAATACGTCGGCAGCGGCAGAGAGCAGCTTTGTCTTGCCTACGCTTACGGCGACGGTAAGCACTCAAGCTGTAAAAACGCAGTTGCTTCAATTCAGCGTGTCCTCTTCGGCATTCCCGTAAACTCCTACATTTCGCTCGATATTGCCGGTGTCGGCCCGCTTAACGACGCTATAGGCGGCGTAACCGTAGTGCCCAACGAAACGCTTGAGGGCTTCGTAGCCGGTCAGGCGGTAACGCTTTACGGCGAAAAGGCGGTCAGCTTCGTTCAGGAGAGAAGCTTCGACACGAACGCCAGCCTTCGCAGAATGGAAAGACAGGTCACCTATATAAAAGCCTTTGCCTCGAAGGCAATCAAAACAGCCGTTAAGGATTTCTCCGTTATTTCAAGGCTTTACAAAACGGCAAACCGCTACAGCTGTACGAACGTCGGCCTTGACAACGTAACCTACCTTGCAACCGTTCTTATGTCAAAGGGTGTCAGCGAAATCAATACCTACTCCGTGCCCGGCGAAATGAAGATGGGCGATAAATACGCCGAATTCTATATGGATACCACCGCCGCATACGAAATGATACTCGAAGTATTTTACGAAGAGGTACAGTAAAAACTAAACAGCAGAGAAGTTCACGCGAATTTCCCTGCTGTTTTATTTTTTAAACTAACAAGACAAACTTGACTTATTAAAACAGATTTGGTATTATAACAGTACAAATATGACTTGTTATTTCGGAGGCTCTATGAAGATTTCAAAATACAGTGATGAAAAATCAATATTATCGGAGTTGGGGAGCCGTATTCAGCAGTACAGAATTTCCTTGAATATTACGCAATCGGAGCTTGCTCAAAGGTGCGGACTTTCTCTTAAAACTATAGCTCGTACTGAAATGGGATGTGATACCAAGCTTTCAAATCTTATTAAGGTTTTAAACGAAATCGGTCTGTCGGAAAATCTGGATGTTTTAATTCCCGAGCCTCAGCCCGATTACAAGGCAATGTTTGAAGAAAAAGCGGTAAGAAAGCGTGCACGGCCCGATAAAAAGAAAACAGATGCTTGGGTTTGGGGAGAAGACAAGGAGGATGAATAAAGTTGAAAAATGTAAATACGGTTCGTGTCAATCTGTGGGGAACAACCGTGGGTTATCTTCATCAGGATGACAACGGAATGGTAGGTTTTCAGTATGACGAAGATTTTTTGAAAAGTAATATTGAAATATCACCTGTTAAAATGCCTTTGTCTGCGGCAACCTATTCGTTTCCTGCTTTGCCTGAGCAGACCTTTCACGGCTTGCCGGGTATGGTTGCCGATTCTTTGCCCGATAAATTCGGTAATATCGTTATAAAGAGATTCTTGGAAAGTCTGGGCAGAACGGCAGACAGCTTATCCGTTATAGAAAAGCTCTGCTATACGGGTAAACGCGGTATGGGTGCGCTGGAATATGAACCGTCACAAGAGCTTGAAGCTATGAACGAAACGGTTGACCTTGATGCTTTAACAAAACTTGCTTCTGATATACTTTCCGAAAAAGAGCAGATACACATTGCGAAGGACGATAAGCTTATGGCGCAGTTGATGGAGTGCGGTTCGTCTGTCGGCGGTGCAAGGGCGAAAACTCTTATTGCGTGGAATCCCGAAACAAACGATATACGTTCGGGTCAGATAGATGCAGGAAAGGGTTACGAATACTGGCTTCTGAAATTTGATAACATCAAAAACAACAGGGACAAGGACTCAAGACCCGATGACGGCGAATACACAAAGGTTGAATATGCTTACTATCTTATGGCGCTTGATGCAGGGATTGAAATGAGTGAATGCAGGCTTTACAAGGAAAACGGCAGCGCTCACTTTATGACGAAGCGTTTTGACAGAAAAGGAGCAAAGGGAGAAAAGCTCCATATGCAGTCGCTTTGTGCCCTTGCTCATATGGATTTCAATTCACCGAGAGTTTATTCATACGAGGAAGCGTTTGCCGTAATGAAGCAGCTTAAGCTGCCGTACAGAGATTTTGTTCAGTTGTTCAGGCGGATGGTGTTCAATGAATACGCCAAAAACTATGACGACCACACGAAAAATATATCTTTCCTTATGGATAAAAAAGGAGTCTGGTCACTGTCGCCTGCGTATGACGTTACTTTTTCGTACAGAAAAGACAGTATTTGGGTAAATGCTCATCAGATGCTTATTAACGGCAAAGCCGACAATATTACGAAAGAAGATATGTTGAAAACTGCAGAAAAAGCAGGTGTCAAAAAATCGGATGCGGTAAAAAGCATAGAACAGGTAAGAGCAGCCGTTTCAAAATGGCCGGATTTTGCCCGTCAGGCGGAATTGTCGGAACACAACGTGGCATTGATAGGAAATTATTTGAACTTATAAAAGCCAACAGCGTACGGAGCAGAAATCTGTACGCTGTTTTCTTATTTTCTTAACTGACAAATTTTGTAACAAACTATACAAATAAATTTAAATTTTGTCGATTTTCTTGTAACAAAGTGCAAAGAAACACTTGAATTTTCCGAACAAGTTTGATATTATATATCTGTATAACTGCGCACAGATGTGAAAGGAGAGGTTTCCTGTGGACAATGTTCCGCTTTATTTGTTCAACAAGGGCGAAAACGCTCGTGCTTACGAGTACCTCGGAGCACATTTCAACGCTGATAACAGCGTTGTTTTCCGAGTGTGGGCGCCTCACGCGGCCGGCGTGAGCGTTGCGGGCGATTTTAACGGCTGGGACAATAACGCCAACCCGATGTACCGTGTTGACTCAAGCGACGTGTGGGAAGCCGTTATCCCCGATTTAAAGGTTTTCGACACCTATAAATACTGTATAAAGACCAAAGACGGCAGAGAGCTTATGAAGTGCGACCCGTATGCCTTCCACAGTGAAACCCGTCCTGCAAACGCCTCCAAGCTCTACGATATAGAGGGCTACAAGTGGCACGATGCAAGGTGGATGGAAAAGCGCAAGAAAGAGCCCGTCTACGACACTCCCGTAAATATTTACGAGGTGCACGCAGGCTCGTGGAAGCAGTATGAGGACGGCAACTTCCTTTCTTACAGAGCACTTGCGGACGAGCTTGTGCCGTACGTCAAGGAAATGGGCTATACCCACATTGAGTTTATGCCGCTCAGCGAATATCCGTTTGACGGCTCGTGGGGCTATCAGGTTACGGGCTATTTTGCCCCGACCTCACGCTACGGTGAGCCGAAAGACCTGATGTACCTTGTTGACAAGTGCCATCAGGCAGGAATAGGCGTTATTCTTGACTGGGTGCCTGCTCACTTCCCCAAGGATGCGCACGGTCTTTACGAGTTTGACGGCGAGCCCTGCTACGAATACGCTGACCCTCGCAAGGGTGAGCACCGCTCGTGGGGCACGAGGATTTTTGATTACGGCAAAACTCAGGTGCAGAGCTTCCTGCTTTCAAGTGCGGCAATCTGGCTGGATAAATACCATTTTGACGGTCTGCGTATCGATGCCGTTGCGTCAATGCTCTATCTCGACTACGACCGCAAGGACGGCGAGTGGATAGCAAACAAAAACGGCGGCAACGAGCACCTTGAAGCAATTGAATTTTTACAGAAGCTCAACGAATCCGTTTTCCGTGATTTCTGGGACTGTATGATGATTGCCGAAGAATCCACCGCCTTCCCGATGGTTTCAAAGCCCACGTTTATGGGCGGCCTCGGCTTTAATTTCAAGTGGAATATGGGCTGGATGAACGACTGTATGCGTTACTTCTCGCTCGACGGCATTCACCGCAAGTTCAACCACAACTGCCTGACCTTCTCGTTCTTCTACGCTTTTTCGGAGAATTTCGTTCTGCCGATTTCGCACGACGAGGTTGTTCACGGCAAATGCTCGCTGATAAATAAAATGCCCGGCACCTACGAGGAAAAGTTTGCCGGCGTGCGCTCCTTCCTCGGTTATATGTACGCTCACCCGGGCAAGAAGTTGCTGTTTATGGGCAGCGAGTTCGGCCAGTTTATAGAATGGAAGTATGATTCGGGGCTTGACTGGCTGCTGCTCGATTACGAGGCGCACCGCAAGCTCAAGGACTACACGAAGGAGCTCAACACCTTCTACAAGAAGAACGCTCCGCTGTGGCAGATTGACTACTCGTGGGAGGGCTTTTCGTGGATTTCGAGTGACGACAACACGAATTCCGTCATAGCCTTCCGCCGTACGGATAAGAAGGGCAAGGAAATCATAGCGGTTTCCAACCTTACAACCGTGCACAGAAGCGGCTATGAAATCGGCGTTCCCGTTGCAGGCACCTACGAGGTCGTTTTCAATTCCGATGAAGAACGCTTCGGCGGCACGGGCAGGGGCACGAGCGGTCAGATAAAATCCAACCCCAGACCTATGCACGGCCACGAGCAGAGCATTTCGCTCGAGCTTGCGGGAATGAGCACAATCTATCTGAAATTAATCAGAAAAGCACCCGTGCGAAATAGTATAACAGAGATACTCAAGGTATAATAATCATATAATTTAAAGTAAACTCTTCTCTAAAAATAAGGAGGTAAACATAATGTCAAAAAAAGCTGAATGTATAGCGATGCTTCTTGCAGGCGGTCAGGGCAGCAGACTCGGCATCCTTACCAAGAACATCGCAAAACCTGCCGTACCCTACGGCGGTAAGTACAGAATTATTGATTTCCCTCTTTCCAACTGTGTAAACTCCGGTATCTATACCGTCGGTGTGCTCACGCAGTATCAGCCGCTTGAGCTCAACGACTATATCGGCAACGGCGCAGCGTGGGATTTGGACAGAGCCAACGGCGGTGTTCACATTCTTTCCCCTTACCAGCAGATTAAGGGCAGCGAGTGGTACAAGGGTACCGCAAACGCCATTTACCAGAATATCAACTTTATCGACAGATATGACCCCGAATACGTATGTATTCTTTCGGGCGACCATATTTACAAGATGGACTATGCAAAAATGCTTGCATACCACAAGGAGAAGAATGCAGACTGTACGATTGCAATGCTCGAGGTTCCGTGGGACGAGGCTTCACGCTTCGGTCTGATGCTTGTAAACGACGAGGGTGAAATCACAGCCTTCGAGGAAAAGCCCGAAGTTCCCAGCAGCAACAAGGCTTCAATGGGTGTTTACATCTTCACCTGGAAGAAGCTTCGTGAATACCTGCTTGCAGACGAGGCAGACCCGAATTCAAGCAACGACTTCGGCAAAAACCTCATTCCTGCAATGCATAACGCAGGCGAAAGACTTTTCGCCTATCAGTTTGACGGCTACTGGAAGGACGTCGGCACTATCGACAGCCTGTGGGAGGCTAACCTTGACCTTCTTCGTCCCTCCGTTGACCTTGATTTGTCCGACAATTCCTGGAGAATTTACTCCAAGACACCCGTTTCACCGCCCCACTTTGTTTCCGACAAGGCAAGCGTTGAGAATTCAATGATTTCCGAGGGCTGTACAATCGACGGTGAAATCGATTACTCCGTTCTGTTTGCAGACGTAACCGTTGAAGAGGGTGCAGTCGTTGATTCCTCCATCATTATGCCCGGTACGGTTGTCAAGAAGGGCGCAGTTGTTCAGTACGCAATCGTTGCGGAAAACGCAGTTATCGAGTCCGGCGCAGTTGTCGGCGAGAAGCCCGAAAACGTTGCCAACCGTGATGACTGGGGTGTTGCCGTTGTCGGCGCAGGCGTAACAGTCGGCGCAGGTGCAAAGGTTGCTCCCAAGGCTATGGCAGGCGAAGACGTGCCTGCAGCAAAGTGAGGAGGTAAGAAAAATGATCAGAGCTAAAGAAGTTCTTGCAGTTATATATTCAAACGCTTATGACGAGGCTCTCCCCGAGCTTACCAATATGCGTACAATGGGCTCCGTGCCCTTCGGCGGCAGATACCGCCTTATCGACTTTGCTCTTTCAAACCTCGTTAACGCAGGCATCAGCAAGGTCGGCGTTATCACAAAGAGCAACTACCAGTCGCTTATGGACCACCTCGGCACAGGCAAGCCGTGGGACCTTTCCCGTAAGCGCAGCGGTCTTTTCCTGCTTCCGCCCTTCCTTCTCGGCGATACGGGCACATTCGACAACCGTATCGAGTCCCTCAAGGGTAATATGCATTTCATCGGTCGTGCAAGTGAGGAATACGTTATTATTATGGACTGTAACGTTGTTACAAACCTCAGCGTTGACGAGCTTATGAAATTCCACGAGGACAACGGCGCAGATATCAGCGTTGTTTGTAAGCACGGCAAAACACCCACGCTTTCAAACCTTATGACCTTTGATATCGGCGAAGATAACCGTGTCAACAAGGTCAGCGTCGGCGCACAGCCCGATGAGAGCGATTATTCCCTCAACATCTTCTTTATGAAGAAGGCTCTGCTTGAAAGACTCGTTAACGACGCCTATGCAATGCACAAGAAGAGCTTTGCAACGGATATCTTCCAGGCAAATGTTGATACACTTAAAATCTGTGCTATGAAGAGCGACAAATTTGCCGTTTCAATCGATTCACTCGACAGCTACTACAAGGCAAATATGATGCTTCTTGACAGTGCCAACAGAGCCTGCCTTTTCAACAAGGCCCGTCCCGTTTACACAAAGGTGCGTGACGATATGCCTGCACTTTATGCTATTGACAGCTCCGTTAAAGGCAGCCTTGTTTCCGACGGCTGTGAAATCAAGGGCGAGGTCATTAACAGCGTGCTTGGCAGAGGCGTTAAGGTTGAAAAGGGTGCAGTTGTCAAAAACTGCGTAATTATGCAGGATACGTTTATCGGTGCAGGTGCACACGTTGAAAACGTAATTCTTGACAAGAACGTTGTAATCAAGCCCGGCAAGACACTTGTCGGCGCAGAAAACTTCCCTGTATTTGTCGGAAAGAGAATTGTAATTTAACTTAACTTAACTGTCCGAAAAAGGAGAACACTATGAAAGTTTTATATGCAGCCAGTGAGGCTCTGCCCTTTATTGCCAGCGGCGGACTTGCCGATGTTGCAGGCTCGCTTCCGCAGGCTCTTCGTAAAAGGCTTATCGGTGCCCGTGTGGTTATGCCGCTTTACGACACAATAAGCCAGGAGCTTAAGGACTCTATGAAGTTCATTACACACATTTCCGTGCCTGTTGCGTGGCGCAGACAGTACTGCGGCATTTTCGAGGCACGTGCAGGCGGTGTAATTTACTACCTTATTGACAACCAGTATTATTTCAAGCGTGACCGCATATACGGTCACTATGACGATGCGGAGAGATTTGCTTTCTTCTCACGTGCAATTCTTGAAATAATTCCCCACATCGGCTTCAAGCCCGACATAATTCACTGTAACGACTGGCAGACGGCTATGACTCCCGTTTACTACTCCACAATGTATGCCGACCAGCCCGGTTGGGAAAACATCAAGACGGTTTTCACAATCCACAACATCCAGTACCAGGGCGTTTACGGCATGGAGCTTATCGGCGATGTTCTCGGCTTACAGCCCGGCACTGAGCACCTTGTTGAGTACAACGGCTGTGTCAACCTGATGAAGGGCGCAATTGAAACCGCGAATATGGTTACAACCGTAAGCCCGTCTTATGCCAACGAAATTCTTGACCCGTGGTTCAGCCACGGCCTGGATAATATTCTTGCTCAGCGCCGCTTCAAGCTTATGGGTATACTCAACGGTATCGATGTTGAAAACTATAACCCGGAAACAGACAAGAATATTTTTGCTAACTACAATTCCGAGGACTTCTCTGCAAAGGCTGTCAACAAGGCAGAACTGCAGAAGCTCTTCAATCTGCCGGAAAAGGCAGCTACACCCGTTATTGGCATCGTTACACGCCTTGTTTCTCACAAGGGACTTGACCTTATAAAGGCTATTCTTGATGAGCTGCTTGCCACAACCGACGTTCAGGTTGTTGTTCTCGGCTCGGGTGACTGGCAGTATGAGGAGTTCTTCAAGGAAATGGCAGGCAGATACCCTGAACAGCTCGGTCTGCGTCTCGGCTTCGTGCCTGACCTTGCCAGAAAGATTTATGCCGGCAGCGATATGTTCCTTATGCCCTCAAAGAGTGAGCCTTGCGGCCTTTCGCAGATGGTTGCGCTTCGCTACGGTTCTATTCCGATTGTCCGCGAAACAGGCGGTCTGAAGGACAGTATTTCCGATTCGGGCGACAATGAAGGCAATGGCTTCACATTTGCTCGCTACAATGCACACGATATGCTCTACACAATCCGCAGAGCGGTTGAAGGCTATCAAAACAAGGAAGGCTGGGGAATCCTTGTCAAGCGTGCAATGGAGAGCAACAACTCATGGAACCGTTCCGCAAACGAATACATCAGAATGTACAAGAACGTTCTGAAATAATAAAACAAAATATAAATGTGGCACACTTCCTTTGGAAGTGTGCCACACAAAAATAATTACAGTCAGTTGTTTTGCAATTCGTCCATTTTTTTGTTTGCTTTCAAGAGATATCTGACAGTGATTTTTTCGACATAGGCTTCGACCGACTGAATGAGCGAATTGAAAACCTCGGGGAACTGCTTTCCGTACTGCTCATCAATTTCGCCGACAACCTGTGTATCGTTTATATAAAGACCGTTCCAGATAATATCGACAAACTTTTGAAATATAAAGTCATCATTTCTTATCTCAACGTTAAACCAGTCCTTGTTGAGCTGACCCTTGTTGATACCGTAAACAATCAGCTTATAAAGGGCTACTGCAGCACTCCACATCAGCTTGTCGCCGTAAACATCGTCTATGGGGCGCTTTACCTTTTCTGCAAAAAAGCTCACGCACAGCATAACGAGCTGCATGTCGATTTCATCGGTAGCGGTTTCGAGCAGGAGATATTTTTCTTCCTCGTTGATAAGGCCGTATTTACTGTTCTGCCTGCCGAGCAGGTAGTCGGTTGTAACGCCGAAAAAGTCAGCACAGCTTACAACAAAATCAAGTCCGCATTCACGCACACCCTTTTCATAGTGCGAAAGCAAAGCCTGCGACACGCCAAGGCTTATTGCAACCTCCTTCTGGCTGAGTCCCTTTTCTTTTCTCAGGGAGGTAATTCGGTTTGCAAATGCTGTTGACATATATATAAACCTCTGTTATCTAATAATATACAAATAGTATAACAAGCGTTTCGACAATTGTCAATAGGACATCTCTGAAAACTCATCGTACAATCTTGCGTGTCCTTTTTCCGCCAGATTGTCCCAAAATACTCGTTAATACACAAAGTATTGCCTGCGTTTTTGAGCCAATCTGACAAAAAAATTACTATGCAATTTTTGTACCCTGAGTTTTCAGAGCTGCCCAACATAGAAATATAAATAATACTAAAACTCGGTGATTTCAATGAAAAGCTACAAAATCCACTTTATTCGCAACGCCCTTACGCAGGAAAATATCGACGGTAAATATCTTGGCCACACCGATGTACCGCTTTGCGCACAGGGCACAGACCAGCTTGAGCAGCTTATAGAGGAGTATACCTATCCGTCTGCTCAGGTTGTTTTCTGCAGTCCCCTGCGCCGCTGTACTGATACGGCAAAAATGCTTTGGCCGGACAAGGAGCCGGTGCCCATGCCCGACCTTATTGAATACGATTTCGGCGAGTTTGACGGCAAAACGGCGGAAGAGCTTGAAACACATCCGCTGTTTCCGCGCTGGCTTGCAGGTGAGCCGGGTATAGACCCGCCCTTCGGCGAAAGCCAGGATGCATTTGCAAGGCGAATATGCACAGGCTTTGAAAAAATAGTTGACGGTATGCTTAAATCCGGCGTTGAGAGTGCCGCAATCGTTACTCACGGCGGTGTGATTTCAGCACTGATGTCCCGTTATGCTCTGCCCGAGGCGCAGCCGCACGAGTGGATAACCCCAAGCGGTTGCGGATATACACTCAGTATAACACCATCTGTATGGATGGGTGGCAGAAAGCTTGAGGCGCAAAAGGAAATACCTGAGCCGGAGCGTGATTTTGATTATGAGCGGTCACTCTGGGGTCAGGAGCCCTTGGAAGGCGATTATTTCGATGACGACTATGAGGTTTAATTTTTGTTTAAATAAACTATAGACTATTTTTACCATTATTGTTATAATGAAAATATTATAAAGAAAAAATGGCTTAATGCCGGATGGGTGAGAATATGCAGTTAGCAAGTAAAGCAAAGGATATTTTCGGCAAGGTAAGAACCTATTGGCGTACTCCGCCGCTGGGCAACTATATGAATTATAAGGAAATCTTTTCGTTGTCTGCGGGCGGCTTTGGTGTAAAGGCGATAATCACCTTCGTTCAGGCGGCGATTATTTCCGCAAACAATGCCTTTGTCGGTAATACAATAGGCATCAAGCCTATGCAGATGTACGCAATTTACGTTGCGAGTGTGCTTGTTGGCTTCCCGCTTACAATGCTTCGCGCCAGAATTATTGACAATTCACGCAGCCGTCAGGGTAAGTACCGTCCGTACATAATCAGTATGGGTCTGCCCACGGTTATTCTTTCAATAGGCTACGTCTGGGCACCGTACGAGATTATGGGCGACATAGGCAAAATTGCCACCGTTGTCTTCTTCAACATCGGCTTCCAGTTCTTCTACAACTTCCTTTACGATGCGTATGACAACTACGTTTCCGTGCTTTCCTCCAACACACAGGAGCGTTCCAATGTTCTTGCCATACGTGCGGTTACGGATTCGCTTGCACCGACGATTATCAACGCTGTTGTTCCGATTATAGGCGAACTGATTACAGGCAAAAGAGACCTTTACGATATCCGCATTTACCGCTACGTCTGGACTCCCATTCTCATTATAGGCTTCCTTATCAGCTTTATTCTTTTTAAGAATACCAAAGAAAAAATCATTCAGGCAAAAACACATATTGTCCGTGTCAAGTTTGTTGATGCGTTCCGTGCCGTTATAAAGAACAAATATTTCTGGATTATTTCTCTTGCCGGTTGGATGGGCTTCCTTGAAAGTATGGCAAACAGCATTCTCGGCTGGCTCTACACCTACCAGAATGCCTGCAGCTCGACCGAGTATGCCATTCTGACGACGGTTTACGGCAACGCCTCGTTCTGGGGTATGCTGCTTGCGCCCTTTTCGATTAAAAAATTTGGCAAGAAAAACACCCTTATTTTCACAAATGCAATGAATATTGTTTTCATTGCAGCACTTTTCCCGGTTGTAAAGTATGCGGATGCTTCAATTATGATATGGCTTGCAATGATGTGCCTGTGGATGAACGCTCTTGTCGGCTCGTTTGCCCACATTCTTACACCGAGCCTTAATGCGGATATCCGTGACTATCAGCAATATGTTACGGGCGAAAGAATTGACGGTATGTTTGCTGCAGTCGGCCTTATCGGCAGTGCCGTAACAATGGCAACAACAAGCATTCAGTCCGCCATTTATGATGTTGTCGGCTTCAACGAAGAAAAATATGCCGAGCTTTTGCCCGAGATTTTAGCTTCGGGTGTAGTGCTCGATAATCCCGATAATGTTTACAACGTTCTTTACCACAGACCTACCTTTATCAGCATTTTCGGCGTTCTTATTATGACGGCTGTGCTCGGTGCGGCAATGAACGTTATTCCGTATTTCTTCTACGACCTTTCCGAGCTCAAGCAGAAGGGTATGGTCAAGGTGCTTCGCGTAAGGGCACTGTTTGAGGACTACGGTAGAAACGTACTCAGCGATAAGGACCTTGTAAAGGCTATCGACCTTGTACGCGAGGCTAAGGAATACATCAATGCAGCTGAGCTTCCTACAGATAAAGCTGCAATAAAAGCAGCACAGAATAAAGAAGAGAAGAAGGCAGCCAAAAAAGCTCGCCAAGCAGCCCTTGAGCACAACGAGCTTATAAAGGTTTCACAGTTTGTTGTAGATGAGCTCAACCGCTTCAACACTATTCAGGGCAAGGCTCAGCTCGAAAACGCAAAGCAGATTGTTGCGACAGGCTTTGATTATATCAATACCGTAACAAAGGCAGATCTTGGCACCGCAAAGGTTCTTCCCACCTCAACTGAAGAGGAAAAGGCGTTCCGCAAGGCTGAAATTTCGAGAATAAAAGAGTGCCTTTACGCACAGAAGGTTGCACGCAAGCACTTCCCCAACGGCATTGAAGAATTTGATTCAAGCGAGTTTGACAAGCTCTTTGTTGAGCAGGATGCGGTTGAAGAAAAGATTAATGCTGCATACAAGACCTACTACAAGGCAAGAGACGACAAGGATAAGGCCGCAGCAGAAGAAGCAATGGCACTCATAAAGACTCTCAAGGCACAGAGCAAGGAGATTGACAAGGCAATCAAGAAGGCGACGGATGACTCTTCGGTTTACAACCGTGCCGCTAAGCCCTACCTTGATGCTAAGAAGCTTCTTACAATGGCAGAAAACTACACGCACTACGACGAAATTGACGCAATGTACGACGAAGCAAAGCAGCGTTACGAGGAGGCCGAACGCTTTGCCGCTGAAGAAGAGGCACGCAAGGAAGCCGCAGAAAAGGAACACGCCGCAAAGCTCCGCGCACAGCGCAAGAATAAATAAAGACATAATAAAAAGGGGAAATGCAGTATGAAAAAAGGACTTTCTGTTATCCTTGCCGTTATAATGGCTCTCGGCTGTCTGGGCGTTACGGCTTCTGCCGCACCCGCAAGCAGCTTTATGACCGAGACGGGTGTAGAGGTTTTTATGGAAAACATGCTCTACAAATCCGACAAATACACAATG
>JAFXCT010000121.1 GCA_017521365.1 Clostridia bacterium
ATGGTTGTTGATTCCGACGACATTCCCGAGGGCTGGATGGGTCTTGACATCGGTCCCAAGTCACAGGAAATGTTCGCAAACGCAATCAAGGGCGCAGGCACAGTTATCTGGAACGGCCCGATGGGTGTGTCCGAGTGGGAGAACTTCGCAGCAGGTACAGTTGCAGTTGCTAACGCAGTTGCAGAAAGCGGCGCAATCTCCATCATCGGCGGCGGCGACAGCGCAGCAGCTGTTCAAAAGCTCGGCTTTGCTGACAAGATGAGCCACATCTCCACAGGCGGCGGTGCTTCCCTCGAGTATATGGAAGGCAAGGAACTTCCCGGTATCGCAGCACTTAATGAAAAGTAATTAAACTTTTATAAAACCATTGCCCGTGTATTTAAACGTACACGGGCAAGATTATAGTAAAAAAAGTGTAAATTAACCGAAAGGATGTTTATAAAATGGACAAGAATCTCCGTAAAGTAGTTATCGCAGGTAACTGGAAAATGAACAAGACTCCCGATGAGGCTGTTGCTCTCATCAACGAAATCAAGACCCTCGTTGCAGACGCTGACTGCGATGTTGTTGCTTGTGTTCCCTATATCGACCTTTTTGCAGCTATGGAAGCAGCAAAGGGCTCCAACATTAAAATCGGCGCAGAAAACTGCCATTGGGCAGAGAGCGGTGCTTTCACAGGTGAGGTTTCCGCAAAGATGCTCAAGACAATCGGCGTAGAATACGTAGTTATCGGCCACAGCGAGCGCAGACAGTTCTTCGGCGAAACAGACGTAACCGTTCAGAAGAGAGTAAGAGCTGCTCTTGACAACGGCCTTAAGGTTATCCTTTGCGTAGGCGAGCTTCTTGAAGAGCGTGAGCAGAACGTTACAATGGAAATCGTACGTATGCAGACAAAGATTGCTCTCCTCGGTGTTTCCGAAGCAGAGCTTGAAAATATCATCATCGCTTACGAGCCTGTATGGGCTATCGGCACAGGCAAGACAGCTACCGCTGAGCAGGCTAACGAGGTTAACTGCGCTATCCGTGCTCTTATCGGCGAGCTTTACGGCAAGGCAGCAGCAGACAAGATTGTTGTTCAGTACGGCGGCAGTATGAACGCAGGCAACGCAGACGAGCTTCTTGCTCAGTACGATGTTGACGGCGGTCTCATCGGCGGTGCTTCACTCAAGGCTCCCGACTTTGCAGCTATTGTAAAGGCAGCAAGCAAATAATTTCGATTTTTAAGAGGTTAACAAAATGAAAAAACCTATTCTTCTTTGCATTATGGACGGCTTCGGCAAGAACCCGAGCGATTACGGCAACGCAATTGTTGCCGCAAAAACTCCCAACCTTGACAGCCTTTTTGCAAACTATCCCCTCACATACATCGGTGCTTCGGGTCTTGATGTCGGTCTGCCCGACGGTCAGATGGGCAACAGCGAGGTAGGCCACACAAACATCGGTGCAGGCCGTGTTGTTTACCAGGAGCTCACCAGAATTTCAAAGTCTATTTCCGACGGCGATTTCTTTGAGAACGAAGCATTCGTAAAGGCAGTTGAAAACTGCAAAAAGAACGGCTCTGCGCTTCACCTTATGGGTCTTGTATCCGACGGCGGCGTTCACAGCCACAACACCCACCTCTACGCTCTGCTCGAGCTTGCAAAGCGCAACGGCCTTGAAAAGGTTTTCGTTCACTGCTTTATGGACGGCCGTGACGTTCCCCCCACAAGCGGCAAGGACTTCCTTGTTGAGCTTTACAGAAAGTGCGGCGAAATCGGTGTCGGCACAATTGCCAGCGTAATGGGCAGATACTACGTTATGGACCGTGAAAAGAAGTGGGACAGAGTTGAAAAGGCTTACCGTGCAATGACGGCACTTGATGCTCCCACCTTCACCTGCGCAAAGGAAATGATGGAAAAGTCCTACGCTGACGGCGTAACAGACGAATTCATCGTACCCTGCGTAAACGAGAAGGCAGAGGCAGTCAAGAGCGGCGACAGCGTTGTATTCTTCAACTTCCGCCCCGACAGAGCAAGAGAAATCACACGTGCTTTTGTTGACAGCGAGTTTGACGGCTTCAAGCGTGACGAAATGCTCGACCTTTACTACGTCTGTATGACACAGTATGACGAGACTATGCCCAACGTTGACATTGCTTACAAGCCCGAGAGAATAACAATGCCTCTCGGTGAGGTTATCAGCAACGCAGGTATGAAGCAGCTCAGAATTGCCGAGTACACAAAGTACGCTCACGTTACCTTCTTCCTCAACGGCGGCGAAGAAACCGTTTACGAGGGCGAGGACAGAAGCCTTACCGACTCCCCCAATGTTGCAACCTACGATATGCAGCCCGAAATGAGCGCATACATCGTAGCAGACAAGGTTGTAAAGGCAGTTGAAGAGGACAAGTACGATGCAATTATGCTCAACTTTGCAAACTGTGATATGGTTGGTCACACAGGCATTTTCGACGCAGCAGTTGCCGCTGTTGAAGCTGTTGACGAATGCGTAGGCAAGGTTGTTGACGCAGTTATGTCCAAGGGCGGCGTTGTGCTTATCACAGCCGACCACGGTAACGCAGACAAGATGTGCGAGGAGGACGGCTCACCCTTCACCGCTCACACCACATTCCCCGTTCCCTTCTGCGTAGTCGGCTACGACTGCGAGCTTAAGGAAGGCGGCAAGCTTTGCGATATCGCACCCACAATGCTTCAGATTATGGGCCTTGAACAGCCCAAACAGATGACAGGCTCAAGCCTTATTAAGTAAAAATTTAACAATAAAGCAACCGCTGTACCGATTAATTTCAGTACAGCGGTTATTTTTCATCAAGACAGACTTTTTATAATTTCTTTGAACTCATCGGTTTCACGCACGGGGTCCAGCTCATCGTGAACAAGCCAATCGTCACGCAGGATTTCGCAAAGAGGACGGGCGTCGGAGGTTTCAAAATCGAGCTTTCTTTCCGTTATTTCACCGACAAGAACAGCACTGTATTTCTGCTCATCGGGAAAAACATCAAAGGCTTTGGCTTCATCAACCGCCAGGCGCAGGTGCTTGAACGTATTACCGTAATCACCCATAAGCGCATATCTTTTGGCAATATCAAAATCAAGCCAAACGTCGCCCCAGCTGTTTTTCGGACGGTTGCCGTCGAGAATAAGCTTTTCCAGTTCAAATATTTTGTTTATGGCAATAAACTCGGTTTCAACGTCAACAACGTCGGCATCCGCCAAAGACCATATAAAGGACTTTAGAAATTCATAGCTCTGCTTTATTGCATCCCTTAAAAACGGCAGCTTTTCGTGCTTTTCAAGTGCCCACCAAATCTGCCTTTCCTTGGAAAGCTCCATAGGCGGAAAGGTTTCGTAAATCTTTTTGCCGAGCTCCTTTCTGCCGTGCAGAATATGGTGAAAGGCAAGCCTTGATGCCGCTTCAAGCCGAAGATTCTGGTCGGGACAGTTTTTCATTATCCTTTCGCCCAAAGCAATTATCTCGGAATCGTACTTCTCCATATTTTCTTTCCATTCGGGTATGTTACTGCCGTCATCGCCCGAAACAAAAAGAGCATACATAAGCTTATCAAGAAGAACATAACTATTGGGATACTCTTTTACACCCTCACGGGCAATTGCTATACAGTCGTTAATCCTGCCTCTGCTGATTGCCCGCTGAAAGCGATCGAGATACTTTTCAACATTTTCCTTTTCGGTTATCTCGTCAACGCCCATAAGCTTATCGGTTGATATGCCGAAAAATGCGGCTATGGTAGGTATCAGCTCAATATCGGGATAGCACAAGCCGTTTTCCCAACGGGACACGGACTGACACGATACACCGAGCACCTCAGCAAATTCCTCCTGCGTAATCTCTCTTTCTTTTCTTAATTTCTTTATAGCTTCGCCTATATTCAGTTTCATAAATATTTATTAACCTTTCATTAAATATTGAAAGTGCGCTCTTTCTGAATATATTGTGACATATCGCAATAAAAGTTTCAATATCACGTTGAGAGAGTTTTTTTCAACGATATAGTGATTTAAACAAAAATACCGCTGTACCGATTCAAGTCCGATACAGCGGTTATTCATTACAAAGTGAGTATTAAAGGATAATTTCCTTGCCTGTCTTTGCAGACTCGTAGATAGCGCAGAGAATCTTAATCATATCAATACCCTGCTGAGGCTCGAAGATGGGCTTTGCGCCTTCGATAACAACGTCGTAGAAGTGACGAAGGTTATACATATGGCCGTGTGCCTCTGTCATATTTGCGGGAGCAATGTCAAGAAGCTGACCGTCCTGCTCGGTAAAAATCTCCAGCACGCCGTTGCGCCACTCAAGACCGGACTTTGTACCGCGAAGCTCAACAAAGCGGTTTTCACGCTTGATGTTGGAAGCCCAGCTGAACTCAATCTGAAGCACTGCACCGTTATCAAAACGAATCATACCCATTGCAAGGTCTTCAACGTCAAACGTGCCGTCTGCCTTCTTGTCGCCGAAATCGGAATTGACGGAATCGCTTGAATCGTTATCGGCAAACTTGCAGTATGTATTGCCCGAAACAGCGACAGGAGTGGGATTGCCCATAAGCCAGATTGAAAGGTCAATAAGGTGAACGCCAAGGTCGATAAGCGGACCGCCGCCGGACTGCTCTTTGGTTGTAAACCAGCCGCCCTTACCGGGGATCCCTCTTCTTCTCTGCCAGCCGCAGCGACCGCAGTAAATTTCTCCCATTTCACCTTTTTCTATATACTTCTTGGCGTACTTGGAAGCATCTACAAAGCGGTTGTTACGCATAATCATAAGGGTTTTGCCTGCTTTTTTTGCAGCCTCGTTCATTCTGACTGCTTCCTCAACGCTGACTGCATCGGGCTTTTCGCAAAAAACGTGCTTGCCTGCCTCAAAAGCGGCAACAGCAATAATCGAGTGGAGATAGTTGGGAGTACAGATATCAACAGAGTCGATAGTTTCATCCTTGAGAAGCTCTTTATAATCTGTATAAACATCAGCCTCGGGGAAGTAATTATCCTTGAGATATTGTGCTCTTTCCTCAATAATATCGCAAAGGGCAACAACCTCAATTCTGTCATCGTTAAGATACTCCTCAAGGTGAGCACCCTTACAGATGCCGCCGTTACCGATAATACCTACACGCCATTTTTCCATTGTTGTTTCCTCCTATGCTCATTTAATATCTTTCTTCAACCTTATCACCGATAAAACCGTTTGTCAACCTGATATTGTTAATTTTTTGTGTCCTTTATTGACAGGGTATATAATTTATAGTAGAGTTTGATTATATTCTATATTTCGGGGTGAGAATTATATGAAAAGATTTATCTCGTTGCTGCTTACGGCTGTAATTTGCTTTTCGCTGAGCGTACCTGCCCTTGCGGCAGAGGAAAAGGCAACGAAAACTCCTCACGAATGTCTTTACAGCCTTTATTCCGGCTTTCAGGCTGACAGAATCTCCGACAGAATTGCCGACAGCGCCGAATATTGGCCCAACGTAACCGTAGACGGATACGAAACGGTCTGTGCCGGAGTACGAATCAGCGAAAATCCCGAGCTTGCCAACCCCAAGGTTTTCAGAAAAACCGTTGTCAAAATGGTTGACCGCACCCACACCGTAATCGAAAATCCGAATGAAAACACCGTTTTTATGGATTATAACCGTTTTGCGGGTGAGCTTGCGTTTCACGTTTTTGCCATACTGATGCTCAATGCCTTAGGAGGTGCCGACTTTCCCAACCACGCTGAAATTTATGAGATGTTCGACCGTGCGGATATGAACATCGACGAGCACAGGCTTCCGCAGATGTTAATGACAATTATAGGTGTTATGATAATGGGATTTTTCCCGTGATATACTATTCGACTATTAATAAAACCAGAAAGGAAATCAACTTATGCTTGAAGCAATCTTTGCATCAAAAGTATTCATCAAGGTTCTCTCCGCACTTTCAGCTTTTCTTATGCTGTTTCTCAGCCCCGGCGGTGCAATCCGTCAGCCTGTAGCAGCAGACAAATGTCCGGATTTTATGGGTAGCTCCGTAACAGCCAAGCCTATGGACGACATTGTTGTTCCGCAGAATCCCTACCTCGCTGAAGAGGGAAGAAACGGTATGCACGGTAACTCCTACAACACAGGCTGCTACAACCATATGGGTCCTCTCGGCATAAATCCTGTTATAAAGAGCCGTTCACTTAACGTTTTTGGCGGTCTTGTTGCTACCTGTATGTTCGACAGCAAGGGCAGAATTATGTGCATCAGCGGTAACGTAGTAGGCTTCCGCCTTCTTCTCCTCGACCCCGATACGCTTGAAATTCTTGCAGAAACACGTCTTCCCCAGCGCCCCTCAACTATCGAAGCAATCAAGAGATTTGACTTTGCCTCAATCTCAAGTGATACTTCAGGCGGTGCTTACTGCCACCTCTATGAAGGCGATAAGCCGATTATCGGTAACTCCGAAAACGTCATTCAGATTTACTACATAGATGAATCCACAGGCACACCCGAGTGGAAGGTTGAAAAAGAGTACGACATAAGCAGCTACCTGCCCGAAGGCTCATACATCACAGATGCTATGCCGGACTACAAGGGCAACATTTGGTTCGTAACCCGTCCCGGTGAAGTTGGTTATATTGAAAAGGGCACAGAAAAAGTTCACCTTACCAAGCTCACCTTTGAAGGCAAGGGCGAGGAAATCCAGAACACATTCGGTATGGCTACAGACGGTGTTTACATCGTTTCCGACCACGCTATGTACCGTTTTGACATCAATGAAGACGGCACACCCTACTACACCTGGAGAACGTCATACGACCGTGGCACAACACTCAAGCCCGGCGCTATCAACCAGGGCAGCGGTACAACGCCCACACTTCTTGACGTTCCCTGTTCAGACGGCAGCATTAAGAAGGTCGTAGCAGTCACAGACAACGCTGACGAGCAGGTTCACGTATGTATTTACGACCGTGAAAACGGCGACATCATTGCAGAGGTTCCCGTATTCACAAAGGGCAAGAGTGTAAGCGAAAACAGCCTTATTGCTCACGGCCGTTCCTTCATCGTTGAAAACAACTACTCCGAAAGCGGCTCCGGCTTCCTTGTAACAGACCCGACCAGCGAGCCCGGCGTTGTAAGAATTGACCTCAACGCTGATTGTACAGACGCATTCATCGCTTGGGAAAGCGACGAAGCTTCCTGCACGGTTGTTCCCAAGCTCTCCACCGAGAACGGTCTCGTTTACCTCTACACAAGAGAGTATGACGATGCAGAGGATACGGATGACGACGGTATCCCCGAAGGCAAGGTTGCATGGTACCTCACAGCAGTTGACTTTGAAACAGGTGAAACAAAGTTCAAGGTATTCACGGGTATCGGCAGAAACTGGAACAACAGCTACGGCCCGATAACAATCGGACCCAACAACACACTCTACGTAGGCGTATTCAACGGACTTATCTCCGTCAAGGACACACCTGCAAGCTAAACTGCAAACATAATTTTTCAGCCCGATCATACGGTCGGGCTGATTTTTGATTTTGAGATTAACTCTAATTGACAAAAGTCTGATATTAATGTATATTTATTTAGAAATAAATTTAAGGAGAAAGACTTATGTCTGACAAAAACTACGGTAAGCTCATAAAGGTGCTTCAGATTGCCGCAGACATTTTTATGGCGGCAATGGTTGTGCTTTGCCTTGTGCTTACGAAAAAATACAATATCAAGGTTACCAACATACCCGAAATCAGCCGGCAGATTACAGGCGGTACTCTTGCGATTTCGCTGGGAATTATCGTTTTTTCCGTTGTGAAATCCTTTGCGCTTATTTTTCCGCCTGCGGTTGTTTTTTCCGTTTGCGCTTACCTTCTGCCGAATTTCTGGCTTGCACTTCTTGTAAACGTTATTTCAACCTTTCTCAGCCTTTCAATCCCCTACTTTCTCGGTAAATTTACGGGCACGGGAATGGTCGACACCCTCAAGGGCAAATTCAAGGCAGTCAAGAAGTTGGATGATTTTGCAGGTGCCAACGAAATGCAGATGACCTTTGCAATAAAGCTTTCGGGTCTTATTCCGGGCGACCTTTCAAGCCTTCTTTTCGGTGCAATGGGCGTATCCTACAAGCCGTTTATGATTGGCGGCAATCTCGGTATGCTTCCGCTTGCAATTGTTTACACCTTCTTCGGCTGCACGCTGAAAAACGTCGGAGAACAGCCGTGGGTAGTTGCAATTCCCGTTGCGGTCATTGTTGTTTTCGTTATTGTTGCAAGCATTATTACAAAAAAGATGATTGAAAACACGAAGGCAAAGCTAAAAAAAGAAAGCAAATAAATTTAAAACGCCGTATCTGTTGAGCACAGGTACGGCGTTCATTCTTAAAGCTTCAATACTATTCCGAGAACTGCACAGGCGCCGATAAACACAATCGGGTGCAGTTTTTTTGTTTTCCTGAACTGTGTTAAAAACAGCACGGCGGCAAAAATTATCACGGCGGGAATATTTATCGCTTCCCAGAAGCGTGCCCAGCTGAAATCGGTTAAATCAAGCAGTGCAAGCTCAACAACGCTCCAGCCTGCTGCGGCAATAAGACCGGTTACGGCAGGGCGAAGGCCGCTGAAAGCCCACCGGACATATTTGTTGGACATATACTTATGCATCATTTTAGCAATAATTACGATTATTATAAGCGAGGGCAGCACAAGCGACACAGTTGCAAGCACGGCACCAGGCACGCCGAACACACGGAAGCCGACGTAGGTTGCCATATTTACGCCTATCGGGCCCGGAGTTGATTCGGAAACCGCTACCATATCGGCAAGCTGACCGTGAGTAAACCACGGGTATTTATCCGCCATATCGGAAAGGAAGGGCAGAGTTGCAAGTCCGCCGCCGACAGCGAAAAGACCCGTTTTGAAAAACTCAAAACAAAGTGTCAGAAGCTTAACAATTATATCCGTCATTTTTCAGCCGCCTCCTTCTTGCCGAATTTACCTAAAAGAAGACCTGCTATTGCCGAAGCCACAACAACTACGACGGGGCTTGCACCGAAAACCGCAATTATTATAAATGCACAAACGGCAATTATAATCTGCACAAGGCTCTTCACGTTGCTTTTGGCAAGCTTTATTACTGCGGAGGCAATGAGCGCACAGACGGCAATTCTGATACCCGAAAAGGCGTGCTGTACGGCAGGTATATCCGCAAAGTTGCTGAGCACGGCGGCAATTACGCTGATTATGACAACCGAGGGAAACACCACGCCGAGCGTAGAGGCAATTGCACCCAAAACCTTTGACTTTTTATAACCGACAAAGGTTGCCGTGTTTACGGCGATTATACCGGGGGTACATTGACCGACAGCATAATAGTCAAGTATTTCTTCGGTGGTGACCCATTTTTTGCTTTCCACAAGCTCTCTTTCAAGCATCGGCAGCATTGCAAGTCCGCCGCCGAAGGTCATTACACCTATCTTGGCAAAGGACACAAAAAGCTGTGCCAGCAGCTTACCTCTGCTTTCTTTGTTGTTCTGTTCCATTTTATACCTCTTTATTCGCTTTCAAGCTCTTCTTTAATTGCGTTTACAACTGACTTGGGTATAGCCAAAAGCTTCATACGCTTATATAATTTTTCGTTATCATCAAGCTTACTGAGGATACGGTAACGGGCTTCCTTTCGCAAAGACTTGCCCTGCCAGCGTGAAAGCACACGCTCAATTCTCTCTGCCCTGCTTTCGCCCTTGATGCGGTTAACGTTTTCGGCAGTAAAAATGTGGTCTTCGGCAACGGAAGCGTTATCCAGAACGAACACAAGCTCTTCGCCGTCCTTTTCAAGGTCACGGACCTTAATTACATAATTTCTCTTTTCGGGAATTACGTTCAAATCGCCCTGAGAAGCCTTGACAAGGAACTGCACTTTACAGCAGTCGTACTTAATTTCAAATTCTGTGGTTGCGGTATGATTGGCATAGTCCGTCGTGCCGTCATCCTCGGCAAGCGTGAAGCTTCCGTTGCCCGAAAATGCCCATATTTCAAGGTTTTCGGGGTTTTTGCAGGTGTTGCCTTCATCTGCTGAAAGCGGAATAATTGCGCCCTCTTTTGCAAGAACGGGTATCGTTTCGGTATCTCTGTAAAGCTCTATAGCTTTACTGCCCGTGTATGATTTCAGGGTGAATATATCCGTCCATCTGCCCTCGGGAATCCACGCCTTCGTGCTGCCCATAAGGATTTTTCTGTCGTTCGGGCTTGTAATCGGGCAAACCATAAGCTCGGAGCCGAACATATACTGGTTGGGCACCTCATACGCCTGCTTTTCGTTGGGGTAAGAATAGTACATCGGCTCACAAAGGGCTGTACCCTCGCTGTGAGTGCGGTGGTCCATTGTATAGATATACGGAATAAGCCTGTGTCTCAGCCTGAGCCATTCCTTTGCGGCACGGCAAACCTCACCGCTGTATTTCCACGGCTCCTTGCCGAGCAGCATAAGGTTGCTTGAGTGCAGACGCATTATCGGCGAAAATACACCGTACTGCAGCCAGCGTATATAAAGCTCATCGTCCCTTATTCCAAACATATGGCCGCCGATATCGTGGCTCCACCAGCTATATGCGGCATTAGCGGCTGTTGCGGTAAAGTAGGGCTGAAAGTCAAGTGCCTTCCACGTAATGCCCGTGTCGCCCGAGAAGCCTAACGGATAGCGGTGGGAGCCTGCACCCGAATAGCGGGAAAGAATCAGGGGCAGCTCGCCGTTTTCGGCAATATCAAGGAAATGGTAATGGTTGAGTGCCGTTAAGGGGTCAAGACCGTCAACACGGCTCTTTGTGCCCTGCTGCCAGTCTATCCACCAGAAATCAACACCGTCCTTTTCGTAGGGCTTGTGGAGTATATCGAAATAAGCGTTCCAGTAGTCATCGTTGGAGCAGTCAAACTCTACCGCCTTTTTGGTTTTCGGGTCAACGCCGACAGCCTTTGCCATATCCTCGTACATATCCTCGTATTCTCTTACACCGTCTGCAGGGTGAAGGTTTACGGTGACACGCAGATTCATATCGTGAAGCTGTTTAAGGAAAGCCTTATAATCGGGGAACAGGTCGGTATTCCAGGAATAACCCGTCCAGCCGTTATAGTCCTTGCCGAATTTTTCCTTGATTTTTACCCAATGCCAGTCCATATCAACGGTTGCAACGGTAAGCGGTATTCCTTCTTTTTTGAAGCGGAGCATCAGGTCGAGATATTCCTGCTGTGTGTAGGCGTGGTAACGGCTCCACCACACGCCGAGCGCATAGCGGGGCACAAGCGGCACGGCAGAGGAAATCTTGTAGAAAGCGCTTATCGTTTCACGGTAATTCTTGCCGTAGGCAAACATATAGTAGTCCTTGCCGTTACCCGTTCGCTTTTTGAAATGGCCGCCTTCATCAATGAGAAGCGAGGCGCTGTCGTCAAAAAGATACGCTCCGCCCTTGGTTATAAAACCGTCGCCGAGCTTTGCCCTGCCGAACTGCATATCAAGCGTACGGCGTGTACCCTTGAGGTTTTCCTGACGGGAGAAAATCTCCACCCTTTTCGTATCCTTGAAGCAAACGCTGTAAGGCACGAGGTTTTCTATTGTAAAAATAACCTCATCGGTTTCAACCGTAATTGTTTTACCGTTCTTGTTAACGGACATATTGCCGCCGTCAAACCGTCTGAACCACACGGCTGTGCTCGGTTCATCGGTAAACTTACCCGTTTCAAAGCGGATTAAACGGGGTGAAATAAAGGTCACACGCCAGCCGTCACCGACATAAAGCTGTGATTTATCCGCAACGGCATCTGTTGCGGCCACAAGAGTCTTCTTAAGCATAAACTTCAAGCTCCTTTTGTATTCTTCAAATATTATATTGTTTCATACTCATTCCGTCAAGCAAATATACGAAATACGAAAAATTAAAGTATTGTTAAAATACAGACTATATGCTATAATTCAAAATAATAAAATTATTTTACGGAGGCCGTACATTATGAAAACCGCAAAAAGAGCCGTTGCCGTACTGCTGTGCATCGCCTGTCTGCTTTCCTGTACCTGCTTTGCAGGCACGGCGCAGACCGCTGAAGACACCGTAACCGGCTTCACTCAGGATGATTTTCTTTCAACAAAGGGACAGAAAATAGTAAACCGAAAAGGCGAAGAGGTAGTGCTCAAGGGCGTAAACCTCGGCGCATGGATGATATGGGAGGACTGGCTTTGCCCGTACGGCCCGTATGAGGAAAAGCTTGACCATTACACGGTGCTCACGGAGCTTGAAGACCGCTTCGGCCGTGACAAGGCTTACGAGCTTTTCAACACCTATATGGACAACTGGATTACCGAATACGACCTTGACGAAATAAAAAGCCTCGGCTTCAACGCCGTAAGAGTACCTTTCTGGTACAGAAACTTCTATTACGACGACAAAGGCACAAAAATTCTTGACGAAAACGGCGAGTGGGATTTTTCACGCCTTGAATGGGTGGTCAGCGAATGTGCCGAAAGAGAGCTTTACGTTATACTTGATATGCACGGTGCCGTAGGCTATCAGAGCGATGCACCCCACAACGGCAAGGGTTATTCCTGCGGACTTTACGAGGACACCGAGCAGGGCGAAAGATACCGTGAGCTGACGGACGAGCTCTGGACAGAGATTGCAACACGCTTTAAGGACGAGCCTGCCGTTGCAATGTACGACCTTCTCAACGAGCCTATGTGCGACGTTGAAGCAGGCGAAATTGAGCGCAGAATCAACAACGAATTCATTTACACACGCCTTTACGATACGGTAAGATCCGTTGACGAAAACCACATTATCACAATGGAGGCAATCTGGACAGCCATTGCTCTGCCCCACGCATTTATGAAGGGCTGGGAAAACGTTGTTTATCAGGTGCATTTCTACAATAACTCAAACTTTATTTTCAACGTTTTCGCTTTCTTTACAAAGGTAATTTTCTTTGACGTGCCGATGATGATGGGCGAATTTTTCCCGCACGGTGACACAACCTGGGAAAACTGCTTCAATACGATGGAAAGCCTCAACTACAGCTGGTTTTTGTGGACATACAAGGCAAGCTCACACGGTATGTGGGAGTCCGACTGGTGTCTGAGGGGCGCAAAGGACGGCTTTGCAAGAGTAAACATTTACACGGATACATACGAGGAAATCCTGCTCAAGTGGGGCGAATGCTTACGCACGGACGTAGGCTTCACGGACAGCGGACACTACGACAGAAACGTAAAAGCACATCTGTAAAAAGTTAAACCGGAGGAAACACTATGACAACACTCAAAACAATCATCACCTTATTTACGGCAATTTTTATGTTCGTTTACAACGGCATAACCTCCTACCTGCCCGGTATCATTCCTGAGGCAAAAAGCGAAGAGGAGCTTGCAGAAGTTCTTTACGACTTTGACATAAAGCCCCTTGCGGACGAAATCGTAGTTGTCAACGGACTGAGCAAGGACGAGCGTTCAGCCATACAGTGCCTTCAGGGTCTTGTCGGCAGAACTCAAGCCTCCATTTTCATCAACTACGGCTATCAGGCATCTGCCGAGCTTGCCGACCTTGAAAAGGCTGGCTGTACTCTTCTTTATAAGGATGAAAACGGCAGCAATTGGGATTTGACGAGCCTTATTAACCGTTATTCTCAGCACATTACAGACAACGGCTACGTGCTTTTTTCCGATGCTGACACGCACGCACAGATTAACCTTGCGTTCAACTACGCTACGGTAAACGGCTGGCTTGCAGTGCCCGTTTCGGCAGAAGCCAAGGCAATTGCCGCAGGCCTTGAAAAGAAATTGGATTTGAGCACGACCGTGCTTGATTTCACACACGAGCAGGCTTTTTACGAGGAGCACAGAGACTTTTTCCGCAAGGACTGCCTTGTTCACCTTTACGCAATGGCTTCGGGTCTGCGTGACCTTGCCGTACAGCAGAAAATTTTCATCACCTACGTTGAGGACAGCGATTACGTTGCCCGTGCCTACCGTGATATGCTCTACAGCGAGCTTGAGCCCGCTTCGATGATACTCGGCTGGTGCAAGTACGAGATTAAGCACACGGAATGTGCAGGACGCTTCGGTCACTACGTTATCCCCTCCGACCACAGCTTCAACACGAGTGTGCTCACCTGCAACAGAGTTGAAACGGGCAGAATCGGCAACGAAAACGTTACCGCACCCGAGCTTGACCCGACAAAGCACTATGTGGCAATTGTATGGAGTGACGGCGACAATGCACAGTGGATTTCAAACGGCTACAGTGAATTCCACACATGGCAGAGCTACGATATTGATATTCCCGTTACGTGGACCTTTGCACCGCAGATGTATAAATTCTCCTCAACCGCCGTCAAAAAGGCGCTTGACAATAAGGACCCCGAGGATTCCTTCATCACGGGTCCCTCCGGTGCAGGCTATGCAAGAATTTCAATGATGTCCCCGAGCGAGGTCAGAGCTTATTCCGACCTTACTGCGGCAACAATGCTTAAATCCGGTATCACCACAATGACCCTGCTTGACGAAATCAATACAGAGCTTGATTTTGCTTCCTATGCCGCAAAGCTCGGCTATTTCTCAAGATATGACAACATCAAGGGCGGTATTCTTCAGATTGATCCCGACAATTATACTGGCGGTTACGGCGGCGGCAGAGGCAGAGTATTCTTCTCCAACGACAAGCCCTTTGTTTCCGTAGGCTTCTCACTCTGGCACCCGAGCGGTGATGCCGCACAGGTTAACCAGGAATGGCTCAAGGCTCAGGCAGATATTATCAACAGCTACCCTGCCGATATCAACACAATCAACGGCTACACGGTAATCAACGTTCACCCGTGGACGGTAGGCCCCGACGACCTTGCATATTTCATCAGTCAGCTTGATGACGGCATTGAGTTCCTTTCCGCTGACGAGCTTCTCGCCGCAGTAGCACAGAATATCCCCCACAAGAACGCAACCAAAACCTTTGCCGAATAATTAAAGGAGAATAATTATGTTCGAGAAATTTCTTACCGAAACCCTTAAACTTGCACCCAGACAGATGTGGGGTGTTGAACAGCAGAAAATCCACCTCAAAAAGCTTTTTACCGCAAAAAACATAAAGGTTGCAATTGCTTCGCTGCTTGCAATAATCGAGCTTTTCGGACTTACAATTTTCGATTTGCCCACAACCCCCAGAGGAGAAGAGCTTGACCTGACGGGCTACAGCCTTGTTTTCGAGGATGAATTTGAGGGCAATACACTCAACACAGACGTTTGGAAGTACTGCAACACGGGTGTCCGCAGAGGCGGTTACCGCACACCCAGCCAGGTTGAAGTCAGAGACGGCAACCTTGTAATCACCGCAGAATACCTTAAAGACGGTCAGTTCGGCGAGGGCTGGTACGCAGGCGACCTCGCAATGAAGGAATGGTACTGCCAGGGCTACTACGAAATCCGCTGTAAGGTAAGCGCAGGCGGCAGCTTCTGGAGCGCATTCTGGATTATGGCTGCACATCCGTATGAGGCAGAGTACTCCAAGGGTGGTATAGGCGGCGCAGAAATCGACATTTTTGAAGCCCCCTATTTCGGCAAGACCCTTTCACACAACGGCGTTACACAGACAATTCACTGTGCAGGCGTTGACGGCGCAACAGAGGGCTACCAGTCCCGTATGCTCGGCGCTTTCTACGGCAAGGATATTTACAACGAATACAACACCTACGGCTTGAAATGGACAGAGGATGAGTACATATTCTACATCAACGGCGTTGAAACAGCACGCACCTCCTTCGGCAACGGCACATCACAGGTTGAGGAAGAGGTAAGAGTTTCGCTTGAAGTACCCGATGCAGAATTCCTCGCTCCCCTTGATAAGGAAACCTACCACAGCGAGTTTGTAGTTGACTACGTACGAATTTATCAGCCCACACTTACAGAATCTAAATAAGAAATAAAGACTAAAAGACGGAGCTTCAAACGAAGTTCCGTCTCAGCTTGTCGAAAAAGCCCGACCGTACGGCCGGGCTTGATTTTTTGATTGTACAAATTACAGTTTGTCGGGATGTTCTTAAGCATAAAGGTGATTGTCAAAAGCTCCCTTTGAAGGGAGCTGTCACGAAGTGACTGAGGGTTGCTTGTAAACAATTTAATGAACATAAAATCTTGCAATCCTCCGTCTTTTGC
>JAFXCT010000122.1 GCA_017521365.1 Clostridia bacterium
CGAAGAGGGTAACTATTACATAGCCGAGTGTGACGGCGAGTTTGCCGAACTTCGCACCTACCTGCTCCAGAAGCTGATGCAGAACCCGTACATCGACCTTGAAAAGGAGCTTGACGGCTATCTTGCCGCCGTTTACGGTCCTGGCTGGGGATATATCAAGGAGTTTCTTGAAATTATAACCGACCACGCTGTAACGGACAGAAAGCACCTTACCATTTACCAGGAAGCAAAGAAAACACTTTACGGAATGACAAACGCTGATATAGCACATTGCGACGAATTGTGGCAGGCGGCTATGGATGCGGCAACAACCTCACAGCAGTTCAGAAATATTCTGCAGTCAAGGCTTTCCTTGAGATACTGGAAATGCGCCAACAAAAAGGGCGAGTTCTCCCGCCTGCAGTTCCCGTACGTGTGGATGAAGGCACAGGACGACCTTTACAACGATATGAAAGCGTTTGGCATCACACGCCTTGGCGAGGGCAACAACCGTGCTCTTTCCGACTGTGATATTCTCCACCTTATAAGAGAGCCCTTCAAGTGGACCGAGCTTTACGATGAGCCGTACTGGGATGCACTCAACCCCTATATGCTCAAGCTCTATGCCTTCCTTGAAAAAATCTACAACAGCTTCTTTAATAAAGCGGTATGATTATTTTGGTTTCAGGTGCTTCGCACACGGGCAAAACTCTGCTTGCACAGCGGCTGTTGGAGCGGTTCAGGTTTCCGTATCTTTCGGTAGACCACCTCAAAATGGGCCTTATCCGCAGCGGTCAGACAGACCTCACACCCGAGGATGACGACCTGCTCACCCCTTACCTGTGGGGTATCGTAAAGGAAATTGTGAAAACCGCCGTAGAAAACGGACAGAATTTAATTGTCGAGGGCTGTTATATACCCTTCGATTGGCAAAAGGATTTCACACCCGAATATTTACGGCACATCAGATACGTCTGCCTTGTTTTCAGCGAAAATTATATTGAAAAGCACTTTGCGGATATCAGGAACAACGCAAACGCAATCGAGCAAAGGCTTGACGATTCGGGTTTCACAAAGGCTATTGCACTTGAAGAAAACAGAAGATATTTTCAGGGCTGTAAAGACAACGGCTGCAACTTTGTGCTGATAGACGAGCAGTACGATATTGACGAGGTTTACAAAAGCATAGTATAAAAAAACAAGGCTTGTGCATTTTTGCATAAGCCTTGTTTTGATAAGAGAGCAGAGCGGTTTGTCAAGTTGTTTGTTACACGTAAATTGAATGCAATCTGTAGGGGTCGGCGTCCTCGACGACCCTTTGAAAAATGTCATATCCATTTTACGTCAAATTGTAGGGGAGGGGCTCTGTCCCCTCCCGTTACCTGCCTGATATATCAACGACGGGAGGACGTGGAAGCCCTCCCCTACAATATCGTTTTCACGTTGATATATCTGCACACCTTTTGGGTCGTCGAGGACGCCGACCCCTACTACCTCGTTTCACCTAAAACTTCACAGTAGGGGCGGCTATCAGCCGCCGGTAAACTGAGCTTTATCAACACGGGCGGATAATATCCGCCCCTACAAAAAGTCAACTTTAAGATAAAACAAGATACTACGATAGCGCTTTCATTAAGTTAATCCGCTGATAAGCAAAATTGAAAAGAATCAGAGGCAGGTAACTGACTACGAATTTGCCTGTTTTTGCAGATGCTTAAATATATCGCCCGATGAAATGATGAAATATTTTGATGAATATCTTGAATAACAAACAAGGCTTGCACAAAACCGTGCAAGCCTTAATTTTTGCAGTTTCAATCCTTATAATCTCTTACGAAATCTGCGATGAGGTTACTGTTTGCGCCGTATGCCTGTAGTGCAACAACTCTGTTCTGTGCGGGGGCAACAATCAGCTTCTGTCCGCACATACCGCCCTTGAAATAAATCGTGCGGCTTTCGTCCCACTCGAATGCGTAGCCTCTTTCAACGGCGATATTGCACCATTCCTCGCTGAGCACTCTTTCGCCGCCGTAAATGCCCTTGTTCAGGTAAACGAGGCCGAGCTTTGCCATATCCTCGCTGTGAATGTAAAGCCCCGTTGCGCCCATTGCGTGTCCCTTCGGGCAATGGCTCCACGCCATTTCCTGAAAGTCAAGCTTGTGAAGCAGTTCTTTCCACAGGAAATTATCAAGTGACAGTCCGCTTTTCTTTTCAACAATGCAGGAAAGCAGGTAATATGCGCCGTCGGAATACCGTTCCTCGGTGTCGGGCGTGTAGGCAAGGGGATAGGTGAGGGTGTATTTTAAATAATCCTCGGTAAATTCGCTTGATTTGTGAGTGTCAATGTCCAGAAAGCCTCCCGGCAGACCTGCACGGTGGCGCAAAAGCAAATCCACGGTTACGTTCTGCCAGCGCTCGTCCATACCGCTTTCCGGCAGCTCGTCTGCAAGAATATCGCACAGCTTTTCGTCCGTGCGGAGAAGCCCCTTGTCGTAAAGCAGACCGATTGCAGTCATCGTGAATGCCTTTGCAACGGAATAGGCGTTCTGGCAGGGGTTGCCCTGCACGTCCTCATCGGTTTCGGACACGCCGTTGTGAATTTCCGTCAGGCGGATGATTCTGAACGGCAGGGTTTCGATATATTCCATACATTCTTCAAGAAATCTGCTCATAATCAGCCTCCGAAAACGTCGGACTCTATGTAGTCAACGCCCAGTGCGCTGATTCGTGCCAGCTCGTCAGCCGTGTTGACCGTCCACACGCCGACCTCAAGGCCGTGTGCGTGGAATTCGTCAACCATTTCCTGCGTGATAACAACCCTGTCTGCATCAATTGCAATGCCGTAATCAAAGCAGCGCTCGTAGTTATTCTGCGCCGTGCCGTAGGTGAACATCAGCGGCAGGTCGGGGAACATTTCGCGCGCCTTTATAAGGTTGTCAAAGTCAAAGGACTGCAGTATGCATTTTGAAAGGTCGTAAACTGAAGCGGCAAGGTCGAAAACAGCCTTCACCTGCTCGTCGGTGTAGCTGCCCTTGAGCTCTATGAAGCAAATCATATTGTTTTCCTTCATAATTTCAAGGTATTCCTTAAAGGTGCAAAGGTAAACCACGTCGTCGCTTTTTTCGTTGAGCAGGGGCTTTGCGGTCAGCTCCTCAAAGGTGTGCTCGCTCACAAGCATCTCCATGCCGTCAAAAAAGGTTGCTTCCTCGTTGTGGTTGGTTACAAGAACGCCGTCCTTGGTGAGCCGTACGTCCGTTTCGGCACCGCCCGAACGGTTTTCAGCCGCCTTTTCAAAGGCAAGGGCAGTGTTGTCTGGGTATTTTGCGCTGTAGCCACGGTGGGCAATCATACAGATATTTGACATTGTGTTTTCCTCCTTGAATTGTGTTAGCGCAACAATGAATTGTTGCTGAAAGAATAAATAATAAATAAATTTTATCACCTGACGTTAAACAAGTCAATCATACAGCACGTTTTGAGTGCCCATAATCAGGTTGAAATCCTCATCGTAGATGTAGATATAATCCGTATAAACAACGGTCATAAACTGCTTACCGCCGTATTCGCAAACGGAAAAGCTCTCAAATCCGTCTATGAAGACTTCTCCCGTTTCATAGTCGATAAGCGAATATGTGCCGTCAAAAAACGGAAATTCAACTTCCTTAAAATCGCCTGCAACTGCAAGCTTTTTTTCGAAGTCAATGATACTAAGAGGCTTCATCTCGTCCTGCTTGTAACTGACCTCGGCAAACTTTTCTCCGTTATCCGAACGATAATAGGTTTCGGTTGTAATATCTCCGTAAACGTATGATGTAATAAAATCTTCGTTATCGCTTAAAAATACATTTTCGCTTTTGGGTATTTCAAGTAACAGTTTACCGTTAATATCAAATACCCATGCTTTGCCGTTTTCTTCAATTGCAGAGAAAAGATTGTTGCCGAGGTAATTTGTTGCAGGCAGACTGTTTTCTTTACAGGTTATAATTTCATCCGTGTACATATCACGGTAGTAATCATCAACGGCATCTGCGTGTCCGCAGTAGTAAAGCAGTCTGTCGCCGATAGCTTCGTAGTATCTGGTCTGTCCGTCATAGTCAAACGTTGTGAAGGAGTGCAGAAGATTGAGCGAATTGTCGTAAACTTCAACCTCTGTGTTGTCACGCACGGCAACGAAATATTTGTCCTCGGCTACGCTGTCAATGTCGCTGTAAACGGGGTCAAGCAGCCATTCGCCGCTGTCGCTGATGATTCCGTAAAGGCTGGTTTCGGTGAGCTTTACAACAGATTTGCCGCTTTCAAAGCTTACGAAAAAGGTGAATTCGTCGAACACAACGTTGCCGTCCATATCGAAAATAAGCAGGGGATGTCCGTCTTTGCTCCAATCATAAGCACCCATCAGCTTTGTGTGTGAGCTTGTACCGTGATTCCAGGCGTAGGAGAGGTCTTCTCCGCCCTCAAAGACTATGTTTCCGTCATAGTCGTAGCATTTGAAATATTCATCGTACTTGCTCGTGAAAATCCTTTCGGGCGTGATGTGGTCGATATCACCGTCAAGGGCTACGCACCACGAGCCGTCGGAAGCAACAAGCAAAGAGGTGCATTTGTATTCTCCGCCCTCGTAAAGCTCGTTTTCCGTTATCTTCATATTGTAATACTTTTTGCCGTCAAGCTCGTACGTGCGGTATCTGTTAAAAACAGGGTCAACCACAATTTTGCCGTCAAGGGTCATAAGCCCGAAAAGCTCTTCGCTTAAATATCCGGTGCTCTCGTCGTGGCGGTAGCCGCCCGTGAAAACAACAAGCTCGCCGTAATCATCACGGGGAATGAGTGTGTCTGTAAATTCCTCGTACCAACGGGAAACTTTGGCTTCCTTTGGGATTTCGGGCATAACGGATGTTTGCGCTGTTGTGCTTTCCGTTGTGTTTTCTTCGCCGTTTTGTACCGTGCTACAGCCGCAGAGCAGTAAAGCGAGAACGAGCGGAATACAGATGAATTTTTTAATAAAAGTTGTTTTCATAAAGCAACCCTCCCTAATTGCAATATAGCAATCGGGAGGGCAAAAGTCAACAAAAGTTACAGCATTGTAACTTATTTTTAATTCTTCATTAATTAATCAAAGAAATAAAGGTTCTGCTGTTCGTCGCAGTATTGGAACTGCGGATATTTTTCGTTGGATTTTACCGTCGGCTGGCCGTCAAATTCGCTGAGCCAGAACAGCATATCCGCAACGTCCGAGCCGTAGTTACAGCACACGTGTGATGCGCCCTTGATAAACCAGGTTGACTCGGGGAAAAGGCAGGTTGAAGCGTCGATTACTCTGTCGGGTGAGAGCTTTGTCGGGTCGGCGGCAACGTAGTCGTCGCCGAGGGTTTTGCCGTAGGGCGCAACCGTTGCACCGGCAGACATAAGCTCGGTTTCGAGCACGGCATCACTCTGCACGTAGGAGTGCTCGAAGGCAGGAATATGGGGCTTGCCGTAGGATGTGACAAGCATAACGCCCACGCCGTCAGCCTGCATCTTTGTGAGGAACTCGTCACGCTGAAGTCTGTACTGCTGGTACTTGTCGAGCTTGGCGATAAGGCCAGCGTATTCTTCTTCAACGCCGCTGAACATAAGCTGCTTTGCAGCTTCAAAATCAGCCGTCTGCTGCATACCCCAAAGTCCGGGCCAGGTTGCAAAGGTTGAACGCATAAGCTCGGCGTAAACCTTTTCCTTGTGTTCGTCCATAAGGTTGTTTGCAAAGTCCGAAACGGCGTTGACAAGGCCGAGCGCCTTGAGCACGGTCCAGAGAGGCTTGAGGTCGGAAAGCGAGTCGTTGAGGAAGGTCATAAGTATATCAACGTCAATGCCTACCTTGCCTGCGTACGGGTCGGACGAGCAGTACGAGCCGTAAATTGCGGAGGAGAGGAAAATGCAGTTTTCAACCTTTTCATAGCCGTATTCGTCCAGATAAGCCTGGGTCATAACACCGCCGAGGCTGCAGCAGATAATGCGCACCTTGTCTGCACCGCTGTCGGCAAGCGCACGGTTGACTGCGGCATCAATCCTCTTTGCGGTGTCGTAGGGGTCAAGGCGCCAGTCGTACGTTACAAAGTAAACGTTTTCTGCGCCGTAACGCTCAATTGCCTCGCGCACAACGGCACCCTCTGCACCGGTTTCGTGGTTGAATTGGGCTTCCAGCGCCTCGGGGTAGTTGCTCATTGCAAGGGGATATTCCTTCACGGAAATGTTGCCTATGCTGTTGCCGTTTTCATCGCACGCAAGGGGAGCAAAAATGCCGCCTGCAATTTCAATTGCCATATCGGCAAAGGCCTCGTTGCCCTTGAAAATGCTCGTAAACAGTCCCTTGAAAACGGAAGCGACAATCGGGCCCGCCTCAACGCTCATTGCGGGGCGTTCGTTTTCCGTGCCCTGGTCAAGAATAAGGCCGCCGAAATCCATACCGCGGACTATGACAATCGGGTTTTCGGGCTGTGAGCTCTGAGCAAAGGTGCTCACCGAGCAGGAAAGCCCGAGCACAAGAGCAAGAATAATGCAAATTACTTTTTTCATAAATATTACCTCCAAAGCGTTTTGGAAATTATTATAAAGAAAGTATACATTGTTTTGGGGGGTAAATCAACAAAAAATTCAATATCCAAAATATAAAATATATTTTTCGAAAAAATTAAAATTTTCTCTTGACAAACAGCAAAGTGCTGTGTATAATAGCAAATGTTGTTTGTGCGGATGTAGCTCATCTGGTAGAGCGCCACCTTGCCAAGGTGGAGGTAGCGAGTTCGAGCCTCGTCATCCGCTCCAAAAAAGAAGTAACTTTTGTTTACCAAAAGTTACTTCTTTTTTTATCCATTGCGAAAGCAATGGCATATCATCACGCTTTAGCGTGTATATCATTGCCGCAGGCGTATATCATCAACCGCAGGTTGTATCGCTTTCGCAATGATGATATACAACATTTCGTTTTGATGATATGCAATTTCTTGCGAAATTGATGATATACAAGGCTTCGCCTTGATTTTGTAAACGCTTAATATTGTGTCAGCGATATATCATTTCAAAACTTCCCCTTGACAAACTGCAGTTTCCGCAGTATAATCCACTCAACAATTGAAAATGCCATACGGGGTGCTGATGTTATCGGCTGAGAGTCGGGCTATCAAGTCCGTGACCCTTGAACCTGATCCGGGTAATGCCGGCGTAGGAATTTTAACGGTTGTAAAAACGCTGAACACCAACGGGAAAATTCCTCTTGGTGTTTTCTTTTTTTACTAAAGGAGTGTTTTCAATGCAAAAAACCGTACTCACACGAACAGAAAAAACAAAACGCCTGGCCCTTAGCGGAATACTTATCGCAATGGCAACGGTGCTCTCGTTCATCAAGGTGTTTGAGTGGCCGTTTGGCGGAAGCATTACCGCCGCATCAATGCTGCCGCTTGCTATACTCGGCTACACCTACGGCGTTAGGTGGGGGCTTGCCGTGGGACTTGTGCACGGCGTTATTCAGGCAATCACGGGCGCTACAATGTCCTCGGCATTTGCAGGGCAGGGCGCAGGTGCAGTTGCGGCAATATGCCTGATTGACTATTTTATCGCCTTTTCCGTAATCGGTCTTTCGGGTATGTTCAAGGGCAGAATTAAAAACCATACCGTAGGCTTTGCACTCGGCACGGCTGTTGCGGTTTTTCTGCGCTATATCTGCCACGTCACATCGGGCTATATTTTCTTCAAATCCTATGCCGATTGGTTTTTCGGCGAGGTTATGGCGAATGATTTTTCTGCAATGCTTATGGAAAAGTGTTCGCCCGATTTGCTCGGCCTGATTTATTCGGTGATTTATAATGCCGCATATATGCTGCCCGAGCTTGTAATAACAACCGTCTGTGCCGTGCTTGTGATTACTCTCGTTCCTCCCGTCAGACGTGAAATGATAAAATCAAAATAAATTGTATAGACAAAACGGCTTTGTTGTGGTATACTCATAATGTTTGATTATAACTATTATGAAAAGGAGTGCGGCGTATAAAAAGCCGCAGACAGACAGTATGCTTGATATCAAAGAAGCTCTTGCTAAAATACATTCTTCACTTGCTCTCACGATGAAGGAGGCAGGCTTTACCGCCGTTATTCCCGAGGGAATTGAAAAGGGTGAAGCACCTATCGCTTCGGGTGACAACGGCATAGGCTACAGGCTCGAATACAAGTCCGAGGCAGCAGGACTCAGACTCGACTATTTTGATACGAAGCTCAATTTCTCAATTTCAACAGAGGTTGACGGCGACGGTCAGTTTATTAATTACGACCTTGTTTCCGTTTCTCTTCTCGACCCCGAAACGGCTGACCAGAGCGACGTCAGCTACATTGCCGGTGAGGTTTCGGACACCGTTATGGCAAAGTTCTGCAAGCCCGACCCTGCAACGCAGAAGGTCAAGGCACCCAAGACGGTTTCCAAGGCTGCCGCAAGAAGCGGTGCCGTTTACTACGATTCAAACACGCTTGCAAGCCGCCTCACCTCATCTCTCTACCCCGAATACAGAGCACAGTATAACGACAACATCAACCGCTACGGCGAGTTTCTTCCCGAAGAATTCTTCGCAGGCGGGTGTGCAGATGCAATCATTGCTACAATTAAGCAGAACGACCCTGCAAAGATGAAAAAGCTCTTCAATCTCCTCAACGAGATTTATCTTGATGCAACCAACGAAACACAGAGCCTTATCGTCGTTTCAATCCTCGGTAAGATGGATAACGACCAGACTCTGCTTGCAAACTGTGTTGACTATATGTGCGACGATTTGCTCAAGCCCACAATCCGTGTAAACAAATTCTTTGCAACGGGTGCTGGCAAGACGGCAAAGGAAAAGCTTGCAAATCCCCCTGCATACAAGCCCAAAAAGGCAAAGCGTCCGAGTATGACGGAGCGTATGCTCAGCGGCGCACAGAACCAGGGCAAAAAGTAAGAAAAAGCTTATGAGTTCAAACCGAACTCATAAGCTTTTTTAAATGCAAAATGCAAAGTTGAAAATGCAAAATTAAGGGTCGCTTCGCTCCGATTATAATAAATTCGGGTGAGGGCGGAGCCCTCCCGCAATTTTGCACTTTTCATTTTGAATTTTGAATTTGATTTTATTTCCAGATAAACCAGATAAGCAGGTAGCCTGTTGTAACAGCGGCGAGGGTAAAGGGTACGCCGAACTTCATAAAGGTAGTGCTCTTTACCTCGTGCCCCTCCTTGCGCAGTATACCGATACCTGCAATGTTTGCGCTTGCACCGATGGGTGTAAGGTTACCGCCGAGGGTTGCACCGCACAGCAGACCGTAGTAGAGAATCTTGGGCTCAATGCCGATATCGGCCGCGATAACGGGCATAATTGAAAGCATTGTAGCCGTGTAGGGAATGTTGTCGATGAATGCGGAAAGGATAACCGACATCCAGACAATGATTGTATAGATAAGGAAGGGAGAGCCTGAACCGAGCGAGGAAATCGCGTTGCCTATAACGTCGATAACGCCTGCGTTCTTGATACCGCCGATAACCACGAACAGGCCTGCGAGAAGGACTATCGTGTAGTAGTCAATTTCCTTGATTGCGTTCTTGACGATATCTTTGTTTTTCTTAACGAGAAGCTCACGCAGAATTCCGATAACGAAGAAGGCTATGCAAAGAACGCCGTTCGTGATGTCGGGCTTGTAGAACTGACCGGGTGCGGCGGCATCCTTATAAGGAATGAACGAAACCGCAATAAGGGAAATAACCGTGCCGAGAAGCAGGAAGGTGGGAAACTTGTCCTCAACAACCGTTCTGGAGTTGAACTCAATCTTCGTCTTTTCCTTGCGGAACATTACCATAATAATAAGTGCGCTGACTAATGCGCCTGCCTCGACAACCCAGAACATACCGGCTTTGCCGTCGTCAACAAAGAAATCGGAGAAGTCGAGGTTAGCCTGCTTTGCAAGCAGGATAGAGGTCGTGTCGCCGACGAGGGTTGCCGCACCCTGAAGGTTGGAGGAAACGGCAATGCAGATAATTGACGGAACGGGGGAGATGTTGAGCTTTTTGCAGAAGGCAAGGGCAACGGGGGCTATCATAAGCACGGTTGCAACGTTGTCAACAAAGGCTGAAACAATGCCGGCGAAAAGCGAAAGTGCAACGACCGTCCACATTATATTGGGCATACGGGAAATCAGTATGTCGGACATCAACTGAGGCATCTTGCTCTCGATAAACAGGTAAACGGTACCCATTGTACCGGCTATCATCATAATAACGTTCCAGTCAATTTCGCCGAGTGCTTCGGCAAAGCCGTAGGAATAGCTGCCGCCGCCAAGCGTGAAAAAGCCTTCGCCGAACAAATCGGGCGAAACGGAGGCTATAATGCCAAGCGCAACAAAAATAATTGCCGAGCCGACGGTGATGTAGGGTCTGATTTTCTGAAATGCCAGCATAAGCACGTAGGTGATGGCAAAGAGAACCAGAGCGGTTGTAGTAACAGGACTCATAACAATCTCTCCCTGAAAATATTTCGGCGGAAAACAAAAGGCAGAACCCACTTCAAAAGCGGATTCTGCCGAAAACACAGATTAACAGCGGTATACCGTTATACCGCAAGGATACATCCGTATTCCGCAACCCACAACAAATAGAATAAAGAATTATTCTATGACAGACTCCACCGCTTATTTTGGGCTACGGTTAGATTATACTCAAATATACCGTGTTTGTCAATAGCGATTACTTTTTAATTGCAATGAAGGCGGCACAGTTGGGACCGCAGTGTGAAACGATAGTACAGCCTGCCTTCATTTTGAGCACTTCCCTAAATTTGCCGCTGCTTCTTACAATATCGGCAAGTGCTTCTGCCTGTGCTTCGTCCATAGGGGAGTATGTGAAAATTGCAAGCTCATCGTCAAATTCTGCCGAAGCCATACGCTCCTCTACGTACTGCGCCTGCACCTTGTCAATCTTGCCTCTGTACTTTTTGCACATTGAAAGCGTGCCGTCACGCATTTCAAGGCTCGGACGTATGCCGAGAATGTTTGCTCCAAGCGCCGTAACTGCGGAGCAGCGGCCGCCCTTGGCAAGAAATTCAAGGTTGTCGAGCACAAAGCTTGTGTCAACCTTGTCGGTAAGTGCTTCGACGTTTCGGGCAATTTCCTCGGCGGACATACCGCTTTCTGCCATTTTGACAGCCTTGTTGATAAGCAGGGTAATGCCCGTCGTAAGGTGCTTGCTGTCCACAACGTGAACGCCGTCAAAATCCTCTGCGGCTATCATTGCGTTGCGGCAGCTTGAGGAAATACCGGAGCTGAGCGCAATGTGAACAACGCTGTCGCCGTTTTCGGTGAGCTTTGCAAAGAAATCCTCGTACTCGCCTACGGGGATTGCCGAGGTTGAGGGCAGAGCCTTCGTTGCCTTATAGTTTTCTACGATTTCTTCGGGTGTTACGTCAACGCCGTCAAGCCTGTCCTCGCCGTTTAGAATAACGTGAAGCGGAATAACCGCAACTCCCCACTTTTCGGCAAGCGCCGTGCCTATGTCGGCAGGGCTGTCCGTTGAAATAATTACTTTACTCATTTTCCTTTACCTTTTCCTTTGTTGTTTTTTGGTATTATACAATAAACAGTTTGCAGTGTCAACGAAAAGAATATACGCCTCCGTTACGAATGAAATTGTAAAAACGGAATAATGAGGTTGATTATATTGTTTTTTAATGATATAATCAAAAAATAAAACCATCAGGGAGACGGAATTTATGAACATAGCATCATTTTTTATGTCAGTCCTTATCGCTTACGGAACGCTTGTGTCCTGCGTTGTTTACCCTCATGCACCCGAGGATACGGGCGAATTCACACCCGTATTGCGCTTTTTGATTACAAGCGATTCCCACATTACCACGATAGGCGACGTGCAGACGACACGCCTTGAAAAAATGATAAAGATGGGCAACAAAATTGCCGCCAAGGATGCGGAATATAAAAAGCTTGACGCCGTGCTCATTGCAGGTGACGTTACCGATATGGGCACGAAGATTGCCTTCGGCAGCATCAAAGCCGCCGTAAAGCCCGTGCTTAAAAAGGACACGCAGTTCCTTGCCACGATTTCCACCTCTCACGATGACCGCAATCTCGGCAAAGCCTCGCTTGAGCTTTACAGTAACATAATGGGTCAGGAAACGGACTTCCACCGTGTAATAAACGGCTTCCACTTCATCGGCGTTTCCGCTTCGCTTACCGAGGGCGAGCACTACAGCGAGTATCAGAAGGAGTGGCTTGTTCAGCAGCTTGACGCCGCCGTTGCGGATGACCCGACAAAGCCGATTTTCGTTCTTCAGCACGAGCATATTCAGAACACCGTATACGGCAGCTCGGATTTTGAGGGCTGGGGTATGCCCGATTTTGCGGATATTCTCAAAAATTATCCGCAGGTTGTCGATTTTTCGGGCCACTCACATTACCCGATTAACGACCCCCGCTCAATCTGGCAGGGCGAATACACCGCAGTAGGCACAGGCGGTCTGTATTACACCGAGCTCACGGTTGATGACATCAAAACCGTTCACCCCAAGGGCTACCGCTTTGTTTCTACCTTCTGGGTTGTCGAGGTTGATGCAAATAACCGTATCCGCCTGAGGGCTGCTGACCTTCTTTCGCAGGAATACCTTTGCGAATACACGCTTGAAGGACCGCTGGACAGAAGCTACACGCCCGACAGCAGAATTGCCTCTGCCAAAGCACCCGTTTTTGCTGAGGGAACGAAGCTCAGCAACATCAACGGCAAGCTGAAGTTTGCCGCCGCCGAGAGTGCAGACGGTATGCCGATATTCATTTACCGTGCCTTTGCCGTAGACAGTGAGGGCAACAGAACACCCGTTGGCAAAGCCGTGCCACAGTATTACAGATACAAAGTGCCCGAAAGTGTTACCATAAAGCTTGAAAACCTGCCCGAGGGCGAATACACACTCGAGGTTGTTGCGGAAAACTGCTACGGTATGCAGTCCGCACCGCTTAAATAATCCGTATATAATTTTTTCACATAAGGAGAAATTAATATGTCAGCAATTTTTGCAAAGATTACCGCTTTTATCTGTTCAATCATTATTTCAGTCTGTGTGTGGCTTGATATTCCTATGTACCCCATGGGAGAGAAGCTGGATATGGACAAATTCGTTATCCAATTTGAAGACGAGTTTGAAGGTGAGCTTGACCGCACCGTATGGTCGGGTCACTACCAGTGGGGCTCAACAACCGAGCCCAGAAGAGGCTGTTACTGGAACAAGTACCTTGCCTATACGGAAAACGGCAACCTTGTAATTCCCGTAACCTACCTTGAAGAGGGTATGGGCGGCAAAGGTGCAGGCTGGTATACCGCAGGTATCGATACCGATTCCGATTCTCCCAACGGCTTCAGCCAGAAATTCGGCTACTTTGAGTGCCGCTGTATTCTGCCCAAGGGTGCTGATATCTGGAGTGCCTTCTGGCTTATGAACGACGGTGTTTATAACGAGGACGGCAACGGCAGAGACGGCACGGAAATCGACGTTTACGAAAGCCTCTGCGGCGGCGATTTGCTGCCCAACGCAGTTTCAAGTAATCTGCATTACGACGGCTACAACGACGCACACGAGGCTATGGGCGACGTAAAAGTCCTGCTTAAAAACAACCCCTATGAGGAGTTCAACACCTACGGCGTAGAGTGGAACGAAAACGAGTATATCTTCTACATCAACGGCGTTGAAACCTTCCGCACCGACTTCGGCGGAGTAAGCCAGAACGAGGAATACGTAATCCTCTCCGTAGAAATGAAGGGCGAAAACGGTATCCCCTCCGAGCGTGAAAACGTCCCTGCAGAAGACGCTGAATTCATCGTTGACTACGTAAAGGTTTATCAGTATAAGGAACTGGCTGATTAATTATATATTGCTATTTGTTGGAAAATAAGTTATAATGTTCTTGAAAGGTGGTTTAAGTTATGAAAAAATTATACAGAAGCGAAACGGACAAAAAGCTTTTCGGTGTCCTTGGCGGAATTGCCAAGTATTTTGATATTGATGCGACGGTTTTGCGTGTTATATACGTTCTTCTGTCGTTCTTCGTGCTCGGCTGCCCCGTGATTATCTACCTCGTTGCGGCGCTGATTATCCCCAAAGAGCCGCAGGTACCGCAGGACGGACAGAACAATAATTATAATATTGTAGAGTAAAAGATGAATATGTAACAAAGCACCCGGTAATTTTCATTTGCCGGGTACTTTGTTTGATGATATGTTTTTCCTTTATAATAAATTTTTCTTTGCTCTTGATTTTTTTATTCTTTTGTTATACAATAAATAAACACTTGATTTTGCCGGTGTGATGGAATTGGCAGACGTGACGGACTCAAAATCCGTTGGTAGCGATACCGTGCGGGTTCGACCCCCGCCACCGGCACCAAAAAATCCCGTTTACATTTTGTAAACGGGATTTTTTCTATTTATTCATTTGAATTATTCTTTATTAATCAGTGATACGCCTGCGCCGATTGCTGTCCATACGAGCTGGCAGATGCATATCTGCAATGCGGAAACGTTGAATGCACCGCTGAAAACCGTGATAATCGCCATAAGCAGTAAGCCTGCCGCCGTGCAGAAGGTTTGCTGTGTGGTGACAATGCCTGCCGAAGCGCAAAGCGAGCTTGCCTTGCTTACGCAGTGCAGGAAGGCGGCGGCGCTTCCGTTGTGGAGAAGCTTTGCATCCGATTTAGGTGCAACGGAATCGGCGTAGCTTTTGAGCACGTCTCCTGCGGGTGTACTGACAATTTTTACGGAGTTGAGGGGCAGTCCGAAGGTGTTTGCCACAAATTCCTCGGTTATGTTGGAGTCGGTTGTACGGATGAGTATGTTAATGCCGCTGTTTTCGATTTTTCTCAGGTGCTCGGCAATTCTCGGCTCGGAGCCGTAGCTGACAACGAAAATTGCGGCAATTTTGCCTGCGTCGGCAAGGTAGACAACTCTTCTGCCGTCGTGGCGGTATTTTGCTTCGTCCACACTCATCGGAATTTCAATGTTGTGGTTTTCAAGCAGCTTTCTGTTGCCGACGAAAACACGTCTGCCTCTTACCCAGCCGGAAAGGCCGAGTCTGTCCTCGTAAACCATATCTTCAACGTTCATCAGCAGTTCTTTTCTGCCCATAACAACCTCGTTGAAAAGGCTGCTTATCGGACCGCCTGCATCAATGAGCATTGAAGCGGCGGTGAGTATAGCGTCGTCAATTCTCACGCCGTAAAACGTCTTCATACCGTGTATGTTACAGCTGCTTCCAGGGAATATGTCTGCCGCATCAACCGCAACGGCGTTTGTGGATTCGTATTCAAATGCGCCTGCGTAGCCCGTGATTATACCGCCGTCCTCACGCAGGGCTTTGTTTGCCTTTGAAAGTGGAAGATTGGCCGCAAGCACGGCAGAGGCAGGAGCGCCCATACACATTGCACCTGCGAAAATGCTGACTCCGCAAAGCACGCTCTTTGAAGCAATACCTGCGATAAGGCCGATTACTACGCTTGCCGCCGCAGTGAGGGGCACGAGCTTTATGCAAAGGTCGTCTGCCGCATCGCTTGCAAGCGAGTATGCAAGGAAGTTGGTTGCGAATTTCGTTCTGCCGCTGTAGCGTATGTCCGCTTCGCCCATAACGACGTTTCTGCCGATTCTGTTTGCATCGGCAATGTTGTCGATTGTACGCACCGTGTAAAGGCTGTCCTTGCTTCGGGAGGCAAGAAAATCAAAGTTCTTTTCAACCCTGCTGTATGCAAGCAGGCTGCCTGCCGCACCGATGCACAGCACAAGCGCCGCCGCAGGAGCAAAAACGGGCATTTCGCCGTGAAGGTCGAAAATTACGAGCAGAAGCGACTGAATAAGCGTGACCGCAGCCGCTATAAAAACGGGGGTGCGTGCGTTGGGCTTGCCCGAGCCGTTAAAGAAGCAGGTAATGCCCGTTGACCATTGCGGAAGCGTTGCGAAAAACGCAACGGCAAGAAGTGCGAGCGAAGCAACGGCAACGGTGCTCACGGTGGGGGAAGCCTCGTTAATCTTTTCGGCAAGGCCGGGCACAGCCGTCATTACAAGCATTGCAAGGGCGCATACGCCGCTTATAACCGTGCCGATAAGGGCGGTTAACCTCTTCTTTGAAATAAATTCACCGACTCTGGCTTTGTCGGAGGGCTTGCGGTATTCAACGCCCTGTCTGTTGAGGCGTGTTCTTGTTTTGGTTGCGGAAAAGCGCTTGCGCCTTTCCTTGATTTCGCCGCCGAGCTCTTCGGCAATGTCCTCATCAATGTGAGGCTCCTCGGGCTCTATGCCCTCAAGGCGGAAGCTGTCAACCTTTTTACTGCGGTTACGGCGCAGCTCGTCCTCAACAGCTTCCTCGTCAACCTGTGCAACGGGCTCCTCGGGTTCGCCGAAGCCGGGGAGCACCATCTGGCCGTCGTCGTGGTGGACGGTCTGCGGCTTTGAGGGGGCAACAATCGGGATTGCACCCGTGCGCACAAAGGTCTTTTCGTTGTCCTCCTGCTTTTCTTTGAGCATATCGTCGGCGGAAAGAATTGCAGGCACGGCACGAAGGTCAGCCGTTTTTTCAAACATATTCTTACCCGTAACGATACCGGGACGCTCGAAAATAACCGTCTTGTCGGGCAGCTCGCCAACGACAACCGTTTTTTCGGTTACCTCGGGCTCCTCCTCACGGATTTCGGGGAACATTGCGCCGATGTCGGACTCAATATCAATATTTCCGAAGATTTCAAATTTTTCTATCGGAAGCTCGGGTGTTTTTTCTTCTTTCTTTTCTTCTTCGGCAGGGGTAACGGGCTCATAAACGGTCTGCTCAGGCTGTGCCGTTTCCTCCTCGGCAATTATTTCAAGCGGAGCAGGAGGCGCAGGCGGATTGTATACGAAGGTTTGCGGCTCGAAAAGCGAAGCCGTTTCTTCTTCCTCGCCCCCAATAATTTCAATAGGCTGCTCGGAATAATAAACGGGAGCGTTCTCAACCGTTTCTTCCTCTTCAGCCGTTTCCTCCGCTTCTTCACCTTCAAGCGAAAGGAAGGCTTCGGGCTCGTATATTTCAGCGGTCTGCTCTTCTTCGGACCCGTCAATTGTTTCAGGCTCTGCGGCTGCCTCTGGTTCTTCTTCGGTTACCTCGGCAACAGCGGGCTCTTCAATAATTTCAACCGTTTCTTTCTTTACGTGCTCGGTTATTTCTTCCTTTACGGGCTCGGTTATTTCTTCTTTTACGGGCTCTTTATAGCCGCTGTCGGCTTTGATTTGCGCCAACAGCTCATCCAAAGTAAGGTTAGTCAAATCCATTGCTAAAATCCTTTACAATAAACTTATCTCTGTCTGGAAACCTCAAACATCAGTATTCCTGCGGCAACCGATGCGTTGAGGGAGTTTACTCTGCCCTTCATCGGAAGCGAAACAATAAAATCGCACTTTTCTTTTACAAGTCTGCCAAGGCCCTTGCCCTCCGAGCCGATAACGAGGGCAACGCCGCCCGTAAAATCGGTCTCGCACCAGCTCTGGCCGTCCATATCTGCGCCGTAAATCCACACGCCTCTTTCCTTTAATTCGTCAAGCAGAGAGGGGAGGTTGGGCACCCTTGCAACGGGCACGTACTCAACGGCACCTGCCGAGGTCTTGCCTACAATGTAGCTCAAGGTTGCGTTGCGGCGCTTGGGGATAATAACACCGTGTGCACCTGCGGCATCCGCACTTCGGATTATTGCACCGAGGTTGTGCGGGTCCTCAACCTCATCGCACACGATGATAAACGGCTTTTCGCCTTTTGCTTGGGCTGCGGCAAAAATATCGTCAACGTCGGCGTATTCGTGAGCCGCCGCATAAGCCGCAACGCCCTGGTGGCTGCTGCCGCCGCACATAAAGTCGAGCTTTTTGCGGTCAACCTCTTTTACGACTATGCCCTTTTCACGGCATTCGCCGATGATTTTGCCCATACTTCCGCTTTTGTCACCCTTTGCAACAAGAAGCGTATCTATTGCACGCTCACTGCGGAGCGCTTCCGAAACGGCATTTCTGCCGATTATAAGGTCGTTTTTCTTTTCTTCCATAACGAAAAACCTCTTGAACTAATTAATATCGATTTATTATACCATATATATTGTAAAAAACCAACGGTTTTTCAAAAAAAGACACAAGATAATGACATTTTTTTCTTGGAGGCGGATGTAGTATTTGTTTTGTGTAAGATGCTTTTGTAATTGCAGTTTATTAAGTGCATTCTGCGTTCGGCTAAAACACATTACAGAAAGGACAAGCTATATGAACAAGCGACTAAGGCTCAAATCCGCCCTTGTGCCTGCGGATATACACACCTTTATAAAGCAGACCTGCGCTCTTGCGGCAGGCCTTGCACTTTCGGCGGCACGGCTTTTCGGCGGTGCGTCGCCCTTTGCCGCTGCTCTTGCCGCCGCTTGTCCGAACAGCGTGAGCTTCAGCGTGCTTGCAGGCTGTATTTCGGGCTATCTTTTACAGTATGACGGTGCGTGGACGGCAAGAATTTTAGCCGCCGTAATCGGTGTGGGAACGATAAACTTAATCACAAGGAAAAGCAGATTTATTAAACACACCGCACGGGTAGCGCCGATAAACGCGGCGGCGTGTACGCTTTTGACGGGGCTTACCGTACTGCTTGCACAGGGCTTTGACATAAACGGGCTTATGCTTTACATATGTGAAAGCGTTATTGCCGCAGGCACGGCAGCAACGCTTGAAACAGCCTTTACCGCCGTGCCGCTTTTCAGCCGCAAGGAGCCCTTGCCGCAAAAGCACTTGGTCAGCGTTACGGTTTCACTTTGCGTTGTTCTGATGTCGCTTGAAAAAATACAGCTTGAGGGGATATCTCTTGCCCGTGCGGCTGCGGTTTTTGCTGTGCTTTGCGCTTCAAAATGGCTGGGCGCAACGGGCGGCTGTGTGTGCGGAGGCGCAATGGGCTTTGCAATGAGTATCGGCAGCAGTCTGCCCTTTCTCGGCGGCGCTTATACCTTCGGCGGTCTTGTTTCGGGGCTTTTTTCGCCCGTGGGCAGGTTTATGCAGGCCTTTGCCTATGCGGTTTGCAGTGCGGTTACCGTGCTGATGAATACGGGTACGGCTGACCTTATGCCGCCGCTTTACGAAACGGCAATAGCTACGGTTGCCTTTGTGCTCGTGCCGGAAAAATTCTTTACCGCCGCATCGGTTTATTTCGTAGGCAGACAAACCCTGCCTGAATTTGAAGCGATGAAAAAAGCTATGCTTCTGCGCCTTGAAGGTGTTAAATCGGGGTTGGAGGAGGTTGCCGACGCACTTGAACAGATTGCACGGAATATGGTGCGGCTTGACAAAAGCGGCGAAAGCTCCGTGAGCAACGAAATAAAACAGCTCGTGCGTGACCAGTTTTCAACGCTTGCGCTTGCGGTGGGGGATATATCGGAGCGCTTCTGCGGCGAAACACGCTTCGACACCGTAACGGCTTCAAAGGTTGCCTTCGTGCTTGAAAGCTACGGCATAAAGCCGATTGAAATTATTTGCAGCGAAACGTCGGGGATATCACGCATTGAGATAAGTGCACAGAAATTAAAGGGAAAATTCAGCCGCAGTGCGCTTATGAGCGATATGGAAAGTGCCTGCGGCTACAAGCTGAGCAACCCTACGGTAAAAGAGGAGAGGGACAAAACTATGCTGACCTTTGTAAAAAAGCCGAAAATGAATATACTGGTCGGCAAGTCACAGCTTTCCGCCGACGAAAGCGCAATGTGCGGCGACACCTGCGACTGCTTTGCGGATAAAGACGGGAACCAGATTATAGTAATCAGCGACGGAATGGGTACGGGTCCCCGTGCGGCGGTTGACGGAGCGGTGGCGGCGTGGCTGTTTGCAAAGCTGCTTGTGGCGGGCCTGAATTTTGACAGCTCACTGCGCCTTGCAAATTCCGCACTCATAGTAAAATCGCAGGAGGAAACCGTGGCGACAATTGATGCCGCAAAAATAAACCTGCACACGGGTGAGGCACAGCTTTTCAAGGCGGGTGCAGGAGTGAGCCTCGTGTGCAGAGGGCGCAAGGTTTACCAATACGGAAAGCCGTCAATGCCGCTGGGAATACTGCGTGAAATTGAGTTTGACAAGGAAACGGTTAATCTTTCAAAGGGCGACATACTGCTTATGATGAGTGACGGAGTCAGCTCTGCGTGCTACGGTACGATAGCCGATGAAATGCGCAAATCCAACAGAAAAGACCCCTCCGCCTTGGCGGAAAGGGTCGTTGAAATTGCGAAAAATTCGAGCTCAAACAGGCACACGGACGATATAACCGCCGTTGCTGTTATTGTTTCGTGATATTATATATTGCGTTGGCAAGTACGGCAAGCTCTTCCATTGTAAAGCTCTCCGCACGCACGGTTTCGGCGTAGCCTGCCTGAGCGATTGCGGCATAAACCGTTTCCTTTGGCAGGGACATACCTGCGCTGATTGAGTTTGCCGCCGTCTTTCTGCGCTGGGCAAACACGGCCTTGACCATTCTGAAAAACAGCTTCTCGTCCTTTAATTCTACGGGGGGCTGTTTTCTTATGTCAAGCTTTATTACGCTGCTGTCAACCTTGGGCGCTGGCATAAAAGAGCCCGCCGAAACATCAAACGCCTTTTTGGCATCGGAATAGTAGTCAACCGCAACGGTGACTGCCCCTGCCTCACGGCTGCCTACGGGGGCGCAAAGCCGCTGTGCCGCTTCCTTCTGTACCATAACGGTCAGGTTTTCAATCGGCAGTCTGCTTTCAAGCAGGTGCATAATAACGGGCGAGGTGATGTAGTAGGGCAGGTTTGCACACACGGCAACCTTCATCCCTGCGAATTCTTCCTCTATTATCTTTTTCAAATCAACCTTGAGCACGTCGGCGTTGATGATTTTAACGTTGTCAAATTCAGCGAGTGTTTCGTCAAGCACGGGCAAAAGCCTTTCGTCAAGCTCGATTGATACAACCTTTTTTGCTTTTTTTGCAAGCTCTGCCGTGAGCACGCCGAAGCCGGGGCCGACCTCGATAACGCCCGTGCTTTCATCGGCGCCGCAGACCTCTGCCATTCTGGGGCAGACGGTGGGGTTAATCAGGAAATTCTGACCCAGTGCCTTTGAAAATTTAAAGCCGTGGCGGCTGAGCAAATCCTTTACAACCGAAGCGTCGGATAAATTCTGCATAATTCAACTCCTGTTTTTATAAAAAACTTTACTTATTCATATTTTAGTTATATAATATAAACTCAATAATAATTAATTACCAAATTAATACGGAGGTAATTCTTATGGCAATTCTTGTAACGGGCGGTGCAGGCTATATCGGCTCGCACACCTCAATTGAGCTTATCAAAGAGGGCTATGACGTTATTATACTCGATAACTTCTATAACAGCAAGCCCGAAGCGCTGAATAGAATCAAAAAAATTTCAGGCGGCGATTTTAAATTTTATGAATGTGACATCCGCGACAAGGCAGGTCTTGACAAAGTCTTTGCCGAAAACGATATTGAAGCGGTTATTCACTTTGCCGGTCTTAAGGCTGTCGGCGAAAGCTGCCGCAAGCCCCTTGAGTATTACGAAAACAACATCGGCGGCACGGTAACACTTTGCCAGGCTATGCGTGACGCAGGCTGTAAGAAAATCGTTTTCAGCTCGTCCGCTACCGTTTACGGCAGCAACAATCCCTCACCCCTTCGTGAGGATATGCCTGCAGGCGGCACGACTAACCCCTACGGCACGACAAAGCTCTATATCGAAACCGTACTTTCTGACCTTTACAAGTCAGATAACGAGTGGAGCGTTGTAATTCTCCGTTACTTCAACCCAATCGGCGCACACAAGTCGGGTCTTATAGGCGAAGACCCCAACGGTATTCCGAACAACCTTATGCCCTATATTACACAGGTTGCCATCGGTAAGTTAGACCATCTCGGCGTATTCGGCGACGATTACCCGACACACGACGGTACGGGTGTACGCGATTACATTCACGTTGTTGACCTCGCTCAGGGTCACCTCTGTGCCGTCAAAAAGGCTTGCTCGGGCACGGGCTGTAACGTTTATAACCTCGGCACGGGCAACGGCTACAGCGTGCTTGACGTTGTAAAGGCTTTCGAGAAAGCAAGCGGCGTTGAGATTAAGTACGTCATCGGTCCAAGAAGAGACGGCGATATTGCAACCTGCTATTCCGACCCCTCCAAGGCAAAGGCAGAGCTTGGCTGGGAAGCAAAGTTCGGCATTGATGAAATGTGTGCCGACTCCTGGAACTGGCAGAAGAACAATCCGCAGGGACTGTAATTCAAATCTGAAAGGATGAACTTATATGGCTAAAAGAGAAGGCTATGTAGTACCGAAAAAAGAACTCAATATGTTCGCAATAGGTGCTATGGGTCAGGGTATGATTTACGCTATGATGTCCAGCTACATCAGCGACTACTACGTAAACGTTTTACAGCTTCCCCTCACTTTTGTTCTTATACTTATGCTCGGTGCAAGAATATGGGACGCTATCAACGACCCGCTTATGGGTATGATTGCCGACCGCAGAGAGCCCACGAAGCTCGGCAAAATGAAGAAGTATATTCTTTACGCCGTGCCTCCCATTGCCGTGCTTACCCTGCTTATGTACTATGCGCCGGATATGAGCACAACCTCGCTTATGATTTATGCCGCAGTAACCTACATTCTGTGGGGTATGGCGTATACAATGGCGGACGTTCCGTTCTGGGGTCTGCCCAACCTTATGACCCCAAGCGCAGAGGAAAGAGGCTACGTTATTTCCTACACCAAAAACCTCAACGGTATCGGTTCGGCACTGCCGGAGGTGCTGTTCCTCGTTGCAGGCTTCACCCTTCCCACGCTTCTGGGCACAACGGGTCTTGAATACGAAAAACAGCGCTATTTCATAATTGCACTTGTTGCCGTTGTAATCGGTACCGTAATGTACGGCAACTGCTACCGCCACATAAACGAGCGTGTTATTCCGCCCGTAAAGCAGCGTCAGCCCGGCGAGCCCTCAAGCCTTAAGAGAATCTTTACCTGTAAGCCGCTTATGCTCGTTGTTGCAATGGGCGTTCTCTCCAGCGGCAGATATATGGTGCAGGCTGCTGCCGTTCACGTTGCAAGATACGCTTTCTACATCGGTCCCGAGCTCACACCCGATATGAGCCTTGCCGACAGAACGAAGTATATTTCGCAGAGCGTTTCGTCCGTAAAGACGATTTTCCAGGTTTGCGCCATCGTCGGTATGTTCGGCGCAATGCTTCTTATGCCCAAGCTTATGAGAAAATTCGATTACAAAAAAATCGTTATTACAACCTGTCTTGCGGGCTTTGTTGCAAGCATTTTCACAACGCTTATCGGCTGGTTTACCGCTAACCTTTACATCTGTATTCCGTTTATTCTTATTTCCTGCATTCCTCTCGGTGTTCTCAACGTTGTTTCCAACGCTATGATTGGCGACTGCCTTGACTACCTTGAGCTTAAAACGGGCTTCCGTGACAACGGTCTGGGCTCAGCCTGCCAGGGCTTTGTAAATAAGCTGGGCAACGCACTTGCCACAAGCGGAATTATTCTGATGTATATGTTCATCGACATTGACCCCTCAATGATGCTCAGCAGTGAGGTCGTAGTTGCCGCAACGGAGCTTACGAGAACGCAGAACTTTGCAATGTTCTCGCTCGTTTCAATCGTTCCCGGTGTGAGTATGCTGCTGTGCTCAATCCCGATGTTCTTCTATAAGATTTCGGGCAAGGAGAAGCAGAGAATCGTTGACGAGCTTGCCGCAAGAAGAGCGGTTGAAGCAGAAATGACCGCAAACGTATAATTGATAAATAATAAAAGGAACAGCCTTGTGCAACGCAAAGCTGTTCCTTTTTTGTGCTTACTCGTGGTTTCTTATTTTTGTAAGAGCACCTTTTTCAAGGCGGCTTACCTGTGCCTGGGATATGCCGATTTCCTCGGCTACCTCAATCTGCGTAAGCCCGCGCATAAAGCGAAGAGATAGTATGCGTTTTTCTCTCGGCGACAAATCCTCAATCGACTGGCGGATTAAAATTTCGTCAATCCAGCCCTCGTCGTTGCCGCCGTCACCAATCTGATCCATAACGTAAATCGTGTCGCCGCCGTCGTTGTAAACGGGTTCATAAAGTGAAACGGGGTCAACAATGGCTTCAAGGGCGATTACGACATCTTCCTTTTTCAGCTTCATCTCTTCGGCGATTTCGTTTATTGTCGGCTCTCTGCCTAAATCGTTTACCAGCTTTTCCTTTGCCTGAATTGCGTGGTAGGCGGTGTCGCGCATTGAACGGCTGACCCTTACGGGGTTGTTGTCACGCAGATATCTGCGTACCTCTCCTGCAATCATCGGCACGGCATAGGTTGAAAACCGCACGGGCTGTGAAATATCGAAATTATCTATTGATTTTATAAGCCCTATGCAGCCAACCTGAAAAAGGTCGTCCATATTTTCGTTCCTGTTTGAAAAACGCTGAATTACGCTGAGCACGAGCCTTAAATTGCCGTTGACAAGCTCTTCACGTGCCGCCGTGTCGCCGCTTCGGGCTTTTTCGAGCAGAACTCTCTTTTCACTTTCTTTTAATACCTTTAATTTTGCGGTGTTTACTCCGCAGATTTCCACCTTGCTGAACTGCATATCATCCCTCCGTATGGAGAGAGTATTGGTATTACAGACACGAAATAATACTGAAATGCGGTATTCATTTTTAATCAAATTTTTCCTTTTGTATTTCGGCGGTTTTCGCATAAAGTATATCTGCGGCTCATTTCTCCTTTTTTGGAGGTGAGATATGCGAAAGGCAATTAAGGCTGTAAGCGCTTTTATGGCTTTGATATGTACCTTTGTTTTTGCGTTTATCTGTTACGGTACGGCTTATGTTCCCGATTCAATTATAGCTCAGGACACATATTCCGCAGACACCGGCAACCCGTTTTTCAACTGCGTCTGCGAGGGCGGAACGGCTGTTTCAGCGGGTTCTCTTTCCAAGGTGTATCCGGCACAGATAAAGCTTTTTAACGTCGTTCCGGTCAAAAACTCGACCGTCAGGGTCGTGAACCGCCGCTATGTTACGCTCGGCGGTACACCCTTCGGACTCAGAATTTTTACTTCCGGCGTTCTTGTAACGGCTGTGGGCTCCGTTCCGACAAAGAGCGGTACTGCACACCCTGCAAAAAAAGCAGGCATAAAGCAAGGTGACATTATAATCAGAATCAACGGCGCAACGGTAACCTCCAACCAAGAAATAACACAGCTTGTTGAGAACTGCGGCGGCAAGGAGCTGACCGTAGAGCTTACAAGAGACGGTAAGCACAAAACAGTCAGTCTGCTTCCTGTAAGACAGTCGGCAGACGGCAGATATAAAATCGGGCTCTGGGTGCGCGATTCAACGGCAGGTGTCGGTACGATAACCTTTGTTGACAGCGACACCGGTGTGTTTGCAGGGCTCGGCCACGCAATATGCGATGCTGATACGGGCGATATAATGCCACTTCGTACAGGTGATATATTGGGTGCAACAATCCGTGGCTGTGTTAAAGGAACATCCGGAACGCCGGGTGAATTGTGCGGCGTTTTCTCTACGGGAGTGCTGGGTGAGCTGTATATAAACGGCTCGAAAGGTGTATACGGTGTGCTGAATAAGCTCCCCGAAAAATCCGACAGAATTCCGGTTGCTCTCAGTGACGAGGTAGTTACGGGTAAGGCTCAGGTTATTTCAACGGTAAACGGCACAAAGCCGAAGTACTACGATATTGAAATAACAAAGATTCACAGGGTAAATGACGAAGAGAAGAATATGGTAATCAAAGTAACCGATGAAGAATTGCTTGAAAAAACAGGCGGTATAGTTCAGGGTATGAGCGGAAGCCCCATAGTTCAGAACGGAATGCTTGTCGGTGCAGTGACACACGTTTTTGTCAACGACCCGCAGCAGGGCTACGCAATTTTTGCCGATACGATGCTCGATACGGCAACAGGGCTTTACGAGAGTTTGGAAGACGCAGCTTAAAACTGACTCAAACCTTTCCTCAAACGATTAAGCACGGTGTTTTTACGAGCCGCAGAACACCGTGTTTTTGTTGAAGTCGAGGAACGTACATAAAAAAAGAAAGCCCACCAAAGGTGAGCTTTCGGAAAAATTATTTAGCGTAGTCAGTTGCTCTGTTTTCACGGATAATGTTGACCTTGATCTGACCCGGATATTCGAGTTCCTCCTCAATCTTGGTAACAATATCTCTTGCGAGCAGTACCATCTTGTCGTCTGTGATGATGTCGGGCTTGACCATGATGCGAACCTCACGGCCTGCCTGAATAGCGAAGGAACGCTCAACACCGTTGAAGGAGTTGGAGATTTCCTCAAGCTTTTCAAGACGCTTGATGTAGTTCTGTACGTTCTCTCTTCTTGCACCGGGACGTGCTGCGGAGATTGCGTCTGCCGCCTGAACGAGGCAGGCAACGATTGTCTTTGCTTCGATATCACCGTGGTGAGCGTGGATAGCGTGGACAACCTTTTCGTTTTCCTTGTACTTGCGTGCGTATTCAACGCCGAGCTCGATGTGAGAGCCGTCAAGCTCGTGGTCGAGAGCCTTACCTATATCGTGGAGAAGGCCTGCACGCTTTGCAAGCTTGACGTCTGCGCCGATTTCGGCAGCCATAAGACCTGCAAGGTAGGAAACCTCAAGCGAGTGGTTAAGAACGTTCTGACCGTAGCTGGTGCGGTATCTCAGGCGGCCGAGAATTTTGACAAGCTCGGGATGAATACCGTTGACACCTGCGTCGAGAACGGCTCTTTCACCTGCCTGTTTGATTGTGTGCTCAACCTCTTTGCGTGCCTTTTCGTGCATTTCCTCAATGCGGGCAGGGTGAATTCTGCCGTCGGAAATGAGCTTTTCGAGAGTGAGTCTTGCGACCTCTCTGCGAACGGGGTCAAAGCTTGAAAGTGTGATTGCTTCGGGTGTGTCGTCGATAATAAGGTCAACGCCCGTAATTGTTTCGAGGGTGCGTATGTTACGACCCTCACGGCCGATGATTCTGCCCTTCATTTCGTCGTTGGGCAGGGCAACAACGGAAACTGTAGCCTCGGCAACCTGCTCTGCGGCGCAGCGCTGGATTGCTGTGGAAACGATTTCACGTGCCATATTGTCGGACTCGTCACGCAGCTTCTGCTCAAATTCGAGTACCTTGTGTGCCTTTTCTCTGGTGAGGTCTTCCTCAAGTGACTTGAGAAGGTAATCTCTTGCCTGGTCCTTGGTGAAGTTTGAAATTCTTTCAAGCATTTCAAACTGGCTGCGCTTGATAGCCTCAATTTCTTCGAGCTTTGCGTCAGCTGCCTTGATTTTGCCGTTGAGAACTTCGTCCTTCTTGTCGAGGTTGTCAGCTTTTTTGTCGAGCAGCTCTTCACGCTGCATATTGCGGCGTTCCTGCTTCTGAACCTCGGAGCGTCTTTCACGCAGCTCGTTTTCGGCCGCTGTACGCTCTTTGTGAATTGTGTCTCTTGCTTCAAGAATTGCTTCTTTCTTTTTGGATTCAGCCTGTGCAAGTGCATCGTTGACTATGCGGGCTGCTTCCTGTTCTGCCGAGCCTATCTGGGCTTCGGCAACCTTACGCCTATGTAAACCGCCGACGAAGAAGAAAACAACGCTTCCTACTGCGAAGGCGATAACTATAAGTGCGATTGCAAGTATAGGATTCAAACTGTTGGCACCTCCTTGATTGTGATTTTTGTGTTTTAATAACAGTTCAATAAAATTTATCGGCGCTGTATGCGGAATGAAAAATCGGCTTGTGTTCCGCAGAAGCGGCAGGCGAAAAAGGCGGTATCGAAGCACTAATACCCCTTTTATGCACTACATATTGTATATTATAACTTTTAAGAGGGTATGTCAAGTATTTATATGTATGTTTATAATATTTTTATCAATATATTTGTGCAGTTCGTTGCAATTTGCACAAACGGCACAATAAAACCTTGTTGTAAAAAACACTTGCCTGTACCGTGGAAGTATGGTAAAATAACTTAGATAAAATTGTTGACAGAAAAG
>JAFXCT010000123.1 GCA_017521365.1 Clostridia bacterium
AACTTAAAAAGCATAAGATGAAATCTTACCGTACTGGCTGCGGTAAGATTTTTTTCTTTATTTGCGCTTGACATTGCCGTGTGAAAGTATAAAATAAAAACAAGAGCGAAATATGTATTTATTTCGGTTTAAACACACAACGGAGGTAAAAAAATGGCTAAAAAAGAAAAAGTCGCAGTAGGCAGCGAGCCTATTTACGACGCAAAACAGCTCGGCGTCCCCAAGATGCTCATCCTCGGCTTCCAGCACACCTTTGCTATGTTCGGCGCAACGGTACTTGTTCCGCTGCTCACGGGTCTTGACATTGCAACCACCCTGCTTATGGCAGGTCTGGGTACTCTGTTCTTCCACCTCGTAACCAAGGGTAAGGTTCCTGCCTTCCTCGGTTCGTCCTTCGCTTTCCTTGGCGGTTACGCCGCAGTTACAAACTACACAAACGAAGCAGGCGAAACGCTTATTGATAAGTCTATGCTTCCATATGCCTGCCTTGGTGTTGCCGTAGCAGGTCTTGTTTACCTCGTACTTGCAGTTCTTTTTGCAATCTTTGATTCCGCAAAGATTATGAAATACTTCCCGCCTGTTGTCACAGGCCCGATTATTATTGCAATCGGTCTGGGTCTTGCAGGCAGCGCTGTTTCCAACTGCGAAACAAACTGGCTTCTCGCCTTCATTGCTCTTGCAACCGTTATTATCTTCAACATCTGGGGCAAGGGTATGAGCAAAATCGTTCCCATTCTCCTCGGTATCATCGTTTCCTGTGTCGTTGCGGTTATTATGCACAACGTAGGCGATACTCCCGTATTTGATGCAGGCAAAATCCAGGCTCTCAAGGACGCTGCCTGGATTGGCTTCCCGATTCAGAAGGGCGGCATTGTTTTCGGCAACGTTCCCGACAAGTCCAAAATTATCAGCGCAATTATTGCAATTGTTCCGATTTCGCTTGCAACAATGATGGAGCACATCGGCGACATCAGCGCTATCAGCGCAACAACGGGCAGAAACTTCCTTGCTGACCCCGGCCTGAAAAAGACTCTCGTCGGCGACGGTCTTGCAACAACCTTCTCCTCTCTCTTCGGCGGCCCCGCAAACACAACCTACGGCGAAAACACGGGTGTTCTCGCTCTTACAAAGGTTTACGACCCCAAGGTTGTCCGCATTGCAGCCATCGTTGCAATTCTCCTCTCCTTCTCCCCGAAGGTAGCAGCACTCATCAACCTCATACCCACAGCGGTTATCGGCGGTATCTCCTTCGTGCTTTACGGTATGATTTCCGCTATAGGTGTACGCAACGTTGTTGAAAACAAGGTTGACTTCACAAAGAGCCGCAACCTTATCGTTGCCGCAGTCATCCTCGTTGCGGCCCTCGGTATGTCCGGCGGTATCAGCTTCAACGTCGGCTCAGCTGCTATCACTCTTTCCGGTCTTGCAGTTGCCTCTATCGCAGGTATCCTGCTCAACGCAATTCTTCCCGGCAAGGATTACGTATTTAAGGCAGAAGAGTACGACAACGCAAAGAAATCCAAAGGCGACAAATAAACAAAAAGCGGTCCTGCTCAAATGAGCAGGACCTTTTTGTTAGTGCAGAATGCAAAGTGCAAAGTGCAAAATTGCGGGCGGGCTTCGCCCTCACCACCAAATTATTCATTTTTCATTTTTCATTATTCATCATTCATTATTCATTTATTATATTCCGCACCCAAACACCCTTTTTAACCAATATAAAGCCCACTATGCCTTTTATAATTTCAAGCGACTGCACGGCAAAGTAAAGCGGAATAATCGGCACGGCGGTGAAATTCGCCAGAACGAAGGCAAACGGCACGACGATACCCCAGGTAAAGCCACTGTCAAAGGCGAAAACTATACCCGTTTTACCGCCCGAGCGCATTGTGAAGTAGCAGTCGTGTGTAAAGGAAAGTATAGGCATCATAAACGCACCGATAAGAAGCAGCTGCTTTGCCATTTCACGAACGGAGTCCTCTGTATTGTAAATCTGTGGAATGAACGGTGCACACACCGCCATTATGCCGCCCATAACCACACTTGCCGCAACCGTAGCGGTAATAATTCTCCATGCGGTCTGCTTGGCTTTTTCGATTTCGTTTGCACCGAGATTCTGACCGACCATAATTGCAACGGCATTACCCATTGAAAGGAAAACAACGTTGAAAAGGTTTGCTACCGTAGTTGAAATATTGACAGCCGCAACAACCTCAAGACCTCTTACGGAATAGCACTGCGAAAGCGTAGCCATACCTGCCGACCAGAGAAACTCGTTGACAAGCAGGGGCATACCACGTTTCATAATATCACGCATAAGTGCCGCCGGAACCTTGATGCTGCCGTAGCTGCCCTTGATAAACGGGAAACGGCGTGAATTTCTGTGCGTAAAGGCAACGATTATAACCGCCTCCACGAAACGGGAAAGCACCGTTGCTATTGCCGCACCCGCCACATCGAGCCTCGGGAAGCCGAATTTGCCGAAGATGAGCAGGTAGTTGAAAACAAGGTTTACAGCAATTGCAACAACGCTTGAAATCATAGGCAAACGGGTTTCGCCAACCTCACGCAGGGTGCTTGCATACGCCTGCGAAACCGTGAAGGGCACAAGACCCACAAGCATAAGGCGAAGATAGTCGAGCGCAAAACCGAGCGTTGCCGCAGCGTCCGCAGGGTCGGTATCCTCGGCAAGGTAAAGCGAAATGAGCTTGTCGGGCAGGGCAAGAAACAGCGTGAAAGCGGCGGCAAGCATAAAGAAGCCGACCATCAGCTTTACCCTGAAGCAGTTGCGCACACCCGTGTGGTCGCTTGCACCGGCAAACTGCGTTGCAAAAATGCCGGCACCTGCCATACCGCCAAAAATGCACAGCGAAAAGACAAACAAAAGCTGGTTGTCAATTGCAACGGCGGACATTTCAAGCGTGCCCACCCTGCCGACCATTACGTTATCGAGCAGGCTGACTACGTTAGTTATTGTATTCTGGATAATTATGGGAACAACTATTGTCAGAACCCGAGAGTAAAACGCCTTGTCGCCTATCAGGTTCCGGCGCAGTGAGGAAGCTTTGTTTTTCACCGTTTTTCCTCCGTGTGTACTGTAAAATTTTTCTTGTAAAAAACACTTGGTGTAAATATAGCATACACAATATTTTTTGTAAACATTAAATTATTTCAACAAAAGTTGAATTGTGACATTACTTTTATTTTTCATTGCACCTGTTTTCGGTTTCTGATATCATTAAAACACCGTTTTCTCACTTTGCGATAGTGATTGACGGAATAAGGGCTGTACTTTTTACTGTCGGTTTTGTAGAATAAGGGTGACAGGAGGATTGAATTATGGAACGCAGAACAATAGGCGGCTTTATTGCCGTTTTAAGAAAGGCCAACGGAATGACGCAAAAGGAGCTTGCGGAAAAGCTGAACGTTTCCGACAAGGCGGTAAGCCGTTGGGAAAGGGACGAATGTGCGCCCGATTTAACGCTCATACCCGTACTTGCGGAAATTTTCGGTGTTACGTCCGACGAGCTTTTGCGTGGTGAAAAAGCAACCGCAAGGCAGACGGAGGAAACCGTTGCAGTTAAAACGCAAAAACAGCTTGACCGCCTGCTGGAATCCAATGCAACGAAGCTGAAAATACGCAGTATAATAGCTTCGGGCATAGCGGCTGTCGGACTTATTGCGGCTATGATTTGCAACTCTGCCCTGCTGCGCTCAAGCCTCGGCTTTTTCGTTGGCTGTATCTTCTACCTTGCCGCCGCAATCAGCGAAGCCTGCTTTGCCGTTGCCGCTTTTTCGGCAGTTAAAGCAGATGATTTTGACGAAGAAAAGCTAACAAATCATAAGCAACGGCTATGCAAAACTATCGCCGTCGTTTGTGCGGTTATCGTCACCCTGTTCACGGTAACTCTGCCGCTTCTACTGGGCGGAGTTTACGTGGGAATAGACGAAGGTGAATGGCTGGGCTATGCCCTTGTTTTCCTGCTGATTCTCGCCGTTGCGGCTGTTTTTATTTCGTGGGTAGGCAGAGTTATACTCGCAAGAAAAGGCAAAATAAAGCTGAGTGAAAATACAGTCAGAAAAGATACGCTGAAAATAAAAATTTCCGTTATAACAGTCGTTGCGCTACTGCTCACAGCCTTAATTCATTCGGCAGTTTACGTCAACATACCTGTATATCATTTTGCAAAAGGCACGGTGCACAAAACCGTCGAAGAGTTCAAAGAATATATTGAAACACCTGTTCCCTACAGCAGCACCTACTACGGATTCTTCTATGAAGCCCACGAAGAAGCTGCTACGCAAAGCATAAACGAATACGAAGAATTGCCCGATGACAATATAACGGACCCTGAGCAGGAATGGCAGGATATTCTCAAAGAAAACGAAGAAGTATTTTACTACAACGACGAAGAGGTTTTCAGGTATTCTCATATGAACGAAAGCGTTGTTGAAATTGCGTGGAGTGACAGCGAAAACGGTATGCCTGTAACCACCTATACCGTTGACCAAATAAGACAGCGCACCGACAACAAAAACCTTGTCATTCACGGCGGATTTATGCTGGTTTATGTCGCAGAAATTTTGACGGGGGTAGTGGCATATAGGAAAAAGAGATAAGTACAGTTTGTCGGGGACAAACTGCAAATGAAAAATGAATAATGAAGTCGCATACGCTGATGAATAATGAATAATAAAGGAAGGGCTACGCCCTTACCCAATATAATATAATTCGGGTGCGGGTGTCCCGCCATCAATTATTCATTATTCACTATTCATCATTCACTAATTTATATAAAATAAATAAATCTCATCTTCTCTTCGTCGGGTAATGTTGCATATCCGACGAATTTTTTTTAACTGATTGAAAAGCGGATTACTTTGTGCTAATATAGACAATGTATATTTATGTATTTTCGGTTCGTTAAGAACAAAGGAAAGGTATGGTGCTTCGCGATGAGAGATGTACCCGAAATTTTCGGCAGTCTTGTATTCAACGACGACGTTATGAGTGCACGTCTGCCAAGAGAAATTTACAAATCGCTCCACAAAACCATTGAAGAGGGCAAGGCGCTCGACATTACGGTTGCAAACGCAGTTGCCGCCGCTATGAAGGACTGGGCAATTGAGCAGGGCGCAACCCACTACACGCACTGGTTCCAGCCCCTTACGGGTATCACGGCGGAAAAGCACGACAGCTTTCTTACCCCCCAGCCTGACGGCAGGGTTATAATGGAGTTTTCGGGCAAGGAGCTCATCAAGGGTGAGCCCGATGCCTCCTCTTTCCCCTCGGGCGGTCTTCGTGAAACCTTCGAGGCAAGAGGCTATACTGCCTGGGACCCGACCTCATACGCTTTTATCAAGGACGACTCTCTTTGCATACCTACTATCTTCTGCTCCTTCGGCGGCGAGGTGCTGGACAAAAAAACTCCGCTCCTGCGTTCAATGGAGGCAGTAAACGCAAAGGCTGTACGTCTGCTTAAATTAATGGGCGACGACCAGGTTACGAGAGTTAACACAACCGTCGGCCCCGAGCAGGAATACTTCCTTGTCGATAAGGAAACATACAAAAAACGCCGTGACCTTGTAATCACGGGCAGAACGCTTTTCGGTGCAAAGCCGCCCAAGGGTCAGGAGCTTGACGACCACTATTTCGGCGTAATCAAGCCCAGAGTTATGGCGTTTATGCAGGAGCTCAACGAGGAGCTGTGGAAGCTCGGCGTTTACGCAAAGACCGAGCACAACGAGGCTGCACCTGCTCAGCACGAGCTTGCACCCGTTTTTGCAACGGCAAACATTGCCGCCGACCACAACCAGCTCACAATGGAAATAATGAAGAAGGTTGCCGACAAGCACGGCCTTGCCTGCCTGCTTCACGAAAAGCCCTTTACAGGCGTTAACGGCAGCGGCAAGCACAACAACTGGTCGCTTTCCACCAACTACGGCAAAAACCTCTTCAAGCCCGGCAAGAAGCCGCAGGATAACAAAACCTTCCTCGTCTGCCTTTGCGCTGTGCTTGAGGCTGTTGATA